>NZ_CP128846.1:2200625-2515000 GCF_030388665.1 Streptomyces flavofungini | reverse complement strand
GCCGAGCCGATTGTGGTGAAGTGGATGATCCTATGCTGTCGAGAAAAGCCTCTAGCGAGTTTCATGGCGGCCCGTACCCTAAACCGACTCAGGTGGTCAGGTAGAGAATACCGAGGCGTTCGGGTGAACTATGGTTAAGGAACTCGGCAAAATGCCCCCGTAACTTCGGGAGAAGGGGGGCCATTTCTGGTGATGACACTTGCTGTCTGAGCTGGGGGTGGCCGCAGAGACCAGCGAGAAGCGACTGTTTACTAAAAACACAGGTCCGTGCGAAGCCGTAAGGCGATGTATACGGACTGACGCCTGCCCGGTGCTGGAACGTTAAGGGGACCGGTTAGTCACTCTTCGGGGTGGCGAAGCTGAGAACTTAAGCGCCAGTAAACGGCGGTGGTAACTATAACCATCCTAAGGTAGCGAAATTCCTTGTCGGGTAAGTTCCGACCTGCACGAATGGCGTAACGACTTCTCGACTGTCTCAACCATAGGCCCGGTGAAATTGCACTACGAGTAAAGATGCTCGTTTCGCGCAGCAGGACGGAAAGACCCCGGGACCTTTACTACAGTTTGATATTGGTGTTCGGTTCGGCTTGTGTAGGATAGGTGGGAGACTGTGAAGCGGGCACGCCAGTGTTCGTGGAGTCGTCGTTGAAATACCACTCTGGTCGTGCTGGATGTCTAACCTGGGTCCGTGATCCGGATCAGGGACAGTGTCTGATGGGTAGTTTAACTGGGGCGGTTGCCTCCCAAAGGGTAACGGAGGCGCCCAAAGGTTCCCTCAGCCTGGTTGGTAATCAGGTGTTGAGTGTAAGTGCACAAGGGAGCTTGACTGTGAGACTGACGGGTCGAGCAGGGACGAAAGTCGGGACTAGTGATCCGGCGGTGGCTTGTGGAAGCGCCGTCGCTCAACGGATAAAAGGTACCCCGGGGATAACAGGCTGATCTTCCCCAAGAGTCCATATCGACGGGATGGTTTGGCACCTCGATGTCGGCTCGTCGCATCCTGGGGCTGGAGTCGGTCCCAAGGGTTGGGCTGTTCGCCCATTAAAGCGGTACGCGAGCTGGGTTTAGAACGTCGTGAGACAGTTCGGTCCCTATCCGCTGTGCGCGTAGGAGTCTTGAGAAGGGCTGTCCCTAGTACGAGAGGACCGGGACGGACGAACCTCTGGTGTGCCAGTTGTTCTGCCAAGGGCATGGCTGGTTGGCTACGTTCGGAAAGGATAACCGCTGAAAGCATCTAAGCGGGAAGCCTGCTTCGAGATGAGGACTCCCACCCCCATGAGGGGTTAAGGCTCCCAGTAGACGACTGGGTTGATAGGCCAGATATGGAAGCCCTGTGAGGGGTGGAGTTGACTGGTACTAATAGGCCGAGGGCTTGTCCTCAGTTGCTCGCGTCCACTGTGTTGGTTCTGAAACCACGAACAACCCCATGCCATGGTGATGGCGTGGTGCGGTCGTTTGAAAAGTTTCATAGTGTTTCGGTGGTCATAGCGTGAGGGAAACGCCCGGTTACATTCCGAACCCGGAAGCTAAGCCTTATAGCGCCGATGGTACTGCAGGGGGGACCCTGTGGGAGAGTAGGACGCCGCCGAACTAAAATTGATAAAAGAGCTGGTCCCTGAACTTCGGTTCAGGGACCAGCTCTTTTTTGTTGCGCGTTACTCCCCGTTCACGTTGCGCGACCAACATCCGCGACATGGGAACACTTGCGATGCTGCGAGCCGCAGGAGTCGGCAGCGGGGACGAGGTCATCGTCCCCGCCTACGGGAACGCCGAAGTGGCCGAGGCCGCCGTGCTCGCGGGCGCCATGCCCGTGTTCGCGGACATCGACCCCAGGACGTACTGCCTGGACCCCGAGGCGGTCGACGCCGTCGTCACCGCCCGGACAGCCGCCGTGGTCGCCGTACACCGCTTCGGGAACCAGGCGGACATCACCGGGCTCCACGCCGTCGGACAGCGGCACGCACTCCTCGTACTGGAGCACGCCGAGCCGGACGCGTCACGTGACGGGATGGCACAGCGGCAGGCGTACGCCTCGTATCTGAACGGGCGCCTCACCGGAGTGATAACGCCGGCCGGAGGAGCCGCCCACAGCCACCAGTACGTCGTGCGGGTGCCGGGGAACGGGCGGCCGGACCGCGACGCGTTCGCGCGCGCCGTACGGGCCAGGGGAGTTGACTGCCGCGTACCCGTGAAGACGCCGCTGCACCGGACGCCGAAGTACTGGCGGGACGTGGAACTGCCGGAGACCGAGCGGGCCGCCGACGAGACGCTGGCGCTGCCCGTGGACGCCTCGCTGACGCGGCGGGAACTCCAGCGGATCGTGTCGGCGTGCAACGCGCTCGGCGGACTGCTGCAGCCCGCGTTCTGAATCGGGCCACGTTCCTCGGTGCCCGAGGAGACGGCGGTTCTGAGGCGCCCGATGTTCGGGTATGATCTATTCCGTTGCCGCTCGGGAAACCGCGCAGAACGCAACTGGCCCCTATAGCTCAGTCGGTAGAGCGTCTCCATGGTAAGGAGAAGGTCAGCGGTTCGATTCCGCTTGGGGGCTCGGAGATTGAAGGAAGAAGAGAAGGCCACCGTCCCCAGGACGGTGGCCTTCTTGGTCGTGTGCCCCCTCGCGAGGAAGGGGCGCTTGTCGGTCAGTCGTCGAGGCCGGGGACGCGCATCGCCAGGATCGCCATGTCGTCCGACGGGGCGTCCGACGCGAAGCGCTCCACCGCGCGCATGATGCGGGCCGCCACCGCGCCCGCCGTCAGCCCCGTGCACGTCGTCAGGACGTCGGCGAGGCCGTCGTCGCCCAGCATCCGCGTGCCCTCGCGGCGCTCCGTCACGCCGTCCGTGACGCACAGCAGGACGTCCCCGGGATCCAGGGTCACCGTCTGCTCGTACAACTCCAGGTCGTCCATGACGCCGAGCAGGGGCTGCGGCTCCGCGTACGGCTCGACCGTGCCGTCCTGGCGCAGGCGCAGCGGCAGCGGATGGCCCGCGCAGACGATCTTGAGGATCGCCGAGCCGTCCTCCTGGGGCCACAACTCGCCGTACAGGAGCGTCAGGAAGCGGCTGCGGGCTCCCTCGTCGAGGATCGCGGCGTTCAGGCGCTCCAGGACCGCGGGGCCGCCGAAGCCCTCACGGGCGAGGAGACGCAGCGCGTGTCGGGCCAGGCCCGTGACCGCGGCCGCCTCCGGGCCTGTGCCGCAGACGTCGCCGATCGCGAAGCCGTACGCGCCGTCGCGGATCGGGAAGAGGTCGTAGAAGTCACCGCCGACCTCGTTGCCCTCGCCGGCCGCGCGGTAGATGACCTCCACCTCCACGCCCGGGACCTGCGGCAGACCGGGCGGGAGGAGGCTGCGCTGGAGGGACTGGCTGATCGCCATGCGCTCCGAGTACAGGCGGGCGTTGTCCAGGGCCAGGGCGGCACGGCGGGACAGGTCCTCGGCGAGCTCCAGGATCTCCTGGCGGAAGTGCTCGTCGGACGGCTTGCCGAGCACCAGCATGCCGATGACGCGGTTGCGGGCGACCAGGGGCAGGACCACCGTCTCGCCGCCCACCGCGGACGCCGTCGACAAGGTCGTGCCGATGCCCGCGCCGGCCGACATCGGCTCCCCGAGGCCGAGGTTGCGCATCGACGTGCGCAGGGCCGCCTGGTGCGCGGCGTCGGAGGGAGACGTCCAGACGCGGGCGCCCGGAGTCGGGACCGGGTCGGGCGGGGCGACCTTCGCGAGGAGGGCCTTGAGGCCGTCGATGCGATCCTCGTCCTCGTGCAGGACGTACGAGAGGTACGGCTCGGAGGCCTGGTCGGCGATCGTGTAGACGGCGCACCACGTGGCGAGCGTCGGGACGGTCATCTGAGCCATCAGGGCCAGGGTCTGATCGCGGTCCAGGGTGCCCGCGAGCAGGTCGGAGGCCTCCACGAGGAAGGACAGGGAGCCGCGGCGCAGGCGCTCCAGCTCGCCGAGGCGGGCCGACTCGACGGCGAGGGCGATGCGGTCGGCGGCGAACTGCAGGCGCAGGGCCTCTTCGTTCGAGTACCGGTCGGGGGCCTCGGCGGCGACACCGAGGGAGCCCGTGAGGCGGCCCTCGACCTTCAGCGGGACCGTGACGACCGAGCGCATGCCGGTGCTGTTGAGCAGCGGGACGGCGCCCGGGACCAGCGTGAGGTCCTCGTGGACGGCCGGCAGGCGGGCGGAGCCGTACCGGCCGGGGCCCGCCTCCACAGGGACGCGGGCGAAGCGCTGGCGGGCCGACGGCAGGCCCGTGGAGGCACGGACCTCGAGCTCCGTCTCGTCGTCCGTGGCCAGGAGCAGGAAGGCCGCGTCGCCGTCGAGCATGTCGCGGGCGCGCTCGACCGTGCGCTGCAGGAGGCCGTCCAGGTCCTCGGGGGCCGGTGAGCCGATGAAGACCTCGAAGGGGTCGGCGGCGCGCGGCTCGCTCAGGGTGCCGGGCTCGGGGGAGGGGCCGCGCAGCGGGGTCTGCAGGACGGCCCGCTCGTCGTCGCGGACGAGGAGGCATACCGTCGAGGGCTCGCCGTCGGTGTCGCGCACGCGCAGGTGCGAGGCGTAGACGGGGATGACGCGGCCGCCGGAGTCACGGATGCCGTAGCTGCCCTCCCAGCGGGAGAGCTGGAGGGCGTCGGCGATGCCGGTGCTGGTGCCCGGGGTGTGCGGCCAGGCCGCGAAGTCGGTGAGGGGCTTGCCGGTGACCTGCTCGGCGACGTACCCGAAGAGTTCCTCGGCGTCCTCGTTCCAGGCGGAGATGGCGCCCGCGCGGTCGATCTGGACGACGGCGACGCGGACGCGGCCGTCGGTGATCGGGAGGAGGTCGGCCGGGAGCACGGGGCCCGCGGCGCGGGTGCCGACGGGGCGGTCGGGCAGGTTGAGCTGGAACCAGACCTGTTTGTGGGTCGAGGTGTAGTCGACGCCCCAGCGGGTGGCGAGGGCGGCGCAGAGCTGGAGGCCGCGGCCGCCCTCGCGGTCGGGGCTGCCCATGGTCGCGGGGGAGCTCTGGAGAGGGATCTCGCGCTCGGGATAGTGGTCGGAGACCTCGATGCGGACGGCGTCCTCGGTGCGCAGACACAGGACGTCGGCGGCGGTGCCCGCGTGGACGACGGCGTTCGTGACGAGTTCGCTGGTCAGGACGACCGCGTCGTCGACGATGTCGGAGAACCCCCAGCCCTGGAGGGTGTCTCTGACGAACGAGCGGGCCGTCGCGACGGAACGCCCGACGGGTTCGAAAGTCGCAGCCGCGCGCGCGGTGATCACAGAACTCCTCGTCCGTTGTCCCCCGGGAATCTGCAGTCCCATGGTGCGGCCGCCCCTCCGATGCCCGCTGTTATGTGTGCCACCGCCCTGGCCGGGCAGGACCGGGGTGGTTGGACAGCCGGATGCCAGGTTACTTACCTTCGCCGTCCAAGCTGATGCCGGTCGCCAGTGTTTCCGCCCGGAGGGTGTGCGGACGGTGTGCGAAGCTGCCGAACTGTTATGGCCTGGTTCGGCCATGGTGAAACACTGGGCAGGCTTCGGATGGAGCCCCAGCAGTACGGTCGACCCTTGCGGGAGGGACACAGTGGAGTCTGGCGCTGCGACGCGTGCCACAAAGACGCGCGCGAAGGACGGACGGTCCCTGAGCAGTCAGCGCAAGCCGCGGAACGGGACGACGGCCACAGTGGACGCTGCGGCCCTCAACAAGCTGCTCGTCGCCCTGGTGGCGATGCGGGACGGGAACTTCCGCAAGCGCCTGACGGTCTCGGGCGACGACGTGATGTCGGAGATCGCCGCCGTCTTCAACGAGGTCGCCGACCGCAACCTCCACCTCACCGGTGAGCTGTCGCGGGTCCGGCGCACGGTGGGGCGTGAGGGAAAGCTCACAGAGCGGCTGCGGGGCGGGGCCATGGAGGGCTCCTGGGCGGCGGCGATCGACGCGTCGAACGCCCTCGTGGAGGATCTCGTACGGCCTGTCTCCGAGGTCGGCCGGGTGCTGTCCGCGGTCGCGGAGGGCGACCTGGAGCAGCGCATGGAGTTGCGCGCGGAGGCGGACGAGGGCAACGGGCATCCGCTGCGCGGTGAGTTCCTGAAGGTCGGGCGCACCGTCAACAACCTGGTGGACCAGCTGTCCACGTTCACCGACGAGGTCACGCGGGTGGCCAGCGAGGTCGGCACGGAGGGCAAGCTGGGCGGGCAGGCCCGGCTGCGCGGCATGTCCGGTTCGTGGAAGGACCTCACGGACTCGGTCAACACCATGGCGTACCGCCTGACGGCGCAGGTGCGTGACATCGCCCTGGTGACGACGGCGGTCGCCAAGGGCGATCTGTCCCGCAAGGTCACCGTGCATGTGGCCGGCGAGATGCTGGAGCTGAAGAACACCGTCAACACGATGGTGGACCAGCTGTCCTCGTTCTCCTCCGAGGTCACCCGGGTCGCGCGGGAGGTCGGCACGGAGGGCGAGCTCGGCGGGCAGGCGCAGGTGCCGGGTGTCGCGGGCGTGTGGAAGGACCTCACCGACTCGGTGAACCTGATGGCGGGCAACCTGACCGCGCAGGTGCGGGGCATCGCCCAGGTCACGACGGCCGTCGCGAACGGCGACCTGTCGCAGAAGGTGCGGGTGAGCGCGCGCGGCGAGGTGGCCCAGCTCGCCGAGACCATCAACCAGATGACGGAGACGCTGCGGACGTTCGCGGACGAGGTCACGCGCGTCGCCAACGAGGTCGGCGCGGAGGGGCAGCTCGGCGGGCAGGCCAACGTGCCGGGCGCGGCCGGGACGTGGAAGGACCTGACCGACTCCGTCAACACGGTCTTCAGGAACCTGACGACACAGGTGCGGGACATCGCGCAGGTGACGACGGCGGTGGCCAACGGTGACCTCTCCCAGAAGGTCACCGTCGATGTCGCGGGCGAGATGCTGGAGTTGAAGAACACCGTCAACACGATGGTGGACCAGCTGTCGTCGTTCGGTGCCGAAGTGACGCGGGTGGCGCGGGAGGTCGGTGTCGAGGGCGAGCTCGGCGGGCAGGCGCAGGTGCCGGGCGCCGCCGGGACGTGGAAGGACCTCACCGACTCGGTGAACACCGCCTTCCGTAACCTCACCGGGCAGGTGCGCAACATCGCGCAGGTGACGACGGCGGTGGCCAACGGTGACCTCTCCCAGAAGGTCACCGTCGACGTCTCCGGAGAGATGCTCCAGCTGAAGAACACCGTGAACACGATGGTGGACCAGCTGTCGTCGTTCGCCGACCAGGTCACGCGGATGGCGCGGGACGTGGGTACGGAGGGGCGGCTCGGCGGCCAGGCGCGCGTGGACGGCGTCAGCGGTACGTGGAAGGAACTCACCGACTCCGTCAACTTCATGGCGGGGAACCTGACTTCGCAGGTGCGCCAGATCGCCCAGGTGACGACTGCCGTGGCGCGCGGTGACCTGTCGCAGAAGATCGACGTGGACGCCCGCGGCGAGATCCTGGAGCTGAAGAACACCATCAACACGATGGTGGACCAGCTCTCCGCGTTCGCCGACCAGGTGACGCGCGTGGCGCGGGAAGTGGGCACGGAAGGGCGGCTCGGCGGCCAGGCGCAGGTGCCGGGCGTCGCCGGTGTCTGGCGCGACCTGACCGACTCCGTGAACGGCATGGCCGGCAACCTCACGGCTCAGGTGCGCAACATCGCGCAGGTCGCGACGGCGGTGGCGCGCGGTGACCTGTCGCAGAAGATCGACGTGGACGCCCGGGGCGAGATCCTGGAGCTGAAGAACACCCTCAACACGATGGTGGACCAGCTCTCGGCCTTCGCCGAGCAGGTGACGCGGGTGTCCCGCGAGGTGGGTACGGACGGCATCCTCGGCGGTCAGGCCGAGGTGCAGGGCGTGTCGGGTACGTGGAAGGACCTGACGCAGTCCGTGAACGGCATGGCGAACAACCTCACCCTCCAGGTGCGCAACATCGCCGAGGTCACGACGGCCGTCGCCATGGGTGACCTGTCCAAGAAGATCACCGTTGACGCCAAGGGCGAGATCCTCGAGCTCGTCACGACCGTGAACACGATGGTCGACCAGCTGTCGTCGTTCGCGGAGCAGGTCACGCGGGTGGCCCGTGAGGTGGGCACGGAGGGCAAGCTGGGCGGCCAGGCGCGGGTGGTCGGCGTCACCGGCATCTGGAAGGACCTCAGCGACAACGTCAACCTGATGGCCAACAACCTGACCATGCAGGTGCGCAACATCTCGCAGGTCGCCGCGGCCGTCGCCAACGGCGACCTCACGAAGACGGTGACGATCGAGGCGCGCGGCGAGGTCGCGCAGCTCGCGGACACCTTCAACACGATGGTGAAGACGCTGAGTTCGTTCGCCGACCAGGTCACCAAGGTGGCCCGTGAGGTGGGCACGGACGGCATCCTCGGCGGCCAGGCGCGCGTCCCGGGTGTGTCCGGTACGTGGAAGGACCTCACCGAGTCCGTGAACGGGATGGCGTCCAACCTGACCGGGCAGGTGCGCAACATCGCGATGGTCACGACGGCCATCGCCAAGGGCGACCTGACCAAGAAGATCGACATCGACGCGCGCGGCGAGATCCTGGAGCTCAAGACCACCATCAACACGATGGTCGACCAGCTCTCGTCGTTCGCCGAGCAGGTCACCCGGGTCGCCCGTGAGGTGGGCACCGAGGGGCAGCTGGGCGGTCAGGCGCGGGTACGGGACGTCGACGGGACCTGGCGGGACCTGACGGAGTCCGTGAACGAGATGGCCGGGAACCTCACCCGGCAGGTGCGCGCCATCGCGGCCGTCGCCACCGCTGTGACGCGCGGCGACCTCAACCTGAAGATCGACGTGGACGCGGCGGGCGAGATCCAGGTCCTCCAGGACAACATCAACACGATGATCGCGAACCTCCGCGACACCACCCTCGCCAACAAGGAGCAGGACTGGCTCAAGGGCAACCTGGCGCGGATCTCCGGCCTGATGCAGGGTCGCCGCGACCTGGAGGACGTGGCCTCGCTGATCATGAGCGAGCTGACGCCGGTCGTCTCGGCGCAGCACGGCGCGTTCTTCCTGGCCATGCCGACCGACGACGCGAGTGACCTCGGCGGTGACGAGGACGCGTACGAACTGCGCATGCTGGGCAGCTACGGCTATTCGATGGGATCGATGCCGACGTCGTTCCGGCCGGGGGAGACGCTGATCGGCACGGCCGCCAAGGAGCGGCGGACGATTCTCGTGGAGAACGCGCCGTCGGGCTATCTGCGGATCGCCTCCGGGCTCGGCGAGGCGCCCCCGGCGCAGGTCATCGTGTTGCCGGTGCTCTTCGAAGGCAAGGTGCTCGGCGTCATCGAGCTGGCGTCCTTCCAGCCGTTCACGCACATCCAGAAGGACTTCCTCAGCCAGATCGCCGAGATGATCGCGACGAGCGTCAACACCATCAGCGTCAACACGAAGACGGAGATCCTGCTCAAGCAGTCGCAGGAGCTCACCGAGCAACTGCGGGAGCGCTCGGCTGAGTTGGAGAACCGGCAGAAGGCGCTGCAGGAGTCCAACGCCGAGCTGGAGGACAAGGCGGCGCTGCTGGCCCAGCAGAACCGCGACATCGAGGTCAAGAACACCGAGATCGAGGAGGCCCGGCAGGTCCTGGAGGAGCGCGCCGAACAGCTCGCGGTGTCGATGCGCTACAAGTCCGAGTTCCTGGCGAACATGTCGCACGAGCTGCGCACCCCGCTCAACTCGCTGCTCATCCTCGCCAAGCTGCTCGCCGACAACGCCGACGCGAACCTCACGCCCAAGCAGGTGGAGTTCGCCGAGACGATCCACGGCGCGGGCTCGGACCTGCTCCAGCTGATCAATGACATCCTCGACCTGTCGAAGGTCGAGGCGGGCAAGATGGACGTCAGCCCGACGCGCATCGCCCTCGTGCAACTCGTCGACTACGTAGAGGCCACTTTCCGCCCGCTGACCGCGGAGAAGGGGCTCGACTTCTCCGTACGGGTGTCGCCGGAGCTGCCCGCGACGCTGCACACGGACGAACAGCGTCTCCTTCAGGTGCTGCGCAACCTGCTGGCGAACGCGGTGAAGTTCACCGACTCCGGAGCGGTGGAGCTCGTCATCCGGCTCGCCGGCAACGACGTGCCCAACGCCATCCGGGAGCAGCTGCTCGAAGCCGGGTCGCTGCGGGACGCCGACGCCGACCTGATCGCCTTCTCCGTGGCCGACACCGGCATCGGCATCGCGGCCAGCAAGATGCGGGTGATCTTCGAGGCCTTCAAGCAGGCCGACGGCACGACCAGCCGCAAGTACGGCGGCACGGGCCTCGGCCTGTCGATCAGCCGGGAGATCGCGCGGCTGCTCGGCGGTGAGATCCACGCGGCCAGCGAACCGGGGCGCGGCTCCACCTTCACGCTGTATTTGCCGCTGCACCCCAGCGAACTGCCGCCGCAGGGCTACACCCAGCTTCCGCCGCCCGCGGCTCCCGAACTGCCCGCACTGGAGTCCCTGGAGTCTCGGGAGTCCCTGGAGTCTCGGGAGACCGCCGCGGACGCGAACGGGCGCCCGGAGTCCCAGCCGCCCTCCGGCACGCCCCCGCAGGCGGCTCCTGGCCCCGCCGCGCTGTTCCGGCGCCGCCGCCGGGGCGCGCCGCCCGCCGCGGAGCCCGCGCAGGCGGTCCCGGGGCAGCCCGCGGCCGGCGCGGGGTCGCCGGAGCAGTGGCAGGAGAGTGCGGGGCAGGAGGCTCCGGCCGCGCGGGTGCGGATCCAGTTCGGCGGCGAGAAGGTGCTCATCGTCGACGACGACATCCGCAACGTGTTCGCGCTCACCAGCGTCCTGGAGCAGCACGGCCTGGCCGTGCTGTACGCGGAGAACGGCAGGGAGGGCATCGAGGTCCTGGAGCAGCACGACGACGTGACGGTCGTCCTGATGGACATCATGATGCCGGAGATGGACGGCTACGCGACGACGACGGCGATCCGCCGCATGCCCCAGTTCGCCGGTCTGCCGATCATCGCGCTCACGGCGAAGGCCATGAAGGGCGACCGGGAGAAGGCCATCGACTCCGGTGCCTCGGACTACGTGACCAAGCCGGTCGACCCTGATCATCTGTTGTCGGTGATGCACCAGTGGATGCACCGGGAGTGACCCTGGGGCCCGCACCCCGGCCGGGAGCCGGCCGGGGTGCGGCGGGCACGCGGAGCGCGGTCGGTGCGAAGAAGCCGCACCATTACGCGGAGTTGCTGACAGAGTGTGGCCGACGTCGTGTAGAACCACGGTATTCGGGGAACCTTCTGGTCCGCCGCTGCGTTTCTGCTACGTGCACAGTGACATCGCGGTGACAGGGTGTGGCGACAGGCGGGGTGCGGCTACCATGACCGGCACAAGGACGGACGGCGCAAGGGAGCCGTCCCCTGGGGCGGCGCCCGGTGTACCGCCGGGGCGAGGAGGGCGGGCCATGGTGCAGAAGGCCAAGATCCTCCTGGTCGATGACCGGCCGGAGAATCTGCTGGCGCTGGAGGCCATCCTCTCTGCGCTCGATCAGACGCTGGTGCGGGCATCGTCCGGGGAGGAAGCGCTCAAAGCGCTGCTGACGGACGACTTCGCGGTCATTCTGCTGGACGTCCAGATGCCAGGAATGGACGGTTTCGAGACCGCCGCGCACATCAAGCGGCGCGAGCGGACCCGGGACATCCCGATCATCTTCCTCACCGCGATCAACCACGGCCCGCACCACACCTTCCGCGGGTACGCGGCCGGTGCCGTGGACTACATCTCCAAGCCCTTCGACCCGTGGGTGCTGCGCGCCAAGGTCTCGGTGTTCGTCGAGCTGTACATGAAGAACTGCCAACTGCGCGAGCAGGCGGCGCTGCTGCGGCTCCAGCTGGAGGGCGGCGCCAAGGCCGCGGCCGCGGAGGCCAAGGAGCCCGCCGGTCTGCTGGCCGAGCTCTCGGCGCGCCTCGCTGCCGTCGAGGAGCAGGCCGAAGCGCTGTCCAAGCAGCTCGACGACGACTCGGCGGACGCCGCCGCCGTCGCCACTGCAGCCCATCTCGAACGCAAACTCACGGGTTTGCGCAGGGCTCTTGACGCACTGGAGCCGGGTACGGGCAGCGGTGCCGCTTCGGTGCCGTCGTAGAACTGACGCGCGCAGGCCTCGCCCGCCGACTGTGAACACCCGTCAGTTCCCCGCCCCGGCAAGGGCGACACAGACGGGTGAAGCAGTGGGCACACGTGTCCACCGTCGCCTCCCCCGGTAACCTCACACCCATGGCCTCACGTCAGCCCGCAGCCAAGAAGACGCCCGCGAAGAAGGCGGCCGCGCCGACCAAGGCTCCGGCGAAGAAGGCCGCCGCCAAGAAAGCGCCCGCGAAGCCCGCGGCGAAGAAGGCGCCCGCCAAGAAGGCCGCGGCCAAGAAGCCCGCCCCGAAGCCGGCCCCGAGCCCCACCAACGGCCTCTACCGCGTGGTGCGCGCCGTCTGGCTCGGCATCGCGCACGCGGTGGGCGCGATGTTCCGCGGTGTGGGGCGCGGCGCCAAGGGCCTCGACCCGGCACACCGCAAGGACGGCATCGCGCTGCTTCTGCTCGGCCTAGCCCTGATCGTCGCCGCGGGCACCTGGTCCAATCTGCGCGGGCCCGTGGGCGATCTGGTCGAGATACTGGTGACCGGCGCCTTCGGGCGGCTCGACCTGCTGGTGCCGATCCTGCTCGCGGCCATCGCCGTGCGGTTCATCCGGCACCCCGAGAAGATCGACGCCAACGGCCGCATCGTGATCGGCCTGTCCGCCCTCGTCGTCGGCGTGCTCGGCCAGGTGCACATCGCGTGCGGGTCGCCCGCCCGCGACGACGGCATGCAGGCGATAAGGGACGCCGGTGGGCTCATCGGCTGGGGTGTGTCCACGCCCCTGAACAAGGCCATGGGCGAGGTCCTCGCCGTACCGATGCTGGTCCTGCTGACCGTCTTCGGGCTGCTCGTCGTGACCGCCACTCCCGTCAACGCCATCCCGCAGCGACTGCGGCAGCTCGGCGTGCGGCTCGGTGTCGTGGAGGCGCCCGCGGCGGAGAGCGCGTACGGGGACCACGGCGAGTACGCCGACCATTCCGAGTACTCCGACGACGACGAGCGCTACGAAGAGCAGTGGCGCGAGGCCCTGCCCGCGCGGCGCCGCAGGAAGCCCGTGAGCGGCCCGCAGGGGCCCTCGGCCGAGGAGGCGGAGGAAGAGGCCCTGTCGAAGCGGCGCAGGCCGCGTCGCGCGTCCGTGCGCCCCGACCTCGACCGCCCCATGGACGCCGTGGACGTGGCCGCAGCCGCGGCCGCCGCGCTCGACGGCGCCGTCATGCACGGCATGCCGCCCTCGGCCCTGGTCGCCGACCTCACGCAGGGCGTCGCCGTGGACCGCGAGGAGCACGAGCGCTCCGCTCCCGTGCCGCCGGCCCGTGCCACCGATGCCCCCGTCCCGGGCCGTAAGACGCCCCAGCCCGCCGCGGGCACCGGCGTCCCCGACCTGACCAAGGCCACCCCCGACGAGCCCCGTGACCTGCCTGCGCGCGCGGAGCAACTGCAGCTCTCCGGAGACATCACCTACTCGCTGCCCTCGCTCGACCTCCTGGAGCGCGGCGGCCCCGGCAAGGCCCGCAGCGCCGCGAACGACGCGGTGGTGGACTCCCTCACGAACGTCTTCAGTGAGTTCAAGGTCGACGCCGACGTCACCGGCTTCACGCGCGGCCCGACGGTCACGCGCTACGAGATCGAGCTCGGCCCCGCCGTGAAGGTCGAGAAGATCACGGCCCTGGCCAAGAACATCGCGTACGCCGTGGCCTCCCCGGACGTGCGGATCATCTCGCCCATCCCCGGCAAGTCCGCGGTCGGCATCGAGATCCCCAACACCGACCGCGAGATGGTCAACGTCGGTGACGTCCTGCGCCTCGCGGACGCCGCCGAGGACGACCACCCGATGCTGGTGGCGCTCGGCAAGGACGTCGAGGGCGGCTACGTGATGGCCAACATGGCCAAGATGCCGCACATCCTGGTAGCCGGAGCCACCGGTTCCGGCAAGTCGTCGTGCATCAACTGCCTGATCACTTCGATCATGATAAGAGCGACGCCCGAGGACGTCCGGATGGTCCTCGTCGACCCCAAGCGCGTCGAGCTCACCGCGTACGAGGGCATCCCGCACCTGATCACGCCGATCATCACCAACCCCAAGCGGGCGGCCGAGGCGCTGCAGTGGGTCGTCCGCGAGATGGACCTGCGCTACGACGACCTCGCCGCGTACGGATTCCGGCACATCGACGACTTCAACGAGGCCGTGCGCGCGGGCAAGGTCAACGCCCCCGAGGGCAGCGAGCGGGAGCTGCAGCCGTACCCGTACCTGCTGGTCATCGTGGACGAGCTGGCCGACCTGATGATGGTCGCGCCGCGTGACGTCGAGGACTCGATCGTGCGCATCACGCAGCTCGCGCGCGCCGCGGGCATCCATCTGGTGCTCGCCACGCAGCGGCCCTCCGTGGACGTCGTGACCGGCCTGATCAAGGCAAACGTTCCCTCACGGCTCGCCTTCGCCACCTCCTCGCTCGCCGACAGCCGCGTCATCCTCGACCAGCCCGGTGCCGAGAAGCTGATCGGCAAGGGCGACGGCCTGTTCCTGCCCATGGGCGCGAACAAGCCGACCCGCATGCAGGGCGCCTTCGTCACCGAGGACGAGATCCACGCGGTCGTCCAGCACTGCAAGGACCAGATGGCGCCGGTCTTCCGGGACGACGTCACCGTGTCCACCAAGCAGAAGAAGGAGATCGACGAGGACATCGGCGACGACCTGGACCTGCTGTGCCAGGCGGCCGAGCTGGTCGTCTCCACCCAGTTCGGGTCCACGTCGATGCTCCAGCGCAAGCTGCGCGTCGGCTTCGCCAAGGCGGGCCGTCTGATGGACCTCATGGAGTCGCGGAACATCGTCGGACCGAGCGAAGGCTCAAAGGCACGTGACGTTCTTGTGAAACCCGATGAGCTTGACGGAGTGCTCGCCGTGATCCGCGGGGAGGCTCCCTGAACGAGTCGGTTCGCTCGTACGGAGCCGGTTCGACGCGAGGGAGTCGCGTTCACCCGTACGGGGACGTGCTCACCCGTTCGAGAATGGAAGCAACCGTTTCTCTTCGGCTCACGTCAAGTTGAGGGGAAGAACAGCACCATGTCCCACCATCAGGATGTCCGGCCATTCTGATGGCGTACAAAGTCCGTCCGCCCGGTTGCCCCACCCTTTCTCGGCCCCCCTAGACTGAATGTCCGGCAGGTGGCTACACGCTCGAAAGGCGCACCCGTGTCCATCGGCAACTCCCCTGAAGACGACCACCCTTCAGACGACCGCCCCGTAGAGGACAGCCCCGCGGCCGAACGCCCCGCGGAAGAGCGTCCCTCGATCGGTCACGTCCTTCGGCAGGCACGCGTGGACGCGGGACTGACCGTCGACGAGATCAGCACGACCACCCGGGTGCGCATCCCGATCGTGCACGCGATCGAACAGGACGACTTCTCCCGCTGCGGCGGCGACGTGTACGCCCGCGGGCACATCCGGACGCTGGCACGCGCCGTCGGCATCGACCCCGCCCCGCTCGTCGCGCAGTACGACGTGGGCCACGGCGGCAGGCCGCCCGCGCCCACCCCGGCCGCGCCGCTGTTCGAGGCCGAGCGGATCCGCTCCGAGCCGCGCCGCCCGAACTGGACCGCGGCCATGGTCGCCGCCATCGTCGCGGTGATCGCCTTCGTCGGGTACACCGCCTTCAGCGGCGGCGAGGACGGCGACGAGGGCCAGCAGATCGCCGAGGGCTCCACGCCCAGCAAGCCCGAGGCCCCGAAGCCGAGCGCCAGCAAGCCCGCCGACCCCAAGCCCGACCCCTCGGACAGCGCCGTCGCCGGGGTGCCCAGGGACAAGGTGACCGTCAAGGTCGACGCCGCCGACGGCCGCAGCTGGATCTCCGTGAAGGACCACAACGGCCGGCAGCTGTTCGACGGCCTGCTCAAGCAGGGCCAGACCAAGACCTTCCAGGACAAGCAGAAGATCGACCTCGTGCTCGGTGACGCCGGCGCGATCAAGCTGTTCGTGAACGGCAAGCCGGTCGACAACGAATTCGAACCGGGCCAGGTCGAGCGCCTGACGTACACGAAGGGTGACCCGGAAGTCGGCTGACCTGCCCCGCCCCGAGCGCCCGTCGCGATCACCAGTGAACCCTGGCGGCGGGCGCCGACGCATGGACGAAGTAGTCTTGATTCCATGCCCGAACGCCGCACCGTCGCCCTTGTCACGCTTGGCTGCGCCCGTAACGAGGTGGACTCGGAGGAGCTCGCAGGCCGCTTGGAGGCGGACGGCTGGGACCTCGTGGAGGACGCCGAGAACGCGGACGTCGCCGTCGTCAACACCTGTGGCTTCGTCGAAGCCGCCAAGAAGGACTCCGTAGACGCCCTGCTCGAAGCCAATGACCTCAAGGGTCACGGCAGGACGCAGGCCGTCGTGGCCGTCGGCTGCATGGCCGAGCGCTACGGCAAGGACCTGGCCGAGGCGCTGCCCGAAGCCGACGGCGTCCTCGGCTTCGACGACTACGCCGACATCTCCGACCGCCTGCAGACCATCCTCAACGGCGGCATCCACGCCTCGCACACCCCGCGCGACCGCCGCAAGCTGCTCCCGATCAGCCCCGCCGAGCGCCAGGAAGCGGGCACAGAGGTCTCCCTGCCCGGTCACGCGCCCGTGGACCTGCCCGAGGGCCTCGCGCCCGCCTCCGGGCCGCGTGCGCCCCTGCGCCGCCGTCTGGGGAGCAACCCGGTCGCCTCGGTGAAGCTCGCCTCCGGCTGCGACCGCAGGTGCTCGTTCTGCGCCATCCCGTCCTTCCGCGGCTCCTTCATCTCGCGCCGCCCCTCGGACGTGCTCGGCGAGACCCGCTGGCTGGCCGAGCAGGGCGTCAAGGAGGTCATGCTGGTCTCCGAGAACAACACCTCGTACGGCAAGGATCTCGGCGACATCCGGCTCCTGGAGACGCTGCTGCCCGAGCTGGCGGCCGTCGACGGCATCGAGCGCGTCCGGGTCAGCTATCTGCAGCCCGCCGAGATGCGTCCCGGCCTCATCGACGTCCTGACGTCCACGGAGAAGGTCGCGCCGTACTTCGACCTCTCCTTCCAGCACTCCGCGCCCGGCGTGCTGCGCGCGATGCGCCGCTTCGGGGACACCGACCGCTTCCTGGAGCTCCTGGAGACCATCCGCGGGAAGGCGCCGCAGGCCGGCGTGCGCTCCAACTTCATCGTCGGCTTCCCCGGCGAGACCGAGGCCGACGTCGCCGAGCTGGAGCGGTTCCTCACGGGCGCCCGGCTCGACGCGATCGGCGTCTTCGGGTACTCCGACGAGGAGGGCACCGAAGCCGCGACGTACGAGCACAAGCTCGACCAGGACACCGTCGACGAGCGGCTCGCCCGGGTCTCGCGGCTCGCGGAGGAGCTGACCTCGCAGCGCGCCGAGGAGCGCCTCGGCGAGCGACTGGAGGTGCTGATCGAGTCCGTCGACGACGAGGACGGCGCCATCGGGCGGGCCGCGCACCAGGCGCCCGAGACGGACGGCCAGATCCGATTCGCGGACGCGACGGCTGGGGAGCCCTTGCACGTCGGCCGTATGGTCGTGGCAAAGGTGGTCGGCACGGAAGGCGTGGATCTGGTGGCGGAGCAGTGCGAGCTCCTGGGAGAAGGGGCCGGAGCAGGCCCCGAGGGCCCCGGTGCGGGCCGGTCCCGGGGCGTCGGCGAAGGGACGGGCAGATGACCCAAGTCCCGGCATCCGCGGCGGGCGGCTCCGGCGCGCACGGCGCGAAGCCGGTGCGCGGCGGGAAGCTGGGCGCCGCGGCGGTCGACCAGGCCAGCCTGTGGAACGTCGCGAACCTGCTGACCATGGTCCGGCTGCTGCTCGTGCCCGGCTTTGTGATGCTGCTCCTCGGCAACGGCGGCTATGACCCGGCCTGGCGCTCGTTCGCCTGGGCCGCCTTTGCCATCGCCATGATCACCGACCTCTTCGACGGTCACCTCGCCCGCACGTACAACCTGGTCACGGACTTCGGGAAGATCGCCGACCCCATCGCCGACAAAGCGATCATGGGAGCGGCGCTCATCTGTCTGTCCTGGCTCGGCGACCTGCCCTGGTGGGTGACCGGCGTGATCCTCGGACGTGAGCTCGGGATCACACTGCTGCGCTTCTGGGTGATCCGCTACGGCGTCATCCCCGCCAGCCGCGGCGGCAAGATGAAGACGCTCGCCCAGGGCACGGCCGTCGGGATGTACGTCCTGGCGCTGACCGGCCCGCTCGCGACCCTGCGGTTCTGGGTGATGGCGGTCGCCGTCGTCCTCACCGTGGTCACCGGCCTGGACTACGTGAAGCAGGCCGTGGTGCTTCGCAGGCAGGGCATGGCGGCGAACGCGGCCGCCGCGCGCGCGGCGGCCGACCCGGAGCCGGAGCGGGGGGCCGCGAAGTGACGTCAGGGGGGCCGGAGGCGGGTGCCGAGGCCCGTGCGGGTGCCGGTGCGGAAGCCGGGGCCGAGGCCGGGGTCGCCGCCGAGGTGCTGCGGCTGCTCGCCGGGCGCGGTGAGACGCTGGCTGTCGCCGAATCCCTGACCGGCGGTCTCGTGGCTGCCGAGGTAACGTCGGTGCCGGGTGCCTCGCGGGTCTTCCGCGGCTCCGTCACGGCGTACGCGACGGAGCTGAAGCGGGAAGTCCTCGGGGTGGACGGCGAGCTGCTCGCCGCCCGCGGAGCCGTGGACGGCGACGTCGCCCTGCAGATGGCCGCCGGTGTGCGCGAGCTGCTCGGCGCGGACTGGGGGCTTGCCACGACAGGCGTCGCCGGCCCCGATCCGCAGGACGGACAGGCGGTCGGAACGGTGTTCGTCGCGGTCGTCGGCCCTGGTTCCCCGCTTCGCTCTGAGGGGAATGTGGCCGGCCTGAGGTTGAACGGAATCCGTACGGAAATCCGTAGAGAGAGCGTACGCAGTGTGCTGGGACTGCTCCTTCGGCAGCTCT
Organism: Streptomyces flavofungini; assembly: GCF_030388665.1. NCBI lineage: Bacteria > Bacillati > Actinomycetota > Actinomycetes > Kitasatosporales > Streptomycetaceae > Streptomyces > Streptomyces flavofungini. Next base: position 2,496,014 of record NZ_CP128846.1, on the reverse strand, counting down.
CGGGAGAACGAGCCGGGAACGAGCGGGCACAGGATACGGAACAGAACGGGGGGAATTGATGTTTGCAGCCCTGAGTGAACACGACATCGCTCCCCGCACGGCCGCCGCGCGAGGCGGTACGGTGGGGCGTGAAGGATGCGGCTACGCGGTCCGAGGAGGGAGCCACCGATGATTCTGCTCCGTCGCCTGCTGGGTGACGTGCTGCGTCGGCAGCGCCAGCGCCAGGGCCGTACTCTGCGCGAAGTCTCCTCGTCCGCCCGAGTCTCACTCGGCTATCTCTCCGAGGTGGAGCGGGGGCAGAAGGAGGCTTCCTCCGAGCTGCTTTCCGCGATCTGCGACGCGCTTGACGTACGGATGTCCGAGCTCATGCGGGAAGTGAGCGACGAGCTCTCGCTCGCCGAGCTGGCCCAGTCGGCAGCGGCTACGGAACCGGTGCGCGCACCGATGCGTCCGATGCTCAATTCCGTCTCGGTGACCGGTGTGCCACCGGAACGGGTGACCATCAAGGCGCCTGCGGAAGCGGTCGACGTCGTCGCCGCCTGACGTTCGGGCCCCTTACGCGCACAGAGCCCCGGCCGGGTCCTCCGGCCGGGGCTTCTGCTGTCTGCCTTGTCGCGTGCTGTCCCCGTTGCTCTTCGCTTGTTGGCTGTCGTGTGCTGTCTGGCGCGCTGGCTGTCGTGTGCTGCCTGTCGTCGGCGAGCGGTGCCCGAAGTGGCCGCAATGAAGTACTTGCGCGATGGTTGAAGTTGTTTTGGACGACGTGGTTTGGACAGCCGAGACACGAAAGGCAGTCGCCGCACAGAGACAGCCGAGGCGACAGTCAAGACGCGGAGGAATCGATGTACGTCGTGAAGAGCCCGTTGCCCGACAGTGACCTGAAGACTGTCTCGGAGGCGCTGCAGGGCGCCCTCGTGGACCTCGTCGACCTGTCCCTGGTGGCCAAGCAGATCCACTGGAACGTGGTCGGCCCGCGCTTCCGCTCCGTGCACCTGCAGCTCGACGAGGTCGTGGACACCGCCCGGCTGCACTCCGACACCGTCGCCGAGCGTGCCTCCACGCTCGGTGTCTCGCCCGACGGGCGGGCCGGGACGGTGGCGTCGAGCAGCGGTATCGGCCAGGTCCCCGACGGCTGGGTCAAGGACACCGACGCGGTCGGGGCGCTCGTGGACGCGCTCGGAGCGGTGATCGGGCGGATGCGGGAGCGAGTGAACGCCACCGGCGACGCGGATCCGGTGAGCCAGGACATCTTCATCCAGATCACGGCTGACCTGGAGAAGCATCACTGGATGTTCCAGGCCGAGAACGGATAGGTCCGGAGGGGGCGCCTCCGGGGACGAGGGCGCCCCCGGTCGCCTTCTTTCGGGCGCCGGAGTGTCTCGGTGGGCCGGCGCCGGAGTGTCTCGGTGGGCCGGGGGGCCGGTGGGTCTGGTCGGTCCGGTTGGATCTGGTTGGTCCGGTTGGATCCGGATGGTTCGACACTTTCGCCACCACCGTCGCACCCGTGATCGTGCTCGTGGGCGTCGTGGAGATGGACGCGCGCCGCAAGGCCGTACGCGACACCATCGCCGCGAACTCCGAGCGCTTTCGCTCCGCCGTCGACTCCCTGCCCCGGGAGCCGACGCCCGAGCAGGTGTGGGCCACCCGAGCCCGCCTCGGGGAGATCGCCCACCGGTCCTCCAGCCGTTGATACAGCTGACACCGGCGCCCGTCGTGCCGATGGTGCGGGCCATACGGGGGTATCGGCGGCTTGCGCGGTTGGAGCGGGAGGATTGTGGGGGTGGGGCGGTAGGGGGCGCTGGTGCGGCTGCTGGTGGTGCTGATGGTGGTGGCGCTGGTGGGGTGGTTGGTTCTGGCGCGGGGGCTGGGGCCGGTGTGCGTGGCAATGGCGGTGCCGGGTCTGGTTCCGGTGGTGGGTCTGGCGTGGGTGATGGCGGTGCGGGGGCCGGTTCCGGGCAGTGACGCGGGTGGCCGTGTGCGCTTCGGATGCGAGGGCGGGCGGGGCGGGGGAGACTCGGAAAGCCCGCGTCCGGCGTCGGTCCGTGCGGGCTACGTGTGTGGCCGTGCGGTCGGCCCGGCTCCTGGCGGGAGGTGACAGCCTTGCCGTGGCGCGTCGTGCGGTGGGCTCCGATGCTGGGGCTTTCCGCGTTGTGGTGGTGGGCGGTCTTCCGGCTCGCCCTCGCGCCCGAGGCGGGGGTCCTGGAGGGGGCCGTCGCGGCCGGCGGGTGGGGGTTGAGCCTGCTGCCGGTGCACTGTGTGGCCAAGGCGCGGGCCGCGGGGGTCGCTCGGCGCAGGTCGCCAGGGCGTGTCACCAAGGCGTCGCGACACCACTGAGCATCGAGGCTCACCAAGGCATCGCGACTCACCAGGCATCGAGGCTCACCAAGGCATCGCGACTCACCAGGCATCGAGGCTCACCAAGGCATTGCGACCCCGCCGTTCGGGCGCAGGATCTGGCCCGTCGTGAACGAGGACGCGTCCGAGGCCAGGTGCAGTACGGCGTGCGCCACGTCCTCCGGTTCGCCGACCCTGCCCAGGGGCGACCTGCGGGCCAGCGCCGCCTCCGTCGCCGCCTGCGCCTCCTCCTCGTGCCGGTGCGTCATCGGCGTACGCGTCCACCCCGGAGCGACCGCGTTGACGCGGATCCCGTGCTCGCCGACCTCCGCCGCCAGCGTCTTCGTCAGCTGTACGACGGCCGCCTTCGCCGAGGCGTAGCAGAGCAGGCCGGGGTGGCTGGTGTCGACCGCGCTCGACGCCATCGTCACGATGCTGCCGCCCGTGCCCGCCGCGATCATCGTCCGGGCCGCCGCCTGGCACGCGTACAGGACCCCCTTGAAATTCACGCCCAGGACCCGGTCCAGGTCCTCGTCGCGTGTCTCCAGGACCGGGCTGCTGTGCATGATCCCGGCAATGGCCGCCATCACGTCCAGTCCACCCGTCGCCTCGATCGCGTCTGCCACGGCTCTGTCCACCCGGGCCCTGTCGGCTACGTCCACGGTGTGCGTGAACGCCGCGCCCCCGTCCGCCCTGATGCGGGTCGCCGTCTCCTTCAGGCCCTGTGCGTCCCGGTCCGCACAGTGCACTGCCGCGCCCGCCTCGGCGAGCAGGACGGCGGTGGCGCGGCCGATTCCGCTGGCGGCGCCTGTGACGAACGCGGTGCGGTCGGTGAGGTCGTACGCCGATATGGGCATGGCGGGACCGTACGGGGGAATCTGACGGGGCGTCAACTAGTGGGCGTGTGGGGGGTTTGTCGGTGGGCGGTTGTTGGGGGTGCGGACGCTGGGCGTGCGGTTGTCGGGGGGTGGGGTTGAGGAGAGGGGCTTGTTGGAGGCGGGGTGTGGGCCCTGTTGGCAGGTCGGGCACCAGTACGTGGGGCGTTTGCGGGTCGGGTCGCCCTGCTCCGCCGCGCGCAGGGGTGTGCCGCAGCGCAGGCAGGGGCGGGGGGCGCGACCGTACACGTACAGGCGTTGGCCGGGGCGGGTGCTGCCCGTCGTCGTGCGGGCCGGGCGGTCGCGGTTCGCCTCCAGGAGCTTCTTCGCCAGGGCCGGGAGGCGGGCTGCCTGCTCCTCGGAAAGGTCGCCGACCGGGAGCCAGGGGGTGGCCCTGAGCAGGAAGCAGAGTTCGCTCTTGTAGATGTTGCCGATGCCCGCGAGGTTCCGTTGGTCGAGCAGCGCCTCGCCGAGGGCGCGCTCGGGGTCCGCCCGCAGGTTCCGCAGCGCCTGCTCCGGGTCCCAGTCCGGGCCCAGGAGGTCCGGGCCCAGGTGGCCCACGGCGCGGTGTTCGTCGGTCGTGCGGAGCAGTTCCAGGACCGGCAGGCGGTAGCCGACGGCGGTGTGGTCGGCGGTGGCCAGGATGGCGCGGATCTGGTGGGTGGGGCCGCCGCGCCAGCGTTCCCGCGGGGCGTACACGCGCCAGGAGCCATCCATGCCCAGATGTGAGTGGAGGGTGAGGCCGCCTTCCACTCGGGTGAGGAGGTGCTTGCCGCGGGCCGTTACGTCGAGGACGGTGCGGGTGGTGAGGTCGGTGGTGGCCAGCTTGGGGACGCGGAGGTCGGAGCGGGTGAGGGGGTGGCCGGCCAGGGCTGTGTGGAGGCGGTGGGCGGATTGGTGGACTGTGTCGCCTTCGGGCATGGGGGTAGCGTTCCACTTTCTGCTGGCGGGGGCGCCTCGGGCGGTGGGGCTGTGTGCGGGGTGCTGTTTCTTCGCCTTCGGTTCGGTTGTGGGGGTTGCGGCCCCTCGCCTTCGGTCCGGTGCGTGGGTGCGGGGCCGTGCCGGTATGTCCGTGCTCGCGTGTGCGTTGTCGCCCACAGGTCCTGTACGCCCCTCGTGGTGGGCCGAGCTGCGCCGCCATACCGGCACGGCCCCTCCGGTTCGGATCGCGGCGATCCGTCCGGTGAGGGCTGGCGTCCGGCCTCCGGTCCGGTGGCGGTGCGGTTCCTTGCAGTCCAGTCGCCCCCCCGGCTGGGGCAGCTCGGCTGCCAGGGGTGATGAGGCTCCCCCTGCTCGAGCGGAGTCGAGAGTTTGGGGGAGGGGGCACAGCCCAGGGCGACGGTGTCTTCGATGTGGGGGGTGGGGGGAGGGGAGTGGCGGGGGCCGAGGGGCCGCTGACGCGGGGCAGGGGAACAGGTCAGTGGTGCTGTCCGTGGGGGTCAGGGGCGGAGGCGGAGGCCGCGGGGGGTGGCGTGGAAGCCTGTGTGTTCCAGGAGGGGGGAGAGGGGGGACGTCAGGGCGGGGGAGCCGTTGATGCGTTCTACGGTGACCGTGCCGAGCGCGCCTGCCTTCGCCGCCGAGGCCAGCGCCGAGGCGGCCGCGGGCAGGTGCGGGTCCTCCAGGGGGTCGGTGTGGTCCGGCGTGGACCATGCGAGCAGCGATTTGCCGCCGCGCTCCATGTACAGGGTCAACTCGCCGTTCACCAGGACCACCAGGGACCCCGCCTTCCGGCCGGGCTTGTGGCCGGCCTCGGCCGGGGGCTCGGGCCAGGGCAGGGCGGCACCGTAGGCGTTGGCCGGGTCGGCGGCGGCCAGGACGACGGCCTGGGCGTCGGACGGCCGGGAACCGTCCCCGCGCTCACGGGCGTTGGCCCCGGCCCGCAGCCGGTCCACGGCGCCGTCCATCGCGAACTGCGCGGCCCCGAGCCCCTCCACCACGTACCCCCGCCGGGTCTGGCCGTTGTCCTCGAAGGCCGACAGGACGCGGTACACCGCGGAGAAGCCGCCCTCGACGCCCTCGGCCCCGACCGCCCCGCGCGTCACCACGCCGTGCCGGTCGAGCAGTGTCCGGGCCAGGGCGTGGGCCCGCAGCGTCGGGTCGGGCTCGCGGGCGGGCAGCAGGGACCAGCGGCCCGCGACCGTGGGCGGGCCCGTGCGGGAGGCGGGGCGGGCGGCGGCCGTCAGTGAGCCGTACCGCCCGCGCGGGACGTTGCGTTTCGCGCGGTGGGCCGTGGAACCGGCAGTGCGCCCCGAACCCAGGAGGGAGCGCATCGGAGCGAGCGTGTCGTTGGTGAGACGGCCGGACCATGCGAGGTCCCAGACGGCGTCGGCCAGTTGGGGGTCCGGGACGTCCGGGTGGGTGGTCGCGCGGATCTGGTCGGCGATCTGCCGGAAGAACAAGCCGTAGCCTCCGGAGAGGGTGTCCAGGACGGACTGGTGGAGCGCGGTCAGCTCCAGGGGGTGCGGCGGCGGGAGCAGAAGGGGGGCCGCGTCCGCCAAGTAGAGGCTGATCCAGCCGTCCTTGCCCGGGAGGGCTCCGGCACCCGCCCAGACCACCTCCCCGGCCGCGGTCAGCTCGTCGAGCATCGCGGGGGCGTACCCGGTGACCCGGGAGGGCAGGACGAGCTTCTCCAGGGCGGACGCCGGGACCGACGCGCCCTGCAACTGCTCGATGGCGCGCACCAGACCGTCGACACCACGAAGCCCGTGCCCGCTCAAGTGCTGCCACTGGGGCAGGAATTGAGCGAGGGCGGCCGGCGGCACCGGTTCCAGTTCGTGCCGCAGGGCGGCCAGCGAGCGGCGGCGCAGCCGGCGCAGGACGGTGGCGTCGCACCACTCCTGACCGATCCCCGCGGGGTGGAACTCGCCCTGTACGACACGGCCGCTCGCGGCGAGGCGGTGCAGGGCCCCGTCCGTGACCGCCGCGCCCAGGCCGAAACGGGCGGCGGCCGCGGCGGACGTGAACGGTCCGTGCGTGCGGGCGTAGCGCGCGAGGAGGTCGCCCAAGGGGTCCTTGACGGGCTCGGTGAAGGCCTCCGGGACGCCGACCGGCAGCGCCGTGCCGAGCGCGTCCCGCAGACGGCCCGCGTCCTCGATCGCCGCCCAGTGGTCCGCGCCGCCGACACGGACCCGGATGGCCCGGCGGGCGCCCGCCAACTGCTCGGCCCACTCGGGCTCCGCACCGCGTTCGGCCAGCTCGGCGTCCGTGAGCGGGCCGAGGAGGCGCAGCAGGTCGGCCACGCCTTCGGCGTCCTTGACGCGACGGTCTTCGGTGAGCCACTGGAGTTCCTGCTCCAGGGCGGCGAGGACGTCCGCGTCGAGGAGCTCGCGCAGCTCTGCCTGGCCGAGCAGCTCGGCCAGGAGCCGGGAGTCCAGGGACAGGGCGGCGGCGCGCCGCTCGGCGAGCGGTGAGTCGCCCTCGTACAGGAACTGCGCCACGTACCCGAACAGGAGGGAGCGGGCGAAGGGGGACGGCTCCGGGGTGGTGACCTCGACGAGGCGGACTCGGCGGGACTCGATGTCGCCCATCAGCTCCGTCAGGCCCGGTACGTCGAAGACGTCCTGGAGGCATTCCCTGACCGCCTCAAGGACGATCGGGAAGGAACCGAACTCGCTGGTGACCTCCAGGAGCTGGGCGGCACGCTGGCGCTGCTGCCACAGCGGTGTGCGCTTGCCGGGGCTGCGGCGGGGCAGCAGCAGCGCGCGGGCGGCGCACTCGCGGAAGCGGGAAGCGAACAGGGCCGAGCCGCCCACCTGGTCGGTGACGAGCTGGCCGACCTCGCCCTTGTCGAAAGCCACGTCCGCCGCACCCACGGGTGCCTTCTCCGGGTCGAGCGTCGAGTCCACGGTCGTGCCGAGGTCCGCCGGGTCCTGATCGAGCAGGTCGAGGCCCATCAGGTCGGCGTCGGGCAGACGCAGCACGATGCCGTCGTCGGCGTGCATGACCTGGGCGTCCATGCCGTATCGCTCGGTCAGGCGGGCGCCGAGGGCGAGAGCCCAGGGAGCGTGCACCTGGGCGCCGAACGGGGAGTGCACCACCACGCGCCAGTCGCCCAGCTCGTCGCGGAAGCGCTCCACCACGATCGTGCGGTCGTCCGGGATGTGGCCGCAGGCCTCGCGCTGCTCGGTGAGGTACGTCAGGACGTTCTCAGCGGCCCAGGTGTCGAGGCCCGCGGCGAGGAGGCGGACGCGCGCGTCGTCCTGCGGCAGTGAACCGACCTCGCGCAGGAACGCCCCGAGCGCACGGCCCAGTTCGAGCGGGCGGCCCAGCTGGTCGCCCTTCCAGAACGGCAGCCTTCCGGGGACGCCGGGCGCGGGGGAGACCAGGACGCGGTCGCGCGTGATGTCCTCGATGCGCCAGGAGCTCGTACCGAGTGTGAAGACGTCGCCCACACGCGATTCGTAGACCATCTCCTCGTCGAGCTCGCCGACGCGGCCGCCGCCCTTCTTCGGGTCGGCGCCCGCGAGGAAGACACCGAACAGGCCTCGGTCGGGAATCGTGCCCCCGGAGGTGACCGCGAGGCGCTGTGCCCCCGGCCGGCCGGTGACCGTGCCCGTGACGCGGTCCCACACCACACGCGGGCGCAGCTCCGCGAAGGCGTCGGACGGATAGCGCCCCGCGAGCATGTCCAGGACGGACGTGAACGCCGACTCCGGGAGCGAGGCGAACGGCGCGGCACGGCGCACCAGGGCAAGCAGGTCGTCCACCTGCCAGCTGTCCAGGGCCACCATCGCGACGAGCTGCTGGGCCAGCACGTCCAGGGGGTTGGCGGGGACCCGCAGCGACTCGATGGCGCCCGTGCGCATCCGCTCCGTGACGACGGCGGCCTGGACCAGGTCGCCGCGGTACTTCGGGAAGACGACGCCCGTGGAGACCGCGCCCACCTGGTGCCCGGCGCGGCCCACCCGCTGGAGGCCGGATGCCACGGAGGGCGGTGACTCGACCTGCACCACCAGGTCCACCGCCCCCATGTCGATGCCGAGCTCCAGGCTCGACGTGGCGACGACCGCGGGCAGGCGGCCCGCCTTCAGGTCCTCCTCGACCTGGGCGCGCTGCTCCTTGGAGACCGAGCCGTGGTGCGCGCGGGCGAGGACGGGGGGCGCGCCCTGCGCGGCGCCGGACTGTGCCATCACCTCCGCGGGGCTGTGGTCGTCCGGGAGGGCCGCGCCCGTCGCGCGTTCGTAGGCGATCTCGTTCAGGCGGTTGCACAGGCGCTCCGCCAGGCGGCGGGAGTTGGCGAAGACGATCGTCGAGCGGTGCGCCTGCACGAGGTCGGTGATGCGCTCCTCGACATGGGGCCAGATCGAGGGGCGCTCGGCGTTGTCGTCGGAGTCGGTCGCCGGTGAGCCGCCCAGCTCGCCGAGGTCCTCGACCGGCACGACCACGGAGAGGTCGAACTCCTTGCCCGCCTTCGGCTGGACGATCTCCACCCGGCGCTGCGGCGACAGATAGCGGGCGACCTCGTCCACGGGACGGACCGTCGCCGACAGGCCGATACGGCGGGCGGGGCGCTTCAGGAGCGCGTCGAGCCGCTCCAGGGACAGCGCCAGATGGGCTCCGCGCTTGGTGCCCGCGACCGCGTGCACCTCGTCGAGGATCACCGTCTCGATGCCCGTGAGCGCGTCCCGCGTGGCCGACGTGAGCATCAGGAACAGCGACTCCGGGGTCGTGATCAGGATGTCCGGCGGGCGCGTGGCCAGGGCCCGGCGCTCGGTGGCCGGGGTGTCCCCGGAGCGGATGCCCACCCGTACCTCGGGCTCGGGCAGGCCGAGGCGCACGGACTCCTGGCGGATGCCCGTGAGCGGGCTGCGCAGATTGCGCTCCACGTCGACCGCGAGGGCCTTCAGCGGCGATACGTACAGCACACGGCAGCGCTGCTTGGGGTCGGCCGGCGGTGGGGTCGAGGCCAGCTGGTCCAGGGCGGCGAGGAAGGCGGCCAGGGTCTTGCCGGAGCCGGTCGGGGCGACCACGAGCACGTCCGAGCCCTCCGCGATCGCCCGCCACGCCCCGGCCTGCGCGGACGTGGGCGCGGAGAAGGCCCCCGTGAACCAGCCGCGGGTCGCGGGGGAGAAGCCGTCGAGGGCATCGTCGTGACTGCGTGCGGACCTGACCATGACCCCATCGTGCACCCCGCCACTGACAAAGGCTCCGACCTGCGAAAAGAGCTTGCACTCGCGCCGCCGGACGGGCGCAGAATGGAGGTATGGCTGGTTCGGCGGAGCAGGCACGGCACTGGACGTACGCCGAGCTGCCCGGCGTCGACCTGCTGCGGGCCCGCTACGTCCGCAAGACGTTCGCGCGCCACACCCACGAGCACTTCGTGATGGCGGCGATCCGCGAGGGCGTCGACGTGTTCCAGCACACCGGCGCCGACCGGCACGCCGGACCCGGCAGCCTCGCCCTGATCAACCCCGACACCCCGCACACCGGCCGCGCCGGAGACCCCGAGGGCTGGCGCTACGGAGCGGTCTACCCGGCCCCCGACGTGGTCGCCGCCATCGCCAGGGAGACCACGACCCTGCGGGGGACACCCGGTTTCGTCCTGCCGGTCCTCGACGACCCGTACGCCGTGACCCTGGTCCACCAGGTCCTGCGGGCCGCCGAGGAGGGCAACGCGCTCGCCGCCGACACGTTCCTGCGGGTCGCCGTCACCCGGCTGCTGCGGTCGAACGGCGGCAACCTGCCGCAGCGCGGCGTGCGCTCCGTCGGCGCGCGGGTCGCGGCACGCGCGCGTGCCGTCCTGGAGGAACGGCTCGTCGATCCGCCGAGCCTGGAACGCCTCGCCGCCGGTCTGGGCGTCAGCTCCTTCGCCCTGCTGCGGGCCTTTCGCGACGCGTACGGCATGCCGCCGCACGCCTGGCTCACCGACGCGCGTGTGCGGCGCGCCCGCCGCCTCCTGGACGCCGGTACGAGCCCCGCCGAGGCCGCCGTCGCCGTCGGGTTCACCGATCAGCCGCACCTGAACCGCCACTTCGCGCGGATCGTCGGCGTGCCCCCGGGCGCCTACCAGCGGGAGCGCAAGAACGTACAAGACCTTCCTGACCTGCCCCTCGTAGCGTCCGGGAGGTGGCAGAGCGAACATCATCCCCAGACATACCCGGGTACTCCGAAGGAGCCCCCGACATTCCGGGGCCCGCGGACAGTGCGAGTCCCGGTCCGGCCCGCCCCGACTCCGCCGTCGTCCGCGACGCCCTCGGCGTCGGAATCGCCGTAGGCCTCTCCGGCTTCGCCTTCGGGGTGACGTCGGCCAGCAGCGGCCTCACTGTGCTCCAGACCTGCGCCCTGAGCCTGCTGGCCTTCACCGGAGCCTCCCAGTTCGCCCTGGTCGGCGCGCTCGCCGGGGGCGGAGGCCCCTACACGGCTGCCGTGGGCGCCGTCTTCCTCAGCATGCGTAACGCCTTCTACGGGATCCGGCTCTCCCAACTGCTCGCCCTCCCGCGCGCGGTGCGCCCTCTCGCCGCCCATCTGGTGATCGACGAGACGACGGCCGTCTCCCTGGCACAGCAGGGGCAGCGCGCGGCACGGATCGGTTTCGTCGTCACCGGAGTCAGCCTCTACCTCCTGTGGAACCTCTCCACGTTCCTGGGCGCCCTCGGCGCGGAGGCCATCGGGGACACCGCCACCTGGGGGCTCGACGCCGCCGGTCCCGCCGTGTTCCTCGCGCTGCTCGCGCCGATGGTGCGGACCACGACGCACCGGGCGGTCGCGGCCGTCGCCGTCCTTCTGGGCCTCGGACTGCTGCCCGTGCTGCCGGCGGGAGTGCCCGTCCTCGCCGCTGCCCTCGCTGTCCCGGTCGTGCTCTACGTAGAGGGCCGAAAAGCACAGCGAGCACAACAGGCACCGCCCGACAGCGCGCAAGGGGAAGACCGTTGAACATCTGGACCGCCATCGCCGTGACCGTCGTCGGCTGCTACGCCGTCAAGCTCGCGGGTCTGCTCGTGCCCGCAGGCGCCCTGGAGCGACCGCTCGTCCAGCGCATGGCCGCCCTGCTGCCGATCGCGCTGCTCGCCGCCCTCACTGCCCAGCAGGCCTTCGCCGACGGCCGGGTGCTCGTGCTCGACGCCAAGGCGGCGGGTCTGACCGCGGCCGCCCTTGCGCTCCTGCTGCGCGCGCCCTTCCTGGTCGTCATCGGGGCGGCTGTCGGCGTCACGGCGGGCGTGCGGGCCCTGGCGGGGTGAGCCGCGGCGGGCCCGCGCAGCGAGCTCCGCAGGGCGCCTGGACGGGCCGTCAGCCGATGGGCCGCCCGTACGCCCGCAGCGTCCGCAGCGCCTCGACCGTGACGATCGGACGGCACTCCAGGGACGTGCCCGGCGCCCACTGACGCCACCGGATCGGCCAACCGCCGTCTTCTTGTTGCTCGTTCGCGAGGAAGTCCAGGGAGCGCGCCATCTCGTCATCCGTGAACCACGCGCGGGCCAGCGACTCCGGAGCCTTGGCGAAGTCGTACGCGAAGTGGTGCTCCCCGGGGCCGTACCCCGGGGAGACCGGGTTGGCGTCCGCGTGCTCCGGGTCGAGGACCGCCAGGCGCTGTTCGCGGACCAGCCGGCCGATCCGGTCGGCGGCTGCCTCCGCGCGCGGGCGGTCGGGTGCCCCGTCGAGGAAGGCCACGGCGGCCTGGATCTCGTACGGATGCGACTTCTCCAGGGTCTCCACGGTCTGCCAGCAGAAGTCGGTGGCCCGGAACAGCCAGGCGTGCCAGACCTCGTTGCGGTGCAGCAGGCCCACCACAGGGCCGGTGGTGAGCAGTGCGCTGGGCGGGTCGGCCACCACGGGCACGAACGGGGCCGAGGGGTAGCCGCGCTGGCTGGGATGAATCGCAGGGAGCGCACCGTCCGGAGTCGACACCGCGGTCAGATAGCGGCACACCCGCTCCACGCGCATGCCGCCGCAGCGCTGGATGGAGTCCAGGACGCGCAGCGCGTGCCCGGTGTGCAGCGGCTGGCTGACGGGCCCGCGCAGGTCCGGTTCGAGCGCGTGGCCGTACCCGCCGTCCTCGTTCCCGTACGCGGCCAGCGCTGTCTCCACCGCGTCGGCGTTCGCGGTGTCGCCGTCCAGGAAGTGGTACGCGAACCGTCGCTGTTCGAGCACGCGCGCAGTGAGCCAGATGAACTGCTCGGCGCGGCGCAGCGGGGAGGACGGCGACGACGGGGAGGAAGCGGTGTGCGGGGACGCTCCGTTTTCGGCCATGTTCAGAAGGTAGGGCGGAACGCGCCTCGGGGAAGCCCTCTGCGCGGGGCTGCACTCTCAGGGGCGCGATACTGGACGCATGCGGTTGACGGTCTTCTGGCAGCGGATGGCGGCTCACTTCGGCGCGGGGTACGCCGAGACCTTCGCGCGCGATCATGTGATGACGGAGCTCGGCGGGCGCACGGTGCACCAGGCGCTGGACGCGGGCTGGGAGGCGAAGGACGTGTGGCGGGCGGTGTGCTCGGCCATGAACGTACCGGCTGAAAACCGCTGACACAGGGCTGCCCCTTCCCTGCCTCGGTCCCGCTCCGCGCGTGGTGACGTATCACCGCGCGGTGACGTACTCCACGCGTGGTGACGTACTCCACGCGCGCGTAGAGCGGCTAGACACGGGGGTGGCGGCCGTACGGTCGTGGCGTGGGCGAGACTGGCACGGTGGCACCCACAGACGAGACCGCACAGGTCACCCCCGAGGCAGCACTGCCCGGCACCACTCCGCCCGCCCAGCCCCCTTCGGCGGAGCAGGCCCGTGGCACCGGCATGCCGCGCTGGCTGCCGCGCGCCATGGTGCTCGCGCTCGCTCTGGTGGCCTGTTTCCAGCTCGGCAGCTGGGCCTTCCACCAGCTCACCGGACTGTTGATCAATATCTTGATTGCGTTCTTCCTGGCGCTCGCCGTCGAGCCCGCCGTGAGCTGGATGGCGGCCCGCGGACTGCGCAGGGGCCTGGCCACGGCCATCGTCTTCCTGAGCGTCATGATCGCGAGTGCGGGCTTCATCACCATGATGGGATCCATGCTCGCGGGCCAGATCGTCGACATGGTCGAGGACTTCCCCGACTATCTGGACAAGGTCATCCGCTGGATCAACATGACCTTCGACACGGACCTGTCCCGGGTCGAGGTCCAGGACAGCCTCATCCACTCCGACTGGCTGCGGAAGTACGTGCAGAACAGCGCGAGCGGCGTTCTCGACGTCTCCGCGCAGGTCCTCGGCGGGCTCTTCCAGCTCCTGACGATCCTGCTGTTCTCGTTCTACTTCGCCGCCGACGGGCCGCGGCTGCGACGCGCGCTGTGCTCCGTGCTGCCGCCCGCCAAGCAGGCCGAGGTGCTGCGCGCCTGGGAGATCGCGGTCAACAAGACCGGCGGCTACCTCTACTCCCGCGGTCTGATGGCGCTGATCTCCGGGATCGCGCACTACATCCTGCTCCAGGTCCTCGAAGTGCCCTACGCCCCCGTGCTCGCGGTGTGGGTCGGCCTGGTCTCGCAGTTCATCCCGACGATCGGCACCTATCTCGCGGGCGCCCTGCCGATGCTGATCGCCTTCACCGTGGACCCCTGGTACGCGCTGTGGGTGCTGATCTTCGTCGTGATCTACCAGCAGTTCGAGAACTACGTCCTGCAGCCCAAGCTCACCGCCAAGAGCGTGGACATCCACCCGGCGGTCGCCTTCGGGTCGGTCATCGCGGGCACGGCGCTCCTCGGCGCGGTCGGAGCCCTGGTCGCCATCCCGGCGGTCGCGACGCTGCAGGCCTTCCTGGGGGCGTACGTGAAGCGGTACGACGTCATGGACGACCCGCGCGTGCACGGGCACCACCGCCGTGGCGGATCGCCTCTTGTCGCGCGCGTGCGGCGCCTGGTGTCCGGGCCCGGGGACGAGATGCCGCCCGACCCGCGCTAGAGCCTGTCTGGCAAATGATCACCTGGCCGTTTCGCGGAGCCAGAGAATCAGGGAGGCTAGGACGACTCCCGCGCGGTCGCGGTCCGCGAGCTTGTCGAACCTGGTTGCGATCGCACGGAACGGCTTGAGGCGAGCGAAGCATCGTTCGACCACGTTGCGGTCGCGATAGGTCTCCCTGTCAAAGGCGGGTGGCCGGCCACCGAAGCGCCCCCTGCGTCGACGGTTGGCCACCTGGTCGCGGCGCTCGGGGATCGTGGCGGCGATGCCCCGACGCCTCAGCAGATGACGGATGGCCCTGCTGCAGTAGGCCTTGTCACCCAGCACACGGTCCGGTGTCGTGCGCGGGCGGCCCGTGCCGACGCGCGGGGTGCGGACCACGTCGAGGACAACGGCGAACGCGGTGGCGTCGTTGACGTTTCCGGGTGTGAGCACGATCGACAGCGGCAGTCCCCGGCCGTCGACGGCGAGATGGACCTTGATGGTCAGCCCGCCCCGGGACCGACCGAGTGCCTGATGCGCCTGCGAGCGGCCCGGATCTTCCAGTTCGTCCCTGTCTGCGTCCCCCTTTTACGGGCGCCCGCGGCGTGCTGTTGGGCCCGGTTGATCGTGGAGTCAACGGCGACGATCCACTCCACCCGGCCCCCCCCCGCGTCATCATGGACCTGGACATGCTCCAGCAGCTTCGCCCACGTGCCATCGGCCTCCCAGCGGGCGAACCGCTCGTAGACGGTCTGCCACGGCCCATACCGCTCGGGCAGGTCGCGCCAAGGAGCCCCGGTCCGTAGCCGCCACAGCACGCCGTGGACCACCTGCCGGTGATCACGCCACGGACGGCCCCGTCCGTCCACCTGGGGCAAAAGGGGCTCTATCCGCCCCCATGCCGCATCCGTCAACTCACCTCGACCTGCCACAAGATCAATTAGTCAGACCGGCTATAGAGTCCTGCCCGTGGTGAATCATCAGGACGAGACCAGGACGGCCTACGACGGAGTCGTCGAGCTGTACGCATCGCTGTTCGCAAACCGGCTGGAGACACAGCCTTTCTCCCGGACCATGATCGGCACCTTCGCCGAACTGGTGCGCGCGACGGGCAACCCGCGGGCAGCGGACGTCGGGTGCGGTCCCGGACATCTGACAGCCATGCTGCACGAACTGGGCCTGGACGCCTTCGGACTCGACCTCGCCCCCGGCATGATCGACCACGCCCGGCAGGCCCATCCGGCGCTGCGCTTCCAGGAGGCGCGGATGGAATCCCTGCCGATCGAGGACGCCGCGCTCGGCGGCGTACTGGCCCACTACTCGATGATCCACACCCCTCCGGGAGAACTGCCGGAGCTGCTCGCCGAGCAGGCACGCGTCCTGGCGCCGGATGGCCTGCTCCTGGTCTCCTTCTTCGGGACCGACGAACAAGAACCGGTCCGCTTCGACCACAAGGTGGCACCTGCCTACAGCTGGCCGGCGGATCGCCTCGCCGAACTGCTGGCCGACGCCGGGCTCGTTCCCTTCGCCCGGTTGCTCCACGATCCAGCCTCCGAAAGGGGCTTCCTCGACGCCCATCTGCTGGCCCGCCGTTCGTAGGCCCTGCCCGGTAATCCCCGCCGGACGGTCGGCGCACCTCCCGATTGCCAACTCAGCCGAACCTCGCTGATTGGACGGGAATTGTCAGACAGGCTTTAAAGCCTGTTGCAGAAGGCTGTGTTCGGACAGGTCAGGGCCGGTTCTGTGATGGCTCTGATCACGTTGCCAGGGCGAGGTTGTGCATGTGGGCGACGGCTCGGACAGCGTGGTGGAGGCCATGGCCCCGTTGCCGGCAGTCGCGGAGGATCTTGTAGTTCTTCATCGCGGCGAAGGTGTGCTCGATGCGGGCGCGGACTCTGCGGTGTTCGGCGTTGTCGGCCTCCTCGCCCGAAAGGAGCGGCCGTCGCTGGCGTTTGCGGTGCGGGACGATCAGGCCGGTGTTCACATAGGCGCCGTCGCCCAGCACGGTGACGCCGTCGCAGTGCCGGGCCAGCCCAGAACTCCGCCAGACCTGCGCATCGGCCTTGTTGCCCGGGGCCGGCCGGGCGGTGGCCACCACCAGGCGGGTGTCGGCATCAATGATGACCTGCACGTTCGCCGAGAACCTGTAGTTGCGCGAGGAAGCGGCAACAGTGCGGTCGCGGACCGGAATGAGCGTGCCGTCCACGATCCACAGCCGGTCCACCGCATCCGAGGGACGGGTGACGGGCTCCACCGTCAGCAGCGGACCGAGCTTCTGGATCACCCGGCAGACCGTCGCGGGCGAAACGCCGAAGAGCGGCGCCATCTGCCGCATTGTCAGATTCGTGCGGTAGTACACCGCCACCAGCAGCACCCGCTCATCCAACGGCAGACACCACGGGCGCCCCATCCCGGTACCGTTGCCGCCCCGTTCACGAACCACCTTCAGCAGCCGCTGGAAAGCACCCATCCGCAGCCCAGTGAACGTCTCCACCCACAACGCCTCAGCCCTCAACACCCCGGCCATACTGAGAAAATGCCCAGTTCACAGCCTTCTGCAACAGGCTTTAGCGGAGCGCGCCCACGCCAGACCGCCCACGGACCGTCCACGCCAGACCGCCTACGTCAGCCCCAGGGCCTCCTCGGCGTCCACCAGCTCGCAACTGGCGGCCCACGGCCGGGCCGCGCCAGCCCGGGGGGTGGGCGGCAGGTCGTGGACGTCCCAGGGACGGAGTGAGGGCTCCGGGGTGACCGGAGGGCCCTGCGGTGCTCGGGGTTCTCGGGAGGGCGACGGCACGGCGGAAGCAGGCTCCTTGCGCTCGGGTGCCGCTCAGGTGGCGACACCGACGCGTTCACCGTCGCAGCCGCTGCCGACATCCCGGCGATGGTTCGCCCGTCATCACCGACAGGCTGCCGACAGCCCTGCGGATTCAGCCCTCGTGCGCGTCGGCGAGCGGTTCGCCCGTCTCCAGCAGGCTCTTCAGGCTGGAGAGGATGGCCGGCCAGCCCTGGCTGCACATCGAGTGCAGTGCGCCCTCGGGGTCGAACACATGGGTGACGGTCAGCTTGACCTGATCGCCGTGCGGCTCGAGGTCGAAGGTGACCTGGGAACGGCGCTCCGCGGCGAGCTGGGCGCGCGTCTCCTCGCTGATGCCATTGGCCGCGGCCCACTGCGGGGTGAAGGTGTGCCAGGTGTAGGACAGCCGGCTGTGGGGTTCGTGGGCGAGGACGACCTGCTCGGGGTGCTCGGTGACGCTGCCGTCGGCCTCGGCCCAGGCCATGGGGGAGCCCTTGGCCCAGTCGGTCCGGAAGCTGACGCCCCAGTAGCGGCTGGTGAAGGCCGGGTCGGTCAGGGCCTGCCAGAGCCGCTCGGGAGTGGTGCGGATGTACGTCGTGTAGACGAAGGTCTTGTTGTCCATGGGAGGTTGCTCCAGTGCTCGCTTCAGGTCCGCGAGCGCGTTGACCCGCTCGCGGTCGAATTGGCTGATCCATCGCTCCGCGATGGCGTTGATCGGAGCGGCGTTCAAGTAGTGCAGCTTCTCCCGCCCCTGTCGCACCGTGGTCACCAGCTCGGCCGCCTCCAGCACGGCCAGGTGCTTGCTGACCGACTGCCGGGCCATGTCCAGCCCCGTGCACAGCTCTCGCAGGGTCTGTCCGTTGCGGTCCCGGAGCCGGTCCAGCAGCCGACGGCGGCTGGGATCGGCCAGTGCCTTGAACACCGCGTCCATGTGTGCCACCCCCGATCATGCAGCCAATCGGCTGCCTTTTCATGATGGGCAGCCGATTGGCTGCATGTCAAGCGGTGCTTCGGCGATGGGGGCGGCGTGGTGCGCTTGACAGCGAAATCGAACATCCATTCATATAGGGGTTCTGGTGGCGCGTTCCCGGGGGTTCACGGGGGTATCCCCGGGCCGTGCCGATGGCTCGAGGAGGGCGGATCGCCCGGAGTTATCCACAGGCCGGGCGGGCGTCGGGGCGCATTGTCAGTGGCAGGCGTTAGCGTCTTTGACGTGAAGCGATCGACTCAAGCAAATCGGGTGGAACCCATGGCAGGAACCGACCGCGAGAAGGCGCTCGACGCCGCGCTCGCACAGATTGAACGGCAATTCGGCAAGGGCGCAGTGATGCGCATGGGCGAGCGGCCGAACGAGCCCATCGAGGTCATCCCCACCGGGTCGACCGCACTCGACGTCGCACTCGGCGTCGGCGGCATCCCCCGCGGCCGCGTGGTGGAGGTGTACGGCCCGGAGTCCTCCGGTAAGACGACCCTCACCCTGCACGCCGTCGCCAACGCCCAGCGGGCCGGTGGCGCGGTGGCCTTCGTGGACGCCGAGCACGCCCTCGACCCGGAGTACGCCAAGAAGCTCGGCGTCGACATCGACAACCTCATCCTGTCCCAGCCGGACAACGGCGAGCAGGCCCTGGAGATCACGGACATGCTCGTCCGCTCCGGTGCCCTCGACCTGATCGTCATCGACTCCGTCGCCGCCCTGGTGCCGCGCGCGGAGATCGAAGGCGAGATGGGTGACTCGCACGTGGGTCTGCAGGCCCGTCTGATGAGCCAGGCGCTCCGGAAGATCACCAGCGCGCTCAACCAGTCCAAGACCACCGCGATCTTCATCAACCAGCTACGCGAGAAGATCGGTGTGATGTTCGGCTCCCCGGAGACCACGACCGGTGGCCGGGCGCTGAAGTTCTACGCCTCGGTGCGCATGGACATCCGCCGCATCGAGACCCTCAAGGACGGCACGGACGCGGTGGGCAACCGCACCCGCGTCAAGGTCGTCAAGAACAAGGTCGCGCCTCCCTTCAAGCAGGCCGAGTTCGACATCCTCTACGGCCAGGGCATCAGCCGCGAGGGCGGCCTGATCGACATGGGCGTGGAGCACGGCTTCGTCCGCAAGGCCGGCGCCTGGTACACGTACGAGGGCGACCAGCTCGGCCAGGGCAAGGAGAACGCTCGCAACTTCCTCAAGGACAACCCCGACCTCGCCAACGAGATCGAGAAGAAGATCAAGGAGAAGCTGGGCGTCGGTGTCCGCCCGGAGACTCCGGCGGAGCCCGGCGCGGACGCCGCCGTCACCGCGGCCCCCGCGGAGGGCGACGCCGCCAAGACCGTGCCCGCGCCCGCGGTCAAGGCCACCAAGTCCAAGGCCGCTGCGGCCAAGAGCTAGGCCATGACGCGACGAACCGACTGGGCGGACCGCGTCGACCCCGCGGAGCGAAGCCGCCCCGAGGCCGTCGGCCCGGACGGCCCCGCCTCGGCCGATGTCCCCCCGGGGCTCCCGGGCGACGACGAGGGAGGCGGTCGGCGCGGCGGCAGGGGCGGTCGCGCCGGTGGCCGTCGGGCGCGCGGCGGCCTCGGCGGCTCACAGGACAGCGGTTCCCCGTCCTCGTCGAGGGCCGAGGACGGGGAACCGCCCACGGGGGACCCGGCTGAGCGGGCAAGGGCCATCTGCCTGCGCCTGCTCACCGGGACCCCGCGCACGCGCAGACAGCTCGCTGACGCGTTGCGCAAGCGGGAGATCCCCGACGACGTGGCGGAGGAAGTGCTGTCCCGCTTCGAAGAGGTCGGCCTCATCAACGACGAGGCCTTCGCGGACGCCTGGGTCGAGTCCAGGCACCACGGCCGGGGCCTGGCGCGGCGGGCGCTCGCGCGGGAGTTGCGCACCAAGGGCGTGGACTCGGCCGTGATCGACGAGGCCGTCGGGCAACTCGACGCGGACCAGGAAGAAGCCACCGCCCGCGAGCTCGTCGCCCGCAAGCTCCGCTCCACCCGCGGCCTCGACCGGGACAAGAGACTCCGCCGCCTCGCCAGCATGCTCGCCCGCAAGGGGTACGCGGAGGGCATGGCGCTCCGCGTCGTGCGACAGGCCCTGGAAGAAGAGGGGGAGGACACGGAGGACCTGGGGTACGAGGCCTACTGACCCCGGGTCCGGGCCAGGCCGGATGGTGGGGCACGAGGCGTACTGACCCCGGGTCCGGGCCAGGCCGGATGGTGGGGCACGAGGCGTACCGACCCCGGGCCCGGGTCGGGCCGGACGGTGGGGCTGTCCCCACCCTGAACATGCCTGGGTGCCTCAGTGCACAGAGATCTGTGCACAGGCGACTGTGTACGCATGGCCCAGGACGAGAGCACCACCGACGACGCCGTGCTCGGCGAGGGCAGTGCCTCCCAGGACGGCACACCCGCCGAGGCGACGGAGAGCCGCACTCCCGTCGAGGCGTCAGCATGTGACACCCTCGCGAGCGATCACCTCCCGCCCGTGCCCCAGGAACTCGACGACCTCCGGGTCCTCAAGGCGCTCGCGCAGCCCCGGCGGCAGCAGATCCTGCAGCACCTCACCGTGCACGGTCCCGCTACCTCCGCGACGCTGGCCCGCGCCCTCGGGCTGAACACCGGGGCCACCAGCTACCACTTGCGTGAACTGGAGCGGTACGGCTTCGTCGAGGAGACGCCGGGCCCCGGGCACGGGCGGGAGCGGTGGTGGCGCCTCGTCCCGGGCGACCGGCGCTTCCCGCCCCGCAGCCGCCAGAGTGCCGAGACGCGGCTCGCCATGGACGAGCTGAACCACCACGCGTACGCCGCCGACCTCGAACTCTTCGCCCAGCTCCAGCGGGAGACCGACCTCGCGGATGCGGGCGAATGGGCCGACGCCTTCCCGTACTCACGCGGCACGATGCGGCTGACGGTGACCGAACTCCGCGAGTTCTTCGAGGAGTACATCGCGCTCCTCAACCGCTACAAGCGCCCCGACGCCGACACCCCGCCCGGCGCGCGCACCGTACTCACCCGCTTCCTCGCCTTCCCGACCCCGATGGCCGACGAGGCCGCCGACAACCGAAAAGGTCCCGAGACGCCATGATGCTGAGCTACGCACTCCAGGCGATCCGGGACCGCAAAGGCGGATTCCTGGGCGCGTTCGTCGCGTTGATGTGCGCCGCCGCGCTCATCACGGCCTGCGGCACGCTCCTGGAGACAGGCCTGCGCGGCACCATCCGCACCGAGCGTTACGCCGCCGCACCAGTGATCGTCTCCGCGGACCAGAACGTCCACCAGACGACGGTCAAGCACAAGAAGGGCAAGACCAAGGTCAAGCACAAGGCCAAGCCCATCGCCGAGCGGGCCTGGTTGCCGGACAGCGTCACACAACGGCTCAAGGGCGTCCCCGGGGCCGCCGAGGTGGTGCCCGAACTGACCTTCCTGGCCGAGCCGTTGACATCCGCCGGGGCGCGCGACGCGAGCCGCCCCGCGTACGGCCACGCCTGGTCGTCGGCCGCCCTCACACCCTTCCGGCTCACCGACGGCCGGGCCCCGCGCGCTGACACCGACCTCGTCATCGACCGCGGCCTCGCCGACCGCGCCGGGATCGGGCCCGGCGACCGACTCACCGTGCAGTCGACGCAAGCCCCGCGCACGTACCGCGTCACGGGCATCGCGACCCCCGGCCGAAAAGACAGCGGCGGCGCGCTCGCGCACCAGACCGCGCTGTTCTTCTCCGCCGAGGAGGCCCAGCGGCTCGCCGCCCACCCGGGCCAGGTCACGGCCGTGGGCGTCGTACCGGCTGACGGTACCTCCGTCGACCAGCTCAAGGCAGCCGTCAAGAAGGCGCTCAGCGGTACGACCGCGCAGGTCAACACCGGTGGCGGCCGAGGGCCGGTCGAGTTCCTCGACGCCGCGGGCGCCCGCGTGCGGCTGGTCAGCATCGGCGGTGCGATGGGCGGCACCTCGCTGCTCGTCGCCGTCCTCGTGGTCGTCGGCACCTTCGCGCTCTCCATCCAGCAGCGCCACCGCGAACTGGCCCTGCTGCGCGCCATCGCCGCGAGCCCCCGACAGATCCGCCGTCTCCTCGGCCGTGAGGCGCTCATTGTCGGAGCGGCCGGGGGAGTGCTCGGCGCGCTCGCCGGAATCCCGCTCGGCGGGCTGCTGTACGACGAGTTCGTGTCGCGCGGCGCCGTCCCCGCCACCCTCGACCGCGTCGTCAGTCCCTTCCCGCTGCTCGCCGCCGTCGCCGCCACGCTCCTGGGCGCCTGGGCCGCCGCCCGTCTCTCCGCGCGCCGCATCGCGCGGATCCGCCCGGGCGAAGCCCTCGCCGAGGCCCGCGTCGAGCCCGCCAGGCCGTCCCGGGCCCGCATCGGGGCAGGTCTCGCCCTCCTCACCGCAGGGATCGTCCTCGTCGTCGTCCTCGGCAGCCTGCGCACCGAGGCCGTCTCGACTCCCGTCACCCTCCTGGCCGTTGTCGTCCTCGCCACCTCCGTCGCCCTGCTCGGTCCGCTCACCGTGAAGGCGGCAGCCGCCCTCCTCTCCCTCCCGCTGCGCCTGACCGGCCCCGGCGGCCGCCTCGCGCACGCCAACCTGCGTGGCAACGCCGCCCGCATGGCCGCCGCCGTCACCCCCCTCGTCCTGCTCATCGGCATGACCTGCACCGTCCTGTTCGTCCAGCCCACGCTCGACGCCGCCGCGACCGCCCAGGCCCGCGAGGGCGTCCGCGCGGACTGGGTCCTGACCGCGCGGGGGCCGGGCGTGCCGGGGCAGGCCGCGAGCCGGCTGCGGACAGCAGCGGGCGTCGACGCCGTCACCGAGGTCGTCCGCACGACCGTCCGCGTCGGACTCGACAAGTACCCGGCGCAGGGCGTGACCCCGGCGGGTCTCGGGCGCACCTGGGACCCGGACGTCACCGCGGGCTCGCTGACGTCCTTCGGCGCGGGCGACGTCGCCCTCAGCGAGGTCGCCGCCGACCAGCTCGGCGTGCGGCCGGGCAGCAGCCTCAAGCTCACGCTCGGCGACGGCACCCCGACGACCCTGAGGGTCACCGCCGTCTACGCACGTGGGCTCGGCTTCGGTGATCTGACCATGGCCCACGAACTGGTCGCCCGCCACGTCGACAACCCGCTCGCCGCCACGGTCCTCGTCACGACCGACCGTACGAAGGATCAACTCGCGACGGCCCTCGCGAAGTTCCCGAACGTGCGCGTTCAATCACCTTCCGTGGTCGGCGCCCTCCAGTCCGAGCACGGGCAGGCGAACGCCGAGGTGAACCACGTGGCCATGGGTCTGATCCTGGCCTTCACCGCGATCGCCGTCGTCAACACGTTCGCGATGTCGATCTCCGAACGCGCCCGGGAGTTCGCGCTCCTGCGCCTCGCCGGTGCGACGCGCCGCCAGGTCCTGCGGATGCTGCGCACCGAGGCACTCGCCGTCCTGCTCCTCGCGACCGTGCTCGGCAGCGGGATCGCCCTCGCCGTCCTGACCGGCTTCAGCGTCGGCATGACCGGCGCCGCGGCGCCCGCCGTCCTGCCCCTCGTCCTTGCGGCCGTGGTCGGCGTCGCGGGACTGCTCGCCCTGACGGCGACGGCACTGCCCGGCCGGTCCGCCCTGAAGCCGCGCCCCGTCACGCTCGCGACGGCCAGGGAGTAAGCGGCGTACGAAAGGGAGGAGCAAAGGAGGGAGTAAGGGGTGTCCGCCATGGCTGGCGCCCCTTACTCATGCCCCTTGGTACTCATGCCCCTTGCTCGGCCTGCTCGACCGGAAGCCCCGCCGCCTTCCACGCCTGGAAGCCACCGATGAGGTCCGTCGCGTACCGCAGCCCCAACTGTCGCAGGGAGGCGGCCGCGAGGCTCGACGCGTAGCCCTCGTTGCAGAACACCACGATCCGCAGGTCGTGACGGGTGGCCTCGGGGGCGCGATGGCTGCCCTGGGGGTCCAGGCGCCACTCCAGCTCGTTGCGCTCGACGACGAGGGCGCCGGGTACCAGGCCGTCCCGCTCGCGCAGCTCCGCGTACCGGGTGTCGACGAGCAGCCCGCCCGAGCCCGCGATGCCGTACGCCTGCTCGGGGGTGACCCGGTCGAGGCCGCGCCGTACCCGTTCCAGCAACTCGTCGATGCCTAGCGGGGGTTGGGCTCCGCCGGAGGGGTGCTCCTCCACGGGGACTCCGGGGACGCCGTTCACTTCCAGGGCCGCGCTCACTGCCAGTCCTCCGGCCGCTCGACGTGCTCCAGGCGCAGGACGGCGCCCGTGCGGCTGTAGCGGCGGATCCGGGGGAGTGGGGGGTAGTAGGCGTGCACGGAGATGGCGTGTTGGTCCGTGGACTCGTTCAGCACCTCGTGCACGTGGTTGCGGCCGAAGGCGCGGCCCTGCCCGGTGGCGAGGCGGCGTTCGCGGTCGACGCCCTCGGTGAGCTCCAGGGTCTTCCAGCCGTCGGTGGGCAGGCGGGCGGCGAGCGAGTTCTCCTTGAGAGTGCCCGCGGCGGTGGTGAAGGAGCCGACCGACTCGGCGTGGTCGTGCCAGCCGGTGCCGGTGCCGGGCGGCCAGCCGATCAGCCAGGCCTCGCTGCCCTGGGGGCCTTCGAGGCGCACCCAGGTGCGGCCCTCCGCGTCCAGGGGCAGGGAGGCGATGAGGTCGGTGTCGGCCGCGGCGCGGCGCACGAAGTCGAGGAGCTCGGCCGAGGTGGGCTTGGCCGTCGGGCGGGCGGCCGTGGGCAGCGCTGCGGGTACGGAGGCAGGGGCCGGTACGGGAGCGGAAGCCGGTACGGAGGCAGACATGGGATCCGTCCAGTGAGTTCGCGGAAGCGCACACCGGCGTACGGCATGCGCGAAAGGAGGAAGGGCGAATTCAGCAGGACGGCTGACACACGCAGCCCGCATAGCGGACGAGGTCCATATGGACCCTCCGCCACAGGCGGACAGCGGTGTCGGGCATGGTCGGGAGTAGACCATGCGGCCGGGGGGCGGTCAACTCATGTTCAGCATCCGGTCGGTCGGTCGTCTCAGGATGAACCGCCGGGCTCCTTGGGGCCACGCTTCGTGCTGGTCGGAGCCTTGGACGGGGCACGGGAGGGGGTGCCGGGCACGGAGTCGGGCAGGTGCTCGGGCGGGCCACCGGACGCCTCGGGAGGACCGGAGACGGAACCGGAACTGGGACCGGCACCGGAGACGGAACCGGCACCGGAGACATAGCCGGAGCCGGAACCGGGACCGGAAACCGAACCCGATCCCGTACGGGGCTCCGCCCCCCTGCCGTCCGCCCGGGACCCAACCCCGCCCCGCGTCCTCGGAGCCCGATCGCCCGGAGCCGTCGAAGCCCGATCCCCCGAGGGCCCGTCCTCCGAAGCCCGCCCCCGCGCACCCTCGCCCAGCGCCGCCTCGGCCGCCGCGTACAGCTCCGCCGGACGCACCCCGCTGAGCGCGGTGACCAGATGGCCGTCGGGGCGTACGAGCAGGACGCTGTGCGCCGGGGCGCCCGGGTAGGCCTCCGCGACGAGGAGTTCGGCGGGATGGGGAAGCGCGGTGACCGCGGCGGCGAGCCGGGGCATGATCCCGGCCGTCACCCAGTGCCGCCGCTCCCAGACGACGGTGCCCGGCGCCACGAGCACGACGAGCAGATGGCCGCGGCCGAGCCGGTCCCGGAGCCGGACGAAGGCGCCGTCGGGCGCGGTCACGCCCACATCGATGACCGGACTGCCCGGTTCCGTGTCTACCGCGACGACGGAGTCCGAACGCTCCGGAGCCAGCGGCGAGTCGGTGTACCTGCCCGGCCCGCCCAGAGGACCGTTGCCCACATGGCCGTCCATCAGCAGGGAGTCCTGCCCGCGCGCGGCTCCGGGGACGTACGCCCGCAGGCCCTTGCCGCCGCGCAGCGCGGGCAGCGCCTGGTCAGCGGTGCGCAGCCGCGCGGAGACGGCGCCCCGGCGCTCGGCCTGATAGCTGTCGAGCAGGGCGTCGCGCGGGCCGTCGTGCCAGGCGAGGGCCAGCTTCCAGGCGAGGTTGTCCGCGTCGCGCAGGCCCTCGTCCAGGCCGTGGGTGCCGAGTGCGCCGAGGAGGTGTGCGGCGTCCCCGGCCAGGAAGGCGCGGCCGACCCGCCACCGGCGGGCGAGGCGGTGGTGGACGGTGTGGACGCCGGTGTCGAGCAGTTCGTACGACGGTGTGGCTCCGCCGCACCAGCCGGCGAGCGTCTCGCGAATGCGGGTCACGAGGACGTCGGGTGTCACCAGCTCACCGCGCGGCGGCAGGAGCCAGTCGATCCGCCACGCGCCGTCGGCCAGCGGACGTCCCGTCACCTCGGCACCGCCATCGCGCCAAGGAGGGCTCCGGTGCAACAACGCCTGGCCGGGCCAGGGAAGTTCCGTGCGCAGCGCGGCGACGGCGTGCCGCTCCACCGCCGTGCGCCCCGGGAACCGGACGTCGAGCAGCTTGCGCACGGTGGAACGGGGCCCGTCGCAGCCCACCAGATAACTGCCACGCCACCAGGTGTCCTTGAGGCCACGGGTGTGGGCGGTGAGCCCGGAGGCGTCCTGCTCCAGGGCGTCGAGCTTGCTCTCCGCGACGATCTTGACGAGGCGCTCGTCGGCGATGGCGGCTCGCAGCGCGCCGGTCAGCTCGTGCTGCGGGACGTGCAGCGGAGAGGGCAGCTCGTCACTGAACGTGAGTTCCCGGATCACCTGCTTGCGGCGCATCGAACGCCACCCGGTCCAGCGCGCGCCGGTCTCCTCGTCGCCGAACGAGTGTCCGGCGAGCCGTTCGACGAGCGCTGTGGTGTCCTCGCGCAGGACGGCGGTCCGCGCGGGTCGCTGCTCGTCCTTGCCGGGCCCTTCGTCGAGGACGACGGTGGGGACGGAGTGACGTGCGAGAGCCAGGGCGAGGGTGAGGCCGACGGGACCCGCGCCGACGACGATCACCGGGTCCACGGCGCGCGGCCTCCTGCCAGGACGGTCCGGGAGCGCTGGACGTACGTACAGGAAATGGCAGTTGGAGCCCGGTGCACGATCACAGAACGTATGCAACAGACTGCATGGCACCCCGTCAAGCGGACGCTCGGGGCGTACCCCTCCGGGAGACTGGGCGGCGCGCCGAAACCGCGATGGCCCGCCGGTGTTCCGGCGGGCCATCGCGGTGTGCGTGCGCGAACGCGCTGTTCCTTCAGCCGCTCTTTCTTCGGGCGCTACTTCTTGAGGTCCGGGGGCGGGGTGTCCTCCGGCGGCTCAGTGGCGTCGCCCTCCGGGGAAACCGCCCCCTCCGGGGAAGCCGCCCCCTCCGGGGAAACCGCCCCCTCCGGGGAAACCGCCCCCTCCGTAGAGGGCGCATCCTTCCTGGAAGCCGCGTCCTCAGGAGCAGCCGCACTCTCCGTAGAGGCCACGTCGTCCGCAGCGGCCACCGCGTCCGCTGTCGGCGGGACGGCGGGCGACACGGGCTTGTCGAGCACCTGCGGGGCCTCGGCGGGCTCCGCGGCCGCCGCCACCCTGATGCCCGTCTTGGCCCTGCGGCCACGCCGCTCGATCCACGTGGCGAGGGACGAGAGGGCCAGACACATCACGATGTAGATGGCGCCGACGACGATGACCACGGGGGTGATCGGGTTCTCGCCGTTGACGATGATGTTGTTCGCCATCGTGCGGGCGGCGAAGAGCAGTTCGTCGTACGTGATGATGTAGCCGAGGGACGTGTCCTTCAGCGTCACCACCAGCTGGCTGATGACCGTCGGCAGCATGGCGCGGATCGCCTGCGGCATCTGCAGGGTGATCATGACCTGCGACTTGCGCAGGCCGAGCGCGTACCCGGCCTCGACCTGACCGCGGGGCACGGCGTTGACGCCCGCGCGGAACACCTCGGCCTGGACGCAGCCGTTGTACACGGTGAGGCCGATGACCAGGGCCCAGAAGGCGCTGTTCTCGCCGACGAAGCCCAGGTCGTTCTGGTAGGTGAGGATCAGCACCCACAGCGCGTAGATGGTGATCAGCAGCGGGACGGCGCGGAACAGCTCGATGAAGCCCGTGGCGAACCAGCGGATCGCCCGGTGGTCCGAGAGCCGGCCGACGGAGAGCAGCAGGCCGAGAGCGAGCGAGAGGACTCCCGCAAGGGCGAACACCTTGAGGGTGCTCAGGAGGCCGTCGCGGATGTTGTTCCGCACGCCCGCGTTGTTGAAGATGTCCCAGACCTCGGGCTCCAGCTGGCCCTTGTCGTGCAGCCGGATGACCGAGAAGACGATCAGGCCGAGCACGGCGAGCGAGCCGATGACCGTGTAGATCCGGTTGCGCAGCCGGGCCTTCGGCCCCGGCGCGTCGAACAGGACGCTCGAACTCATCGCGCGACCCCCAAGCGGCGCTCAAGCAGCCGGAAGAGACCGCTGATGGTGAAGGTGATGATCAGGTAGCCGAGGGCCACCCAGAGGAAGATCCAGGCGATGTCGAAGCCCTTGTCGCTGAGCAGCTTCTGCACACCGAACAGCTCCGTCACGCTGAACGCGCCCGCGATGGCGGAGTTCTTCGTCAGGGCGATGAAGATCGAGCTGAGCGGAGGGATCACCGTACGGGTCGCCTGCGGCAGAACGATCAGACTCAGGGTCTGGAAGAACGTCATGCCGATGGAGCGTGCGGCCTCCGCCTGCCCCAGGGGCACGGTGTTGATGCCGGACCTGATGGCCTCGCAGACGAACGCCGAGGTGTAGAAGCCGAGCGCGAGCAGCGCCTTGGTCCAGGGGCTGAGACCCGGCATGAAGATCACCGGAACGACGAACCACGCCACGAGGAAGAGCACCGTGAGCGGGGTGTTCCGGAAGAGCGTGACCCAGGCCGCGCCGAAGAAGCGCAACGGGGCCACGGGGGACACGCGGAACCCGGCGATCACGATCCCCAGCACCATCGCGAGGGCTCCGCTGGCCAGGGTCAGCAGGATGGTTCCTATGAACCCCTCCCGGAATTCCGGGAGATGATCGAGCAAAACATTCACGGAGATGTCCTAGCGGCGGCTGCTGTCGGGCGGAGCTGCCGCGCCCTGTGGGTGCCGTGACGACACCCACAGGGCGCGACGCTCAGTGCCGGTGGATCGGACGGAGTTGTCAGTAGCGCTCGAGCGCCGGGGGCTCCTGGTAGGGGGAGCCGGACAGGCCGAGGGTCGCGTCGTACGCCTTCTTGTAGTCACCGTTCTTCTGGTGCGCCTCGAGGGCGTCGGCGACGGCGTCCCGCAGGGCCTTGTCGTCCTTGTTCATGCCGACGCCGTACGGCTCCTTCGTGAAGGGGTCACCGACGACCTTCAGCTTCTCCGGGCGCTGGGCGGCGTAGCCCTTGAGGATCGCGTCGTCGGTGGTGACGGCGTCGACCTCCTTGTTCAGCAGCTGCTGGACGCACTCGGAGTACTTGGACAGCTCGACGGTCTTGGCGCCGTACTTGGGCTTCTTGATCTCCTGCAGCGGCGTCGAGCCCTTGATGGAGCAGACCGTCTTGCCCTTGACGGACTTCGGGCCCGTGATGGCCTTGTCGTCCTTGCGGACGAGCAGGTCGGCACCGGCCATGAAGTACGGTCCGGCGAACCCGACCTGCTTCTTGCGCTCGTCGTTGATCGTGTACGTGCCTACGTAGAGGTCGACCTGGCCCTTGGAGATGGCCGTCTCGCGCACGTTCGAGTCGATCGTCTCGAACTTGACCTTGTTCGCGGGGAAGCCGAGGTCGGCAGCGACCATCTTGGCGATCTCGATGTCGAAGCCGGAGCGCTTGCCGTCGGTGTCCTCGAAGCCGAGGAACGGCTGGTCGTTCTTGGCGCCGAAGACGATCTCGCCGTCCTTCTGGGCCTTCTTCAGGGTCGGCGAGTCGATCTTGACGTCCTTGGCGACCGTGTACGTGGGCAGCTTCGGCTGGTCCTTGCCGCCGGCGCCGCCCTTCGGCTTGTCACCGGCGGTCCCGGAGTCACCGCCGCAGGCGGTGGCGGTCAGGGCGAGAGCGGCGATCACCGCCGCCGCGGCGGCGGACTTGCGAACCTTCATGGTGGACATCCTTTGTTTCGGCGGAGGTTGAGGGAGACGCTGTGGTGCGTCCTGGCATCGAAGGTGGCGTCCCCGGCGTCCTCGGCGCACGGGCCGTGCCGACGGGTCGCACGCGGGTGCGCGTCAGTGATGCAGGATCTTCGAAAGGAAGTCCTTGGCGCGGTCGCTGCGCGGATTGTTGAAGAACTGGTCCGGTACGGCCTCTTCGACGATGCGGCCGTCCGCCATGAAGACGACACGGTTGGCCGCCGAGCGGGCGAAGCCCATCTCGTGCGTGACGACCACCATGGTCATCCCGTCCCGGGCGAGCTGCTGCATGACCTCGAGGACCTCGTTGATCATCTCGGGGTCGAGGGCCGAGGTGGGCTCGTCGAAGAGCATCACCTTGGGTCCCATCGCCAACGCGCGGGCGATCGCGACGCGTTGCTGCTGGCCGCCGGAGAGCTGCGCGGGGTACTTGTCGGCCTGGGAGCCGACACCCACCCGGTCGAGCAGGGTGCGGGCCTTCTCCTCCGCCTCCGCCTTGGGCGTCCTGCGCACCTTGGTCTGGCCCAGCATCACGTTCTCCAGCACGGTCTTGTGCGCGAAGAGATTGAAGGACTGGAAGACCATGCCCACGTCCGCGCGGAGCCGGGCCAGTTCCTTGCCCTCCTGGGGCAGCGGCTTGCCGTCGATCGAGATCGCTCCCGAATCGACGGTCTCCAGGCGGTTGATGGTGCGGCACAGCGTCGACTTGCCCGACCCGGAGGGACCGATCACGACGACGACCTCGCCACGGGTGATGGTCAGGTCGATGTCCTGGAGGACGTGCAGGGCGCCGAAGTGCTTGTTGACACCCTTCAGCACGACAAGGTCGTCCGCCGCGGGCTTGGCGTCCTTGGTCACCGATACTTCGGTCACGGCTTGTTGCTCCATCCTCCTCGGGTTGGGAGGACAGTAGTAACCCGGTGCGACCAGCGTCATTACATCTGAGGGGAAATTGAGCATAACGATCCGGCCGCAACCGGACACTCCGCGTGAAGGGGGCGCCCCGGCTGCGTACCGGGTGCATAACGGAACGTGTCCGTGACCCTAAGGGCCTTGACGCGGTCCTTATCCATCGGCGTGGATGCCTTGGGCGCATTCGTGCGCACGTATGCCGCTGAAAATTCCGCGCGCACGCGCGCGTGCCCGATGGCCGCGAACGCACGTGCGGCACCGCGTGAGCGGGAACGGAACGACCGATGAACGAGTGGGGGGCCGATGGGCTGGAGGGAGACCGCATGAGACTGCTGCTCGTCGAGGACGACGACCACGTGGCCGCCGCCCTGTCCGCGGTCCTGGCCCGCCACGGCTTCGCCGTCACCCACGCCCGCAGCGGCGAGGAGGCCCTGCAGGCCCTGCTGCCCGGCGAAGCGGCGCCCTTCGGAGTCGTGCTCCTCGACCTCGGCCTACCCGACCAGGACGGCTACGAGGTCTGCGGAAAGATCCGCAAGCGCACCTCCATCCCCGTCATCATGGTCACCGCCCGCGCCGACGTACGCTCCCGCATCCACGGCCTCAACCTCGGAGCCGACGACTACGTAGTGAAGCCGTACGACACCGGGGAACTCATCGCCCGCATCCACGCCGTCATCCGCCGCCCCTCGACCGGCGTCGAGAAGAAGCCCGCCGACACCGAGCTCAGGCTCGGCAGCGTCCGCATCGAACTGCCCACCCGGCAGGTCAGCGTGGACGGCGACGTGGTTCAGCTGACCCGCAAGGAGTTCGACCTGCTCGCGCTGCTCGCCCAGCGCCCCGGCGTCGTCTTCCGGCGGGAGCAGATCATCAGCGAGGTGTGGCGCACGAGCTGGGAGGGCACGGGGCGCACGCTGGAGGTGCACGTGGCGTCCCTGCGTGCCAAGCTGCACATGCCCGCTCTGATCGAGACCGTGCGCGGAGTCGGCTACCGGCTCGTCGCCCCGGCGTCGTAGCGGGCACAGGTGCGCGCCCGCCTCCTCCCGCTCCTCATCGTCCTCATGGCCGGCGTGCTGCTCGCCCTGGGCTTCCCGCTCGCGGTCAGCGTGGCGTCGGCGCAGCAGCAGAAGGTGGTCGTCGACCGCATCGACGACACGGCGCGCTTCGCCGCGCTCGCGCAGTTCGTCACCCAGCGCCCCTCCGGCTCACGGGTGCGCGACAAGGACGAGCGGCGCGAGACCCTCCAGAAGGAACTCGACTACTACCACGAGGTGTACGGCATCAAAGCGGGCGTGTTCTTCCGCGACCGCTTCCCCATGGCGCACGCCCCCGGCGACTGGTACCTGCCCACCGGTGGTGGGGACGTGAGCGACGCCTTCGAAGAGGCCCTGCGCTCCCGAGGCAGCCACAACCCGCCCCAGGTGTGGCCCTGGAACGAGGGCGGACGCATCGTGGTCGCCTCACCGGTGATCCGCGACGGCGACGTCGTGGCCGTCGTCGTCACCGACTCGCCCACCGGACGCATGCGCGCCAAGACCCTGCACGGCTGGCTGCTCATCGGAGCGGGCGAGTCCGCCGCCATGCTCCTCGCGGTCGGCGCCGCGCTGCGCCTCACCGGCTGGGTCCTGCGCCCGGTGCGGGTCCTGGACGCCACCACCCACGACATCGCCACCGGCCGCCTCGCCTCCCGCGTCGCGGCCGCCGGCGGCCCGCCGGAACTGAGGCGCCTGGCCCGGTCGTTCAACGAGATGGCCGACAACGTCGAAGACGTCCTCGAGCAGCAGCGCGCCTTCGTCGCCGACGCCTCGCACCAACTGCGCAACCCGCTGTCCGCCCTGCTGCTCCGCATCGAGCTCCTGGCCCTCGAACTGCCCGAGGGCAACGAGGAGATCGCCTCGGTGCGCACCGAAGGCAAGCGCCTCGCGCAGGTCCTCGACGACCTGCTCGGCCTGGCGCTCGCGGAACACGCGGCGGCGGATCTCCAGCTCGCGGACATCGGCGAGCTGGCGGCCGAGCGCGTCGCCGCCTGGCGGCCGCTCGCCGAGGAGCGGGGCGTGCGGCTGACCGGGGAGTGCCCGGCGACGACCGGCTGGGCGGACCCGATCGCCCTGTCCAGCGCCCTGGACGCGGTGATCGACAACGCCCTGAAGTTCACCCCGGAGGGAGCGGAGGTGCGGGTGCGCGTCACCGCCGCCGACTCCAGGACCACGATCGTCATCACCGACGGCGGCCCGGGCCTGTCCGACGACGAACTGTCCCGCATCGGCGACCGCTTCTGGCGCAGCAACCGCCACCAGAACGTCAAGGGTTCGGGCCTCGGCCTGTCGATCTCACGGGCCCTGCTCGCGTCGGGCGGCGGCACGATGTCGTACGAGCGCCATGAACCCCAGGGCCTGAAGGTGACGGTCGGCGTTCCGCGGCAGGCGCCGGAGGGGCAGGGGGCGGCGGCGCGGAAGTAGTGCGGGGGCGCGGGGCGGGTCGGGTGCGGCTGGGCGGCGCTGTGGGCTTGCGCGGAGGCGGTCCGGCTCCAGGGCGGGCCGGTCGGGCTGAGAGCGGCGTGGTCGGGTGGGGAGTGGCGCGGTCGGGTGGGGAGCGGTGCCTCAGGGCTTGACCGAGCGGTAGTAGCGCCGCGCGCCCTCGTGCAGGGTGAGGGGGTCGGTGTACAGGGCCGTGCGCAGGTCCACCAGTTGGGCCGCGTGCACCTGCGCGCCGATGTGGTCCCGGCTGTCGATGACGGTCCGGGTCAGCCCCTCCGTGAGCTCCGGGTCGGCCCGGTCGGTGGTCACCAGGAGGTTCGCCACGGCCAGCGTCGGCACGGACGCGCTCTGCTGGGCCTGCGGGTAGGCGTCGGCCGGCATGGTGGCGGCGCGGTAGTAGCGGGACGCGCCGCCCTGCTTGTGCAGCGCGTTGACGAGGTCGCCGAGCGGTACGAGGCGGACGGCGAGGCCCTCGGACAGCTCCCGGACCGAGCTGGTGGGCAGCCCGCCCGACCAGAAGAACGCGTCGATGTCGCCGTTCCGCAGCAGCTCGGGAGCGGTGTCTATGCCCGCGGGCCGTGCCTCGACGTCCTTGTCCAGGCGCAGCCCCGCGGCCTTCAGGACCCGTTCGGCGATCAGCCGCACACCCGAGCGCGGCTGCCCCACGGCGACCCGTTGGCCGCGCAGGTCCCGCGCCCGCTCGATCTCGGACGAGCGCCGCACGACGAGCTGCACATAGTCGTCGTACAGGCGCGCGCAGCCCTGGAGCCGGTCCGCGCCGGGACGGTCCTCCAGGCGGTACTTCTCCACGGCGTCGGCCGCCGCGATGGTGAAGTCGGCCTTGCCCGTCGCGACGCGCTCGACGTTCTGCTGCGAGCCCTGGCTGTTGAGCAGGTCGATGTCGACGTCCGGCATGTCGTCGGCGGCGGCGTTGCGCAGCAGTTTCCCGTACGTCTCGTAGACGGCGCCCTTGACTCCCGTACTGAAGGTCATCCGGCCCTGCGGCGAACTCTCACCCACCGGGAGCAGCCACCACAGGAGCAGCCCGAACACCACGAGGGCCGCCGCCGAGGCCTGCAGGGCCCGGCGCCGGCTGAGGTGGGACAGGGCCGCGAACATGGGCGCGATCCTGCCACCTCACGCTGCGTGCTGGCCAGGGCGGGCTGTGCCGGCACCCGGTGGGGGGGCGTGCCGGTGCGGGGCGGGCCGCGGGGTCCTACCGGTACGGGGTGGTGCACGCCGCGCTGTGCCGGTGCGGGCCGGGCCCTGGCCACTCCGGAGTGCCGGGCCCGGGCCACTCCGGTGTCAGGCGCCGCGTGCGTGGTCGGCGAGGACCTCGTGGATCACATGGCGCGCGTTGGCGGCGAGCGCCGGGTTCGTGACGGCGTAGTACGGCAGCTGGATGAGCGCCATGGACAGCGCGTGGCCGCGCCCGCGCGCCCACGTCGCGTCGTCCACGCCGGTGGCGGCACGGAACGTCTCGCGCGCGTCGGCGGGCAGTAGGTTCCAGGCGACGATCAGGTCGCAGGCGGGGTCGCCCACGCCTGCCGTCCCGAAGTCGATCACTGCATGGAGGCGTCCTTCGCGGACCAGCAGGTTGCCGGGCATGAGGTCGGAGTGGACCCACACGGGCGGGGCGCCCCAGTCGGGGGTGCGGAGAGTCGCTTCCCAGACGGCGGTGGCGGCGTCCACGTCGATGCGGGTGTCGACGGCGGGAGCGGGCGCCGACGGCCGACCCGGCCGTCGCAGTTCCTCGATCGCCGCACGCGTCTCGGCGTCCTCCGCCTCCACGGGCGCCCCGCGGTGGGCGGGCGGAGCATCCGTGGTGTCGAGGTGGCGCATGGCCGTGACGAACGCGGCGAGGTCCGCTGCGAGCGCGTCGGGCGCGGTGAGTGCCCCGACGGCCGGGTTCTCGCCGTCGAGCCACCTGTGGACGGACCAGGCCCACGGATACCCCTCGCCCGGCTCGCCGCGGCCCAGCACGGCAGGGATCGTCGCCGGGAGCCGAGGCGCGAGCCAGGGCAGCCAGCGGCTCTCCTGGGCCACGTCCGCGGCGCCTCCGGCGATCCGGGGCATGCGCACGGCCATGGCGTCGCCGAGCCGGAACACGGCGTTGACGGTCCCTGACGAAGGGAACGGCTCGACGGGCAGGTGCGCCCACTGCGGGAACTGGGCCGCGAGCAGCTTTCGGACCAGCGGTACGTCGATGCCCGGCTCCCCGGCGTGCAGCTTGCCGTGCTGGTGGGGCTCGTCAGTGGGCGTCGTCATGCAGGCATTCTTCGTTGTCGCACCCTCCGGGGAAACCGAATTCTCAGCGGTCGACAGGACGTTGGAGCAGGTCCTGGAGGGAGTCCTGCTCCTGCTGGGGCAGCGGCGCGCAGCGGCTCGGCGCAGAGCAGGACCATCAGGCGCTCGCGCGGCGCGACGCCCTCGGGCAGGCCCGTCGACCTCGACCCGGTGGGGGTCCGCCGAGCGGCGCCACCGCCTCGGCGGCCTGTGCGGTGCGTGGCCCGTGGGGCGCGCGTTCTATCGCTTGCGGGCTACGCCGCCGAACATCGCCACCTCGTCCGGCTCGCCGGGCTCCGTCGGCTCCGGACGCCACCGCGAGCAGGAGACCACGCCGGGCTCCAGCAGTTCGAGGCCGTCGAAGAACTTGGCGACCTGCTCCGGAGTGCGCTGCGTCAGCTTCGGAGTGCCGTGCTCGTTCCAGAAGGCCACGGCCGCGTCGACGTCCGGCATCGCCGGGCTGGTGATCGTGTGCGAGAGGACGAGATAGCTCCCCGAGGGCAGCGCGTCCATGATGCGGCGTACGAGACCCAGGGCCTCCTTGTCGTCCTCGATGAAGATCACGACACCCAGGAGCATCAAGGCGACCGGACGGCTGAAGTCCAGCGTCTGGGAGGCGTGTTCCAGGACGGACTCGACGTCGCGCATGTCGGCGTCCAGGTAGTCCGTCCGGCCCTCGGGGGAACTCGTCAGCAGGGCACGCGCGTGGGTGAGGACCAGCGGATCGTTGTCTACGTAGACGACGCGTGACTCCGGAGCGATCCGCTGGGCCACCTCGTGCGTGTTGTCCGCGGTCGGCAGCCCGGTGCCGATGTCGAGGAACTGGCGTACGCCGCAGTCGGCCACCAAGTGCCGTACCGCGCGGCCGAGGAACAGCCGGTCCGCGCGCGCGTAATCGCCGATTCCCGGGTGGAGTTCACGGATGCTGTCGCCCGCCTCACGGTCGACCGCGTAGTTGTCCTTGCCGCCGAGCCAGTAGTTCCAGATGCGGGCGGTGTGCGGCTGCGCGGTGTTGATGCGGTTCCGGACGGCGTCAGCCGCGTCGGCCGAGTCCTGCGGGGACGGCTCCTGCGGAGAGTGGCTCGCGGTCACGTGATCGCCTCCTGGCGTGACGTTGTACGTGTGACGTGATGAGGGCGTGGCGGGGTGGGGGCCGTGACGCGCGCGGCCGCTGCGGTGCCAGGAGGCAATCTAGTCGCGGAATGTGAGAGTCCATCGCACACCCTCGACACGGTGCCCGTGAACGTCCTTACGGAGGGGCGGGGTTCGAGGCGGGTGCGGGCGCGGTGAGTGCGCGGAGGGCGCCCCCGCGCGGGACGGTGCGCGTGCTCACGTCGGTGTTCAGCGGACGCGGACGCGGCGGCGCGGCCTGTGCGTCCGTACCCCGATCCGCACCTCCGCCTCCAGGGCGCGCGGTGCCGCCGCCGCGCGGGCCTCCGCGACGGCCTGCCCGGACAGTTGGCGCAGCACCGCGCGGGGCGAGCCGTCGGCCGCGAGGACCAGGGTGATGCGGGCCCGCAGCCGGTGCGGGCGCCCGCGGAGGCACACGTGGGCACGGGCCACGCCGTCGACGGCCTGGACGCGCTCGGCCATCGCCGCCGCCAGCGCCGGGCCCGCGAGGGTGACGCCGTCCCGCCCCAGGGGGAGCACCCGCAGCCGCCCCGCGCGGACCTCGAGGGCGGCCCAGCACAGGAACAGCACCAGGGCGACGGCCAGGGCCGCGATCACGACGGGCGGCCACCAGCCGTGGTCGCGCCAGCGCCCGAGCGCGGCGCCGTCCAGCCACACGCGGTCGGTGCCCAGACGCGGCCAGCCGGACGGCAGCCGGTCCCGGACGGGGGTCGCCGTGGTGGCCAGGGCGGCCCCCGACCCGAGCAGCGCCACCGCGGCGCACAGGAGCGTCGCACGGTTCACGCCTTGCCGGAGCACGCTCATGAGGGACCGCTCCCCGGCGTGGGCTCCTGGGCGATGGGAAGCGCGGCCGTCCCGGGTGTGCCGGGGCCCGGGGCGGGCGACGGCGCGGGCTCGCGCCATGTGGGCTCCGTACGCAGCCGTACGCGCAGCCGCGGCGTTCTGGTGAGCCCGCACTCCGCCAACGCCGCCTCCGCCGCCCTCAGGACCTCCTGGCGGGCCGTGACGGGGTCGCCGAAGCCAAGGCCCACCCGCGCCCGCGCCCGGCGGCGCCCGACGCGCACGCGCACCCGCGTGATCCCGGGCACCTGGACCACGGCGTCCCGCAACAGGTCCGCGACCGCACCGCGTTCGATGACCGCGTGCACCCCGGGCAGCGGTGCCGCCATCGGGAGGCGCCGTCGCTGCCCCGGGGTGATCGCGACGACCAGCAGGCACACGCCGAGGGCGAACACGGCTGCCGCGGCAGCGAGGTTCACCGCCGTACCGCCGTCCGGTCCGTGCGTGGCCAGCCAGTCCACGAGCCGTACCCGCCACCGCGCGGGTGGCCGGTCCGCCGCGTGCACCGCCACCACGTCGTACAGCAGCACTCCGGAGGCGACGGCTGCGGCCAGGGCCAACACGGCCACGGGCAGCCGGCGTTCGGACCAGGGGCGCCGCGTGCCGTGCGTGACCGCCGCCTCCGTAGACATCGCTTCGACATCCCCGGAGTACGCGCTGCCTGGGGCGTACCCGCCGCCCTCAGAGCGGGCAGGCTCCCCGGTATGCCCAGCCGGCCCGGCGTGCTCAGCGACCTCCGTGCCATCGACTCTCGCCGTGGAGCGCTTCGGCAGCGACAGCTCCCGTACGTGAACCCGGGCCGAGTCCACGGAGAGGCCGGTCAGCTGGGCCGTGCGGTCGGTGACGTGTGCGCGCACACTCTCGCCGGTGTCGTCCAGCACGCCTCCGTAGGGCACCGCCACGGTGACCCCCACCTGGGCTCGGCGGCCGCGCACGGCCGCCGAGCCCTGGCTGACCTGGACCTCGCCCGGTCCCAGTGCCTCCGTGGCGGCGCGCTCCGCGATCCGGCGCACCGCGCGGTCCGCGACGGTGGTCGCACCGCGTTCCCCGGCGGGGGTGCTCATCGCCGCTCCCGGTCACGTCCGGAGAGGAACTCGCGGACGCCGATCCCGTCGTCCATGAGGCGTCCCAGGACGAAGCCCACCGCGCCGAGCGCGGCGACCAGCAGGAACGCGCCGAAGCCGCCGAACCATCCGGCGAACCCGAGCGCCATCCCCGAAAACAGGCCCACCAGGGCTTTGTTCACCACTCACCTCACACCGTCGAAGGGATATCGGAGCCGCCGGGCACGGGGCCGAGCCACTACTCCACGCGGGTCTCCGCGCCGGCGTCCCGGTCGTCGTCGGGCAGGTGCACGTCGTTGATCGCCACGTTGACCTCGACGACCTCCAGGCCGGTGATGCGCTCCACGGCCGCGATGACGTTCTCGCGGACGTCGTGGGCGACGTCCGTGATGGGCACGCCGTACTCGACGACGATGTCGAGGTCGATCGCCGTCTGGCGCTCGCCGACCTCGACCTTCACGCCGCGGCCCACGTTCGGGCGCCCACCGGGCACGCGGTCGCGCACGGCGCCGATGGTGCGGGACAGGCCGCCGCCCATGTCGTGCACACCGGGGATCTCGCGCGCCGCCATGCCGGCGATCTTGACGACCACGACATCCGCGATCGAGGTCTTGCCGCGCGTCGCGGCGGGCTCGCTCGGACCCGTGCGGCCCGTGAGGGTGGTGGCGCCCTCGGTGCTCTTCGCGCCGCCGACGAGGTCCTTCTCCGTGCTGCTGGAAGCCGACTTCGAGGTGAGCTCCTGTGTCGCCATATCGGCATCTCCTAGTCGTTGATCTGGTCGGTCTCGTTGGTCGTGCGGTCCTCGACCGGCCGTGCACGCCGTACCTGCCGTGCCGACCGGGTCGGTGCGTCGCCCCCGTGGCGCGTGGTGCGGCTGTGCGCTCCTTGTCGTGCTGCGCACGGCCGCGCGGATCCTCTTCGTACCGCGCCCTGCACCTCCACTGACACGGGTGCCCCGGATCCGTTACGCGCCTCGCGGGAATTTCTTCCCCGGACGGGTAGCGTGCCTGCGCCGCGTAACGCGGGCGGCTTGTCGTGTGTCGTAAGAGGACGACCGGAGCGAGAGGAGCCGCGTGTGCCCGGGGACCGGGGCAGAGCGCCGGAGGATGAGGATGCGTCGTTGCCGCACGAGGACGCGCTGCTGGTGGTGCGTGCCGCCGAAGGTGACGACGAGGCCTTCGAGGCGCTCGTGCACCGCCACGCGCCCGTCCTGCTGCGCCTCGCCACACGGCTGCTCGGCAGCCCGACAGAGGCGGAGGACGCCGTGCAGGAGGCCTTCGTGAGCGCTTGGCGCAAGCTTCCGGAGTTCCGTGGGGACGCCCGGTTCGGCACCTGGATGCACAGGATCGTCACCAACCGGTGTCTCAACGTGCTGCGTTCACGGCAGCCGGTGACGGCGCTGGACAGCGTTCCGGAGCCGCAGGCTCCCGAGCACCAGGTGTCCCCGCCGCGGGCCGCAGAGGCACACGCCGCCGTTCAGGACCTGTCCCGCGCGATAGCAGGTCTCTCACCGGAGCAGCGGGTGTGCTGGGTCCTTCGGGAACTCGACGGCGTGCCTTACGAGTCCATCGCCGAGTCGGTCGGCATCAGCCAGGAGGCGGTCAGAGGCCGCGTCTTCAGGGCCCGGCGCTATCTGACGGAGGCGATGGCCGGATGGCGATGAACGAGGACGGGGCACCGGGCGGCACGTCGTTCGAGGACGTGCCCGAGGAGGAGATCCTGCCCTGCGGCCGGGAACTCGCGCAGGTGTGGGAGCAGGCGGAGACGGGCGAGCCGGATCCGCACGCGGCCGTCTGCCCGCACTGCGCCGACGCCCTGCGGGCGCTGCGCTCCCTTGAGGACGTCGTCGCCCGGGCACGCGACGACGAGCCCCAGGACCGTGCCTGGGACACCGCCGCGCTCGCCGGCCGCGTCATGGACGTCGTACGCCTCGAACTGCGGCCCGGGCGCACCCTCCCGCTGGGCGACGTCGACGAGGACGCGTGGATCGTGGAGGCGGCGGCCGCGCGGACGTTCCGGGCCGCCGTGGACTCCCTGCCGGGCGTCCGCGCGGGCAGCTGCCGCATAGAGGCCGACGCCGGGGACGCCGACCGTCCTGCCGCCGTCCCGCCCCCGGGGCGGCTGCCGCGCGGACCGGCCAGGATCCGCATCGAGGTGCAGGTCGGCCTCTCCTGGAACCTGCAGCTCGTCGCGGACGAGGTGCGCGCCCGGATCGTCGCGGCCGCGGACCGCGACCTGGGCATGCGGGTCGCGGCGGTCGACGTGGTGATCGCCGACCTGCTCGACGACGTGGGCTCCGAAGGGCGGCAGTGATGACGGAACAGCAGCCTCCGCGCACACTCGCGGACGTCGTCGGCACCGCCGTCCTCGCCACCCGTGGCGTGGCCTTCCTGCGCCCCGGTCTCGCCGAGCTCCTGCGCTCCTCCGTGGGCCTGGGAGCGGGCCGCGGGACGTCCGGGACATCCGGGGCGGCCGGGGCCTCCGGAGTCCGCGTGGACCGCGGCAAGGGCTCCCAGGGGCTCGACATCGAGGTGTACGTGGTCCTGAGCCGCGGGCATCGCGCCCTGGACGTGACCCGCGCGGTGCGGTCGGCGGTCGTGGCGGCCCTGGGGGACCAGGGACCGGAGGCGGCTTCCGCGCGGGTCAAGGTGACGGTGACCGGGGTCGTGTAGCGGCGCGGTCAGCGGGGCGCGTACGTGACCCTCCGGAAGGGCCAGTGCGCGGCCAGCCACGCGCTCACGGCCGCGTACAGGGGCGCGTCGAGAGCGGCCCGGTCGGCCCGTACCCAGGACCTGACGTCAGCGGCGAAACCGTCGGCCTTGGAGGTGTTGGGGCCGTCCGCCCGGGAGGTGTCGGCGTCGGAACCGTCGTCCCCGGAGGCGTCGGCCTCAGAACCGCCAGCCCCGGAGACACCGCCTTGCGAATCGTCCGCCCCGGAGGCGTCGGCGCGCGACTCGTCGACATGCGGCGGATAGATGTAGAGGCACCCGATGACCTCGCCGCTCGCCGTCTCGATCACGGTGTACGTGAATCCGCGGCGCCGGGCGAAGTCCTCCGCGTGCTCGCGCAGGTCGCGAAGGTTCTCCTCCGAGGTCATCCCCGCCACCGGGGGCCAGCTGCGGTCCAGGAAGCCCGGGGTGGCACGGATGTGCTCGATGCTGCCGGTCCAGGCGGCGAGGTCCTCGGCGTTGTGCTGGGGCCCCAGTGGTTCCAGGCGGAACTCGGGCGTGATCAGCTCCACGGGGACGACGAAGTCGTCGGGGACGAAAGATGCGCTCATGAGCCGACGCTAGGGGGACCGTCTCGCGGACCGCACCCGAATTCGGCGGGGACGAGGCGGGGGACAAGGGGGTGAGAGCCCACTGCCGGAGCCCCCGTACCCTTGAGGGATGACCAGCAGCAGTGTCCGGACCGGAGCAGTGGACGAAGCAGTGGACGAAGCGGCCGTCGCGCGAAGCTACGAGATCCGCACCTACGGGTGCCAGATGAACGTCCACGACTCCGAACGTCTCTCCGGTCTCCTGGAGAACGCCGGTTACGTGCGCGCTCCGGAGGGCTCCGACGGCGACGCGGACGTGGTCGTCTTCAACACGTGCGCGGTCCGTGAGAACGCCGACAACCGCCTGTACGGCAACCTCGGCCGCCTCGCCCCCCGCAAGACCCAGCGCCCCGGCATGCAGATCGCCGTCGGCGGCTGCCTGGCCCAGAAGGACCGCGACACCATCGTCAAGAAGGCGCCCTGGGTGGACGTCGTCTTCGGCACGCACAACATCGGCAAGCTGCCGGTCCTCCTGGAGCGCGCCCGCGTGCAGGAGGAGGCACAGGTCGAGATCGCCGAGTCCCTGGAGGCGTTCCCCTCGACCCTGCCCACGCGCCGCGAGAGCGCGTACGCGGCCTGGGTGTCGATCTCCGTGGGGTGCAACAACACCTGCACCTTCTGCATCGTGCCCGCCCTGCGCGGCAAGGAGAAGGACCGCAGGACCGGCGACATCCTCGCCGAGATCGAGGCGCTCGTCGGCGAGGGCGTCTCGGAGATCACCCTGCTCGGCCAGAACGTGAACGCGTACGGCTCCGACATCGGCGACCGCGAGGCCTTCAGCAAGCTGCTGCGCGCCTGCGGGCGGATCGAGGGCCTGGAGCGGGTGCGTTTCACCTCTCCGCACCCCCGTGACTTCACGGACGACGTGATCGCCGCGATGGCCGAGACGCCGAACGTGATGCCCCAGCTGCACATGCCGCTGCAGTCCGGCTCGGACCCCGTCCTGAAGGCGATGCGCCGCTCCTACCGCCAGGAGCGCTACCTGGGAATCATCGAGAAGGTCCGCGCCGCCATCCCGCACGCGGCCATCACCACGGACATCATCGTCGGCTTCCCCGGGGAGACCGAGGAGGACTTCGAGCAGACCCTGCACGTGGTCCGCGAGGCCCGCTTCGCGCAGGCCTTCACCTTCCAGTACTCCAAGCGCCCCGGAACGCCCGCCGCCGAGATGGACGACCAGATCCCCAAGGAGGTCGTCCAGGCGCGCTACGAGCGTCTGGTGGCCCTCCAGGAGGAGATCTCCTGGTCCGAGAACAAGAAGCAGGTCGGCCGCACCCTGGAGCTGATGGTCGCCGAGGGCGAGGGCCGCAAGGACGGTGCCACGCACCGGCTGTCCGGCCGCGCCCCCGACAACCGTCTGGTGCACTTCACCAAGCCCGACACCGAGGTGCGCCCCGGTGACGTGGTGACGGTCGAGGTCACGTACGCGGCTCCGCACCACTTGCTCGCCGAGGGTGCCGTGCTCGACATCCGGCGCACCCGCGCGGGCGACGCCTGGGAGAAGCGCAACACGGCCGACGCCCCGGAGCCCTCCGGAGTGCTGCTCGGCCTCCCCAAGGTGGGCGTCCCTGAGCCGCTCCCGGCGGCCACGGGCGGCTGCAGCATCGACTGACGCACACGGCGTTCCCACGGCGAGCCGGGGCGCCAAGCAGTCTCTACGGAGAGGCGCGCCCGGCTACGGGGGCGCGTCCTTCTACGGAGGGGCGTGGTCTCTACGAAGGCATGCGGCCTCTACGGAGAGCCGCCTCGGCTGCGCCTGTCCGCAGCGTCCGTCGGCCCTGTCTGTACGCTGCGGATCATGCTTGTCGCCGCAGCCGTCTGCCCCTGTCCGCCCCTGCTCGTGCCCGAGGTCGCCGCGGGTGCGGCGCCGGAACTGGATCCCGCTCGGGCGGCCTGCGCGGACGCGGTCGGGGTGCTCGCCGCGTCCCGGCCCGACCGGCTCGTCGTCGTGGGCCCCGCGGAGCAGCCGGACCATGGACCGCACCCTCAGGGGACGCGCGGTTCGTTCCGGGGCTTCGGTGTGGACCTCGACGTACGCCTCGGAGAGACTCCTGTGGACGACGGTGCCCGCGCGGGCGGCACAGGTGACACGGACGCGGGCCCGGCCACGGGGCGTCGGCTTCCGGTGTCGTTGGCCGTCGCCGGTTGGCTGCTCGCGCGTACGGAGTGGTCGGCCGCCCCGCTCGAAGGCCTCGGCGTGGGGGAACCTCTCGCGCCCGAGCGGTGTATCCACATGGGAGGGGAGATCGGCGGGAGCGCGGACC
This sequence comes from Streptomyces flavofungini, assembly GCF_030388665.1. Classification (NCBI taxonomy): domain Bacteria; kingdom Bacillati; phylum Actinomycetota; class Actinomycetes; order Kitasatosporales; family Streptomycetaceae; genus Streptomyces; species Streptomyces flavofungini. The sequence continues at coordinate 2,451,897 of NZ_CP128846.1, read as the reverse complement.
GGGTGGCGCTCCTCGTGATGGGCGACGCCAGCGCGTGCCGCACGCTCAAGGCGCCCGGCTATCTGGACGAGCGGGCCGCCGGCTTCGACGCCGACGTGGCGCGGGCGCTCGCCGCGGCGGACGTGGCGGCGCTCAAGGCGCTCGACGCGGAGCTGGCGCAGGAGCTGAAGGCCGCGGGCCGGGCGCCCTGGCAGGTGCTGGCGGGCGCGGCCGAGGGCGCGGGCCTGTGCGGCGAACTGCTCTTCGACGACGCCCCCTACGGGGTGGGCTACCTGGTGGCGGCCTGGTCGTAGGACGGCACGGGCGCCGTCGAAGGCGCTGCCCTGCGCGGGTCCACGACCCTGGCCGACGGCGCCCTCAGGAAGCCCTCTCCCGGACACGCCGACGGCCGTGAAGCCAGTCGCGCTTCACGGCCGTCCGCCGGTTGTCCAGAGCCGCTCAGGAAGCCGAAGGGGGCGTCGGCGGTGACGGGGGCGGCGCGTCGCCGGGGGGAGTGGCACCGCCACCCCCGCCCTTGCCGCCGTCCGTCCCGGCGAGGCGGTCCAGGGCGTCCTTGGCCTTGCCCGTTCCCGCCTGGATCTTGTCGCTGTACTTGCCCTTGGTCCTGCGATCGACCACGTCGGCGGCCTTGTGCAGGCCTTGGTCGATCTTGTCCCCGTGCTGCTGCGCGAGGCCCGAGACCTTGTCCTTGGCAGGGGCGAGTTTGTCCTTCAGCTGGTTCAGGAAGCCCACTGATTCGCCTTCCTTCGCGGGGGAGTCACTTGCGGGCGCTCTCACCGGCCTCGTTGTCGGCCGCCTCCTGCGCGGACTGCTGCTTCGGGATCTCCACACCCTCAGCCGCGGCCGCCTCGGCCGATTCCTCCGTCTCGTCCTCGGCAGAGGCCTTCGCCTCGGACGAGTCCTTGTCCGTCGCGGACGCGCCGGACGTGGCGGCCGCAGCGGCCTCGGCGCCGCCCTCGGCCTTGCCCTCGGTCTTGTCCTCAGCCTTGTCCTCAGCCTTGTCCTCAGCCTTGGCCTCGGACGACGCCTCGGCCGCGTCGGAGTCGGCCGTCACGGTGGCGGCCGCCTCGTCGGTGGTCGACGCCTCGTCCGCGTCCTTGCTCTTCCGGCGAAACCGACTAAAAACGCCCATATTTACTCCATACGTTACTCGTGTGGGCGAAATCCCGCGCCACCCGGTGCGTCCGATTGCGTCGCCCGGGTCACCGATCCTCGAAACCGGCGGCCGGAACCTCGCAACAGGCAACGAACCCGGAGCCGTGTCGTCACGTAGCTCGTTCGGGCACCCGTCGAGCGATTTGCGAGACTGGGGCGGTGAGAAGTGCACCTCCCGCCCCGCGGGTCATCGCCGTCGTCGGGCCCACCGCGGCCGGAAAGTCCGATCTGGGCGTCCACCTCGCCCAGCGACTCGGCGGCGAAGTCGTCAACGCCGACTCGATGCAGCTGTATCGGGGGATGGACATCGGCACCGCCAAGCTGACGCCCGCCGAGCGCGAGGGAGTCCCGCACCACCTCCTGGACGTCTGGGACGTGACGGAGACGGCGAGCGTGGCCGAGTACCAGAAGCTCGCGCGCGCGGAGATCGACCGGCTGCTCGGCGAGGGCCGCTGGCCGATCCTGGTCGGCGGCTCCGGCCTGTACGTGCGCGGTGCGGTCGACCACCTGGAGTTCCCGGGCACCGACCCCGAGGTGCGCGCCCGCCTGGAGGAGGAGCTGGAGGAGCACGGCCCCGGCGTGCTGCACGCCCGCCTCGCCGCAGCCGACCCGGACGCTGCCCGCGCGATCCTGCCCGGCAACGGGCGTCGGATCGTGCGCGCCCTGGAGGTCATCGAGATCACGGGCAAGCCGTTCACCGCCAACCTCCCCAGGCACGAGTCCGTGTACGACACCGTGCAGATCGGCGTCGACGTGGCCCGCCCCGAGCTCGACCTGCGCATCGCCACGCGCGTGGACCGCATGTGGGAGGCGGGGCTCGTGGAGGAGGTGCACACGTTGGAGGCGCAGGGACTGCGGGAGGGGCGTACGGCGTCGCGCGCGCTCGGCTACCAACAGGTACTCGGGGCGCTCGCCGGTGAGTGCACCGAGGACGAGGCGCGCGCCGAGACCGTGCGCGCCACGAAACGCTTCGCGCGCCGACAGGACTCCTGGTTCCGACGTGATCCACGCGTGCACTGGCTGAGCGGTGCAGCCGCCGACCGCGGGGAACTCCCGGGGAGTGCAATGGCGTTGGTCGAACGAGCGGTCACAGCCTGATCACGTGATGGCATCGGGACGCTCCGCCGGTCATCGAGGCAGCTGACGGCGTGCCATCATCGACCATCGATCGACCAGTGGAGTCCGAAGTGGGAGGGCGCGTGGCGATGGAGGCCGGCCCTCGTGACACCGCACATGACGGCGAGCAGCACACTGCACGAGACGGTGCGGAGCACACCGCACAGGACGGTGCGGAGCACAGCGGCGCGCGGCTCAGCCCGGACGGACCCGACAGCTCCGGGGTCACCGCGAACGGCATGACCGACGACGGCCCCACCGAGGAGGAGCTGGCGACGGAGCCCGAGGTCGAGGTCGAGCTGCGCCCGCAGCGCAGACTGCGCATCTGGCAGCTCGCGCCGATCGTGATCCTCGCGGCCGTCGGCTCCCTGATGTTCGCCTTCCCGCTGGCCTTCGAGTTCGGCGACGGCGGCGCGGTCGTCGCCATGCTGGGGCTGCTCATCAGCTCCTGCGCCGCGGGCTGGGGCATGATGGCCGCCCGTCGCGTGGGCCACACCTGGCCGGGGCTGCCGGAGCGTGGCTCCGGGCGGAAGCCGGACTGGCGCGTGGTGTCCGCGTACACGCTGGTCTTCGGGATCGTCGCGGTGCTCGCCGTCTGGCGGGTGGCCAGGCTCCGCTGACGGCCCCCGACCGGCTGTCGCACGCACCCCGTACGATCGAGGGATGAGCACGCGGATCGCCTTCCTCAAGGGGCACGGGACCGAGAACGACTTCGTGATCGTCCCCGACGCCGACAACGCCATCGAGCTGCCCCCGGCCGCCGTCGCCGCCCTGTGCGACCGCCGCGCGGGCATCGGCGGCGACGGTCTGCTGCACGTCGTGCGCTCCGCCGCCCACCCGGACGCGCGGCATCTGGCCGATGAGGCCGAGTGGTTCATGGACTACCGCAACGGCGACGGCTCGGTCGCCGAGATGTGCGGCAACGGCGTGCGCGTCTTCGCTCGCTACCTGGAGCGCGCCGGGCTCGTCGCCGAGGGCGACCTGGCCGTCGCGACCCGCGGCGGCGTGAAGCGCGTGCACATCGCCAAGCCCACCGACGACGGCGCCGCCGGCGACATCACCGTCGCCATGGGCAAGGCCGTGCTCCCCGAGGGCGACGTCACGATCTCCGTGGGCGAGCACCAGTGGCCCGCCCGCAACGTGAACATGGGCAACCCCCACGCGGTCGCCTTCGTGGCCGACCTGGCGCACGCGGGCCGCCTCCTCGACCCGCCGCCGTTCAGCCCGGCCACGGCCTACCCGCACGGTGTGAACGTGGAGTTCGTGGTCGACCGCGGCCCGCGCCACGTCGCCATGCGCGTGTACGAGCGCGGCGCGGGCGAGACCCGCTCGTGCGGCACGGGCGCATGCGCGGTGGCCGTCGCGGCGGCGCGCAGGGACGGCCTGGACCCCGCGGTGACCGGTGCCCCGGTGGCGTACACCGTGGACGTGCTCGGCGGCCGCCTGGTCATCACCGAGCGGCCGGACGGCGAGATCGAGAAGACGGGCCCCGCCGTGATCGTGGCGGAGGGCGAGATCGACGCCGACTGGCTGGCGGCGGCCGTAGCGGTGGCCTGAATGGCGCGCTCGACCGCACGGCGCACACGGGACCACGGGCGGCGCATCCCGCCCGGGGCCCGCGCCGGGCTCGAAACCCCGCTCGTCCCAGTCGAAACGACTCTCCACAGAACTGTCGCTCGAATGGGTGATCCGTTTCACGCTCGGCGAGAGCGGGTCAGCACCACGTGATGGGCTCGATAGCATCAAGCACCGGCCCGGACGGAGCAGGCTGCCGTCCGCCCACCGCCGGTCGGAGCTGCCGGAGGTGCCCATGAGTGCGGAGGCGACGAATCCCGCGACGCCCGGCCCGACGACGTCCTCGCCCCCGCGAAGGCGCTCCCGTCCCCGCCTCGACCTGCGCAGACTGGGCCGCGCCGCGCTCCTCGGCCCCGCCACGAGGGACCGCATCCCGGACGCCATCGGCCATGTGGCCGAGGCCCACCGCGGCCACCATCCGGACGCCGACCTGGAGCCGCTGCGCCGCGCCTACGTCCTCGCGGAGTCCTCGCACCGCGGCCAGATGCGCAAGAGCGGTGAGCCGTACATCACACACCCTCTCGCCGTCACGCTGATCCTGGCCCAACTGGGCGCGGAGACGACCACGTTGACCGCGTCCCTGCTCCACGACACCGTCGAGGACACGGATGTGACTCTCGATCAGGTGCGCGCCGAGTTCGGCGACGACGTCTGCTACTTGGTCGACGGCGTCACCAAGCTCGAAAAGGTCGACTACGGAGCGGCCGCCGAACCGGAGACCTTCCGCAAGATGCTGGTCGCCACCGGCAACGACGTCCGCGTCATGGCGATCAAACTCGCCGACCGCCTGCACAACATGCGCACGCTCGGCGTGATGCGCCCCGAGAAGCAGGCCCGCATCGCCAAGGTCACCCGCGACGTCCTCATCCCGCTCGCCGAACGCCTCGGCGTGCAGGCCCTGAAGACCGAGCTGGAGGACCTCGTCTTCGCGATCCTCCATCCCGAGGAGTACGCGGAGGTCAAGGACCTGATCGCGGCGAAGGCGAAGGCCGGGGCCGACCCGCTGGCCGACATCTCCGAAGAGGTGCGCGGCGTCCTGCGCGAGGCCGGCATCGCCGCCGAAGTCCTCATCCGGCCACGCCACTTCGTGTCCGTGCACCGCGCCCACCGCAAGCGCGGCGCGCTGCGCCCCGCCGACTTCGGTCGTCTGCTCGTCCTCGTGCACGAGGACGCCGACTGCTACGGAGTCCTCGGCGAGCTGCACACCTGCTTCACGCCGGTCGTCTCGGAGTTCAAGGACTTCATCGCCGTACCGAAGTTCAACCTGTACCAGTCGCTGCACACGGCCGTGGCCCGTGGCGACGGCGAGGTCGCCGAAGTCCTCATCCGCACCCACCAGATGCACCGCGTCGCCGAAGCGGGCGTCGTCGCCCTGCACAACCCCTACGCCGGGCCGTCCGAGGAACAGCCCGCCGACGGCGAGCGCGCCGACCCCACCCGCCCCGGCTGGCTCTCACGCCTCCTCGACTGGCAGCAGGCCGCACCCGACCCCGACACCTTCTGGTCGACGCTCCGCGAGGACCTCGCCCAGGACCGCGAGATCGCCGTCTACCGCACCGACGGCGGCACGCTCGGCCTGCCCGCGGGCGCCAGCTGCGTCGACGCCGCCTACGCCCAGTACGGCGAGGACGCGCACGCCTGCATCGGCGCGCGCGTCAACGGCCGCCTGGCCACGCTCAGCACGGTCCTGCGCGACGGCGACACCGTGCAGCTGCTCATGGGCCAGGACCTGACGTCGGGGCCCTCGCGCGACTGGCTCGGCCACGCGCGCACGCCCGCCGCGCGCATCGCCATCCGGCGCTGGCTCACCACCCACCCGGCGCCCGCCCCCGCCCCGCCCGCGCAGGCCGCCCCGGAGCCCCAGGCGCCCGTGACGGTGCCCGCGACCACGCCGAGGCCCCAGGTCTCCGCGGCCCTGCGCCCGGCGGCGGAGAACGTCGTCGTCGACCGTGAGGGCGCCACCGTACGGCTCGCGGGCTGTTGCACCCCCGTCCCGCCCGACGAGATCACCGGCTTCGCGGTTCGCGGCGGCGTCGTCACCGTCCACCGGGTCACGTGTCCCGCGGTGGCGCGCATGACGCAGGTGGGGCGCCCGGAGGTCGGTGTGCGCTGGGGGGACGCCACGGAGTGCCGGGTCACCCTGATCGCCGAGTCGTTCGGCCGGGCGCACCTCCTGGCCGACCTCACCGAAGCCATCGCCCTCGAAGGCGCCGCGATCATCTCGGCGACCGTCGAACCACCCAGCCAACAGCGCGTACGCCACACGTACACGCTCCAACTCCCCGACGCCGCACACCTTCCGGGCCTGATGCGCGCCATGCGCAACGTCCCCGGGGTGTACGACGTGGCCCGCGCGCAGCACCGGGCGGCAGCGGCACCCTGACCGGCTCCCCGGCGGCCTCGACGGCGCTCTTCGGTGAAACGGCGCCGACTCGTTCGGGTGGGCCCGTCGCGTGCCGTCCCGACGCGGAAGGCGCGCGCTGATAGCCGTAGTTCATGCTCCTGACCCCGCGTACCAAGGCGTCCCGGCCGAAGACGGTCCGGATCGCCGTCGCCGTCCTCGCCGCCACCACCTCCGCCGCCCTGCTCGCCGCGAGCGCCCCACAGCCCGCCGCCCCCCTCGGCATCGGCGACCGCCTCTTCCCCCACCTCGGCAACCCCGGGTACGACGTGACGTCGTACGACATCGCTTTCACCTATCACGGGGACAACAGCAAGCCCCTGGACGCGCTCACGAAGATCGACGCTCGGGTGACGGCGCCGCTGGAACGCGTCAATCTCGACTTCACGCACGGCAAGGTCCGCTCCGTCGAGGTGAACGGCGCCCCCGCCGACTTCGCCACCGCGGGCGAGGACCTGGTCGTCACGCCCCACGCGCGCGTGCAGCCCGGCGAGCGCCTGCGGATCGCTGTGCGGCACACCAGCGACCCGGTGTCCGACGACGTCGAGGGCGGCTGGGTGCGCACCGGCGACGGGCTCGCGATGGCCAATCAGGCGGATGTGGCGCACCGCGTGTTCCCGTGCAACGACCACCCCGCCGACAAGGCGCAGTTCACCTTCCGCGTCACCGCCCCCAAGGGCCTCACCGCCGTCGCCAACGGCCTGCCCCTGGCCAAGGAGCGCCGCGCGGACACCACCACGTGGGCGTACCGCACCCGGCACCCCATGGCGACCGAACTGGCCCAGGTGTCCATCGGCCGCTCCACCGTGCTGCACCGCACCGGCCCCTACCGCCTGCCCGTACGGGACGTCGTGCCCACCAAGGACCGCAAGCAGCTGGAGCCCTGGCTGAAGAAGACCCCGGACCAGATCTCCTGGATGGAGGACAAGGTCGGCCGCTACCCGTTCGAGACCTACGGGGTGCTCGTCGCGGACGCGCGGACCGGCTTCGAGCTGGAGACGCAGACGCTGTCGCTCTTCGAGAAGGAGCTGTTCACGCGGCCCGAGTTCCCCGAGTGGTACGTGGAATCGATCATGGTGCACGAGCTGGCGCACCAGTGGTTCGGCGACAGCGTGAGCCCCGCCACCTGGTCCGACCTGTGGCTGAACGAGGGACACGCCAGCTGGTACGAGGCCCTGTACGCGGAGGAGAAGGCGCGCCAGCCGCTGGAGAAGCGGATGCGGTACGCCTACCGGCTCTCCGACAGCTGGCGCGCGGCGGGCGGGCCCCCGGCCGCGCCCAAGGGGCCCCGGCCGGGGGAGAAGATCAGCATCTTCAGGCCCGTCGTGTACGACGGCAGCGCGCTCGTGCTCTACGCGCTGCGCCAGGAGATCGGGCGGTCCGGCTTCGAGGCCGTGCAGCGGGCCTGGGTGCACACCCACCGCGACGGGAACGCGACCACCGCCGACTTCGTGCGGCTCGCGTCCGAGGTCTCAGGGCGCGACCTCGACGACTTCTTCGACGCCTGGCTGTACGGGGCGAAGACACCGCCGATGCCGGGGCACCCCGACTGGACGTCGACGCCGCCGGAGAAGAAGGCGGCGTCCGGGAAGAAGTAGTGGTGGGGCCCGGGCGGCGGGCGCCCTGAAATACTCGGGTGACGAGACGGGTCGTACCGTGCGACCATCGTCAGGTCGACGGCGCGGCCCGTCCGGGAGATCCCCTCGGGGACATCTCAGGGGTGGCCCCGGCTGGTCCGGGGAATCTCCGGGGGGCCGTGAGCGTTGTCGAACATGACGGGTGGCGCTGTGGCAGGCGATGCGAGCCGCACACACGGTGCGGCAGGGCGAAAGACGCCCGCAGGTGCTCTCCGAATCGGATTCCCATCGACGTAAAGGACCCAATGACCTCCTCTTCTTCCCCTTCCCAGGACGTACAGAGCTTCGCGCAGAACTACCCCGAAGGTCTTCGGGCCGATGCCCTGATGGAAGAGGACGTCGCCTGGAGCCACGAGATCGACGGAGAGCGGGACGGCGACCAGTTCGACCGATCCGAGCGCGCGGCCCTGCGCCGCGTCGCCGGCCTCTCCACCGAGCTCGAGGACGTCACCGAGGTCGAGTACCGACAGCTCCGCCTGGAGCGCGTCGTCCTCGTGGGCGTCTGGACCTCCGGAACGGTTCACGACGCGGAGAACTCCCTCGCCGAGCTGGCCGCACTCGCGGAGACCGCGGGCGCGCTCGTGCTCGACGGCGTCATCCAGCGCCGCGACAAGCCCGACCCGGCGACGTACATCGGCTCCGGCAAAGCCCTGGAGCTGCGTGACATCGTCCTCGAGACCGGAGCGGACACCGTCGTGTGCGACGGTGAGCTCAGCCCCGGCCAGCTCATCCACCTCGAAGACGTCGTCAAGGTCAAGGTGGTCGACCGGACCGCCCTGATCCTCGACATCTTCGCCCAGCACGCCAAGTCCCGAGAGGGCAAGGCGCAGGTCGCCCTCGCGCAGATGCAGTACATGCTGCCGAGGCTCCGCGGCTGGGGTCAGTCGCTCTCCCGTCAGATGGGTGGCGGCGGCGGTGGCGGCATGGCCACCCGCGGCCCCGGTGAGACCAAGATCGAAACGGACCGGCGACGGATCCGCGAGAAGATGGCGAAGATGCGCCGGGAGATCGCGGAGATGAAGACGGGCCGCGACATCAAGCGCCAGGAGCGCAAGCGCAACAAGGTGCCATCGGTCGCCATCGCGGGGTACACGAACGCGGGCAAGTCCTCTCTGCTCAACCGCCTCACCGGGGCGGGTGTGCTGGTGGAGAACGCCCTGTTCGCCACCCTCGACCCGACGGTCCGCAGGGCGGAGACGCCCAGCGGCCGGCTGTACACCCTGGCCGACACGGTCGGTTTCGTCCGGCATCTGCCGCACCACCTCGTGGAGGCGTTCCGCTCCACCATGGAGGAGGTCGGCGAGTCCGACCTGATCCTGCACGTGGTGGACGGCTCGCACCCCGCGCCGGAGGAGCAGCTCGCCGCCGTGCGCGAGGTCATCCGGGACGTGGGCGCGACGGACGTGCCGGAGATCGTGGTGATCAACAAGGCGGACGCGGCCGACCCGCTGGTCCTCCAGCGGCTGCTGCGCCAGCAGAAGCACGCGATCGCCGTGTCCGCGCGCACCGGCGCCGGCATCGAGGAGCTGCTCGCGCTCATCGACGCCGAACTGCCGAGGCCCGAGGTCGAGATCGAGGCCCTCGTGCCGTACACCCACGGCAAGCTCGTGGCGCGCACGCACGCCGACGGTGAAGTGCTCTCCGAGGAGCACACGCCCGAGGGCACGCTGCTCAAGGCACGGGTGCACGAGGAACTGGCGGCGGAACTCGCGCCGTACGTTCCCGCGGCGCACTGACGGCATGGTGAAGGCCCCGCCCCCCTCGCAGGGGGGCGGGGCCTTCACCATGAAAGCTCCAGGTCACCGAGACCTCGACCGCCGTCGGGTCACCGCGGCCCGAGGGATCACCGCGAGCCGTACTTCTCGCTCATCGTGTCGAAGACCTGCTTCGCGCCGCTGCCCAGCTGCGGACCGGCGAGCCAGGTGCTGTCGGCCGGGCCGATCGACGTGTTGGAGACCAGCTGGGACTTGTCGCCCACCACCCGGAACCAGCCACCGCCGGACGAACCGCCGGTCATGGTGCAGCCGATGCGGTACATCGTCGGCGTCGCCGGGTCCAGCGACAGACGGCCGGGCTTGTCGATGCACTTGTGCATGATCAGACCGTTGTACGGCGGCGCGGCCGGGTAGCCCCAGGCGCCCATGGACGCCACGCTCCGCGCCGACGGAGTCGAGAAGTCGACCTCCAGCGCGTTGCCGACGGTCTCCTCGAGGGACTTGGTGCCCTCCTGCGGCTTCACGTGCATCACGGCGTAGTCGTACGGAGCGCCGGCGCCGCCCGAAGCGGCACCCTGGTCGATCCACTCACCGGACGTCGAGACCCAGTCCGCCCACCACTGGCCGTACGGCGCGATCTCCTGCGGCGCCGCGTTGCTCAGGGCCGCCTCGGACTTGCCCAGGTCGTTGTACGAGGGCACGAAGGTGATGTTGCGGTACCAGCCGCCCTCGGAACCGGCGTGCACACAGTGGCCCGCCGTCCACACCAGGTTGGACTTGCCCGGGTTGCGCGGGTCCTTCACGACCGTGCCGGAGCAGACCATCGAGCCCTTGGGGGAGTCGAAGAAGATCTTGCCGACCGGCGCCGCGTTGTCGTGGTACGGCGTCTTCTCGGGCTTCGCCTGGACCGGAGCCGGGTCCGGGTCGGTCTGGCCCTGGTCAGCGGTCGCGTCCTTCGACGCGATCGTCTTGTTCGGGTCCTTGGCCTTCTGCATCCGCTCGGGCTTCCAGAGCCCCTCGATGACCGGGTTGACGAAGTCCTTGGCCTCGCGCAGCCAGTCGTCCTTGCTCCAGTTCTTCCAGGCACCGTCCTTCCACTTGTCAGGGTCGATGCCGTGCTCCTTGAGCCGGTCGGCGAGATCGCCGGGCAGTCCGGAGCCGGAGTCGGAACCCTTGCCCGCCTCCTGCGCGGAGCCGCTGTCCGACTTGTCGCTCGCCTTGTCGTCGCTCGGACCGCAGGCCGTGGCGGTGAGCGCCAGGGTCGCGGCGAGCCCGGTGACGGCGAGCGCGACGCGGCGGCCGCGGCTGCGCGCGAAGGGCGCACGAATGGAACGCATGTAGCTGTAACCCCCGTAGGAACGTGTATTTGCCATGTGCGTGTCAGGCGTGGGCGCGGCATCCGCCGCCCGGGCCGACGTGAGCTCCCACTATGCCTGTGGAATTGGGGACGAACGGCGGCGGGGTGGTGAAGGTTTCGCCGCGCTGGTTCGCGTACCCCGCACGCACGCTTCCCGTACTCGGGCGAAGCGGGTGGGGTCGGCCCCGGAACCGGGGCCGACCCCACCGACGGTGACTCCTACTGCCCCGCGAACTTCTTGCTGACCGCGTTGTAGATGCCCTTGGCCTCGTCACCGAGGCGCGGACCCGCGAGCCAACCCGCCGTCACCGGGCCGATCGACGTGTTGGACACCAGGGCGGGCTTGCCGTCCTGGCCCTCCGCGACCCAGCCGCCACCGGACGAACCGCCGGTCATGGTGCAGCCGATCCGGTACATCGTCGGGTCGGGCTTGCTGAGCGAGAGACGGCCCGGCTTGTCCGCGCACTGGAACTGCTTCTGGCCGTCGAACGGCGACGCCGCCGGGTAGCCGGTCGCCGTCATGTCCTTGATCTTCGGTACCGCGGGAGCGTCGAAGTCCACCGGTAGAGCGGTGCCGACCGTCTCCTCCAGGGACTTGCCGCCGCTGCCCTTCTCCGGCGTCACGTGGATCACCGCGAAGTCGTACGGAGCGCCCTTGCCGCCCGTCGGGCCGCCCTGCTCGATCCACTGGTCGGACGTCTGCGCCCAGTCGCCCCACCAGACGCCGTACGGAGCGACCTCTTCCTTGGGCTTGCCCTGGAGCTCCGCCGTGGGCGCGCCGCTGTTGTTGTACGAGGGGACGAAGGCGATGTTGCGGTACCAGCCACCCTTGGCGCCCGCGTGGACGCAGTGACCGGCGGTCCACACCATGTTGGACTTGCCCGGGTTCTTCGGGTCCTTGACGACCGTGGCCGAGCAGACCATGGAGCCCTCGGGGCCGTCGAAGAAGAGCTTGCCGGCCGCGGGGACCTGGTCGTGGTACGGCGTCTTCACGGCCGCCGCCTCGACGGGCTCCGGCGTCGGGTCCGTCACGCCCTGGTCGCCGGAGATGTCGCCCTCGTCGACACCGCGGTCCGGGTTCTTGTCCGCGTCCCGCATGCGGTCCGGGTCCCAGAGGTCCTCGATGATCGGGTTGACGAAGTCGCCCGCCTCGCGCAGCCAGTCGTCCTTGTCCCAGTTCTTCCAGGCGCCGTCCTTCCACTTGTCCAGGTCGATGCCGTGCTCCTTGAGCCGGTCCTGGATGTCGCCGGGAAGCTGGAACTTGTCGTCGCCCTTGTCGCCGGGCTGCGACGCGGACGAATCGTCCGCCTTGTCATCAGTCGGGCCGCAGGCGGTCGCGGTCAGCACGAGGGCCGCGCCAAGCGCGACGGCGGCCGCCACGGGGGAGGTCCTGCCGCGCGCGCTCCTCCCGCTGCGGGAGCTGAAGAGCGGACGTATGGGTCGCATGGTGAGAATCCCCCTGGGCCTCGAAATCGTTCCAAATGCCGTACATCGTGGTGCCGTACGTCCTTCTGTACGGCCTCGGCCATCGCGGCGCGCCCCCTGCGGTCGCCCGGATGACCGTGCTGGCGGGCGCCCGGTCGTCCGTGGTGCTGAACGTCCGGAATGCCCGCGGTGCGGAACACCTTGGTGCTGGTGAACGGCACCCCACACTATGCCGGTGCCGTTGGGGACGGCCCACGAGACGGCAACGGTTCCGTCACGGCAAGGATCTTCCGTGCACCCGTGATCCCGCGCACGTGCCGTCGTTGGTACGTACGGGGGACACGCTGAGTGCGTTCAACCCCCGCGCCAACTCGCTCGCGCGCCCGCGCCGGACACGGGGCCCGCGCCAAGTTCCAGCGGGAGGACCAACAGCCGTGGCCGTGACCGAGTCTGCTTCCGTGGTGGTGCCCGCGGGGCGCGATATCGCGGCGGAGGCCGCGGACCATGCAGCGGAGGGGGCGCCTGCGGGGCGTGAGGACTTGGTGGGGGCTGGGATGTCTGGGGCTTTTGATTCTGGAGCTTCTGGTGGGGCGAGTGGGTCTCGTGAAGACGGCTGCTTTAGTGGTGAATCTGTCGAAACAGGTGCACAACGAGGCGAAACGGGTGCGCAACGAGGTGAAACAGGTGCACAACCAGGCGAAACCGCTTCATGCGTAGGCGAAAGGAGTGGAGGCCCGCTCAGGGGCGCGCACGAAGGGATCCTGCGCCGCCAGTCCGCCCGGGAATCCGCCGCGCGCACCTACGCGCGTGCTCTTCCGATCGTCCCCGTACGGGCCCGCGGCATGACCATCGAGGGCGCCGACGGACAGCGCTACCTGGACTGCCTCTCCGGCGCGGGCACACTCGCCCTCGGCCACAACCACCCCGTCGTGCTCGAAGCCATCCGCGGCGTCCTCGACTCCGGAGCCCCACTCCACGTCCTTGACCTGGCCACCCCCGTCAAGGACGCCTTCACCACCGAGCTGTTCCGCACGCTCCCGCCCGCCCTCGCCGACCGCGCCCGCATCCAGTTCTGCGGCCCCGCCGGCACCGACGCGGTGGAAGCGGCCCTGAAACTCACGCGCATGGCCACCGGCCGCGAGGGCCTGCTCGCCTTCACCGGCGCCTACCACGGCATGACCGCGGGAGCCCTCGAAGCCTCCGGCGGCGCCCGTGACGTCCGCGTCGCCCGGCTGCCGTACCCCCAGGACTACCGCTGCCCCTTCGGCATCGGCGGCCCGAACGGAGCCGAACTCGCCGCCCGCTGGACCGAAAGCCTTCTCGACGACACCAAGTCCGGCGTCCCCGCCCCCGCCGCCATGATCGTCGAACCGGTCCAGGGCGAGGGCGGCGTCCTTCCTGCGCCCGACGCCTGGCTCCGCCGGATGCGCGACATCACCGCCGCACGCGGGATCCCCCTCATCGCCGACGAAGTGCAGACCGGCGTCGGCCGCACCGGCGCCTTCTGGGCCATCGAGCACAGCGGCGTCGTCCCCGACGTCCTCGTCCTGTCCAAGGCGATCGGCGGCAGCCTGCCCCTCGCCGTCGTCGTCTACCGCGACGACCTCGACGTCTGGCCTCCCGGCGCGCACGCGGGCACCTTCCGCGGCAACCAACTCGCCATGGCCGCAGGCGCCGCCACCCTCGCCCACGTACGCGAGAACCGCCTCGCCGAACGCGCCGCCACCCTCGGCACCCGCATGCTCGCGGACCTGCGCTCCCTCGCCGCCGACCACCCCTGCGTCGGCGACGCCCGCGGCCGCGGCCTGATGCTCGGCATCGAACTCGTCGACCTGGAACACGCCCGCCCCGGTGCCCAACCCACCCCCCACCCACAGCACTTGGTCGACACGACGGAACCGTCCCCGGACGTCTCGGACACCTCGCACGCCCCCACGGCCGTCACACCTCCGGCCAACCCCCAATACCCACCCCGGCACAATCACCTTCCAGAACACCAGCCGCACGACCTTCCCGACGCCCGCCCGCACCCTCCGGCCCCCGAACTGGCCGCCGCCGTACAGCGCGAGTGCCTGCGCCGCGGGCTCATCGTCGAACTCGGCGGACGGCACTCCAGCGTCGTGCGTCTCCTGCCTCCCCTCACCATCACGGACGAACAGGCGACCGCGGTCCTCGACCGACTCGCCGATGCCCTCACCGCTGCGGAGCGTTCCCACCGCCGCACCACCGGCGGCAGACTCGCACCGGACCACCTATGACGACCGCGACTCACGTCCCCTGACCGAGCCGGGCACCCACCGATCGACCTGACGACAGCCGCAGCCACCCCACCCCCTCCCAGCCGCTGCCGTCCCCGTCCCACCCCGTGCCCACTCCGCCACCCGTCCCGCCGACCACCGCCCGTCGCCAAACGGAGCCCGATCACCACACAAGGAACCCTCTTGAACGCCACCCCCGCCCCCGACGGCCGTCCCCAACCGCACTCACCGGGAGCGTGCGGCACGCAGTCCGCGCAGTCCCCGCAGACGGCGGAGGCCAGTACGGTCCCGCGGCAGAAAGGCAGGAGCCAGGAGGCCGAGCGACTGCGCCACGGCACCACCGACCTCCTCGACCACCCCGACCCGCACACCGCGGCCCAGGCCGCGGCCGTCGAGAACCTGCTGCGCTGCTGGGTGCGCGAGAACGACATGGCCCCACCGGAACACGGATCCCTGCGCATCCCCCTCGAAGCCAGCGGCACCGCCCTCCTCGTCCCCGTGGACTACTGGTCCCCGACCGGCTGGCACCGCTTCGGCCCCCCTTGCCTGCAGGACGGCCCCGCAACCGCACCACCGGTCGACGCCGTCACCGTCGCCGCCCTCCTGAGCCGCGAGACAGCCCGCACGGGCGCATCGGGCCCCCAGGCTCAGGCCGACCCCGAGCAGTCACAGTCGCCGTCGGCGGGTCCGTCGGCCGGAACCCCTCGGAGAGCCACCGAAACCGATGGTGCCGAGACCGAAGTCCTCGGACTCGGGGAGGCCGTCGAGCCCGGGGAGGCCACGGAGCCCGCGGAGGCCATCGAACCGGAGGAAGCCACCGATCCCACGGCCACCGAATCCCCGGCGGCCACCGAGCCGAAGGAAGCCCCCGAGCCCTCGGAAGCAGTCGGCGGCGCCGACCTGGTCGCCCGCGTCGCCGACTCCGTCCGCCGCACCGCCGACTTCATCGCCGACCGCAGGAACAACCCGAGCGACACCCCCGACCTGTTCCTCGCCGCCGAACAGTCCTTGCTTCTGGGCCACCCGCTGCACCCGACCCCGAAGAGCCGCGAAGGGCTCTCCGACACCGAATCCCGTCTCTACTCACCGGAGTTGCGCGGCGCCTTCCCGCTGCACTGGCTCGCCGTCGACCGCTCGGTGCTCGCGATGGACTCGGCCTGGACCGAACGCGGCCGCACCGTCACCGCCGACCAGCTCGCCATCCGCCTCGCCGGCCCCGACCTGGTCCTGCCCGACAACCACGCCGTCCTCCCCGCGCACCCGTGGCAGATCCGCGAACTCCGCCACCGCCCCGAGACCGCCGCCCTGCTCGACGCCGGACTCCTCAAGGACCTCGGCCCGCACGGCGCTCCCTGGCACCCCACCTCCTCCGTCCGCACGCTCTACCGCTCCGGCGCCCCGGCCATGCTGAAGCTGTCGCTGGCCCTGCGCATCACCAACTCCCGTCGTGAGAACCTCCGCAAAGAACTCCACCGCGGCGTCGAGGTCCACCGGCTGCTGCGCAGCGGCCTCGCCGAGCAGTGGCAGGCGGCCCACCCCGGGTTCGACGTGATCCGTGACCCGGCCTGGCTCGCCGTCACCGGAGCCGACGGAGAAGCCGTCGCCGGGTTCGACGTGATGATCCGGCACAACCCCTTCCGCCCCGGCGACGACGTGGCCTGCGTCGCCGGACTCGTCTCACCCAGGCCGCCCGCCCAGCCCACCGGCCAGGACCGGCCGCCGATGCACTCCCGGCTCGCCGCGATCATCACCCGGCTCGCCGGACACACCGGCCGTCCGCGAGGAGCCGTCGCCACGGAGTGGTTCCTGCGCTACCTCCAGAACGTCGTACGCCCCGTGCTCTGGCTCGACAGCGAAGCAGGCGTCGCCCTCGAAGCCCACCAGCAGAACACCCTGCTGCTCCTCGACCCCGACGGCTGGCCCACGGGCGGCCGCTACCGCGACAACCAGGGCTACTACTTCCGCGAGTCCCGCCGCGCCGAACTGGACAGGCGGCTCCCCGGCATCGGCCGGCACAGCGACACCTTCGTGTCCGACGAGGTCACCGACGAGCGCTTCGCCTACTACCTCGGCGTCAACAACGTCCTCGGCCTCATCGGCGCCCTGGGCGCCGAACGCCTCGCCGACGAAAGGCTGTTGCTCGCCGCGTTCCGCCGCTTCCTCCTCGACGTCGCCTCCGGCCCCGACCGGCTCCGCACCCCACTGCCCGCCCGACTGCTCGACTCACCCGTGCTGCGGTGCAAGGCCAACCTCCTGACCCGCCTGCACGGGCTCGACGAACTCGTCGGCCCCGTCGACACCCAATCCGTCTACGTCACCATCTCGAATCCCCTCCACAAGTAGCCCGCTCCACCTTTCCGAACCTCGCCAGGGACCCCCAGCTCCACAGCGGCCGAGACCACTTCGTTTGCGCCACCGCGGACCACGCCCCCTTCCCCCGCCGATGACCATGACCCCTTCCTGAGGACCAGGCCCCACCCCTGCCGAATCCATCCACTCCGAGAGGAGCGACGCCGTGCCTCCCACCGACGCGAGCACCGACGCCGGAACAGATCCCGCCACCGCGGGCACCCCGGACTGCGAAGACACCCTGGACCTGCGGCTGCCCGACGATCTCGTCGTGCTGATCGCCGACTGCGGTGGGCACACGGCGCCCCTCACCTCCGACGCGGCAGCGGGCTCGGACGACGTGTCGGCCACCGAGCCCGGCCCGCCCCGCAGCGACCTGCTCGACCACGTGGCCACATGGAGCCCGGCCACCACCGACGCGGGCGTCTTCCAACTCGTCCCCGTACGCATCGAACGCGACCTGGCGCTGATCAGCAGGTGGATGAACGACCCCGCCGTGGCGGCCTTCTGGGAACTGGCCGGACCGGCATCCGTCACGGAGAACCACCTGCGCCCCCAGCTCGACGGCGACGGACGCAGCGTGCCCTGCCTCGGCGTCCTCGACGGCGCCCCCATGAGTTACTGGGAGATCTACCGCGCCGACCTCGACCCACTGGCCCGCCACTACCCCGCACGCCCTCACGACACCGGAATCCACCTCCTCGTCGGCGGCGTCGCCGATCGTGGCCGGGGCCTCGGTACCACCTTGCTGCGGGCCGTCGCCGATCTCGTACTCGATCACCGGCCCTCCTGCGCACGTGTCGTAGCCGAACCGGACCTGCGCAACACCCCCTCCGTCTCCGCCTTTCTCAGCGCCGGCTTCCGCTTCGCCGCCGAGGTGGACCTCCCTGACAAACGAGCGGCGCTCATGGTCCGCGACCGGGCTCTGCGCGCCGTGCTGTGACCCGCTCAGCCCGCCCCTTTTCGATCCGCTCACTTCTGATACACCGCTCGACCCGATCCGGTTCCCTCCCCGAGGAGTCCCCGTGCCGAATCTTTCCGATCCCGCGACACCCAACGACCCCGACGCCCTTTACGACCCGCCTGAGCTCACCGCGGAACGCTGGGAGGAGGCCGGGCGCCGACTCCTCGCCAAGATCGTCGGCGAGTTCGCGTACGAAGAGATCCTCAGTCCGGTACCAGCTGTGGCGGTGAGCGCCGACCGCCGAGGAGGCGAGGCCGGGGGCAGGGGACGCGAGGAAGGCAGTCGGGGGACTGCCGGAGGAGGTGAGGCAGGTGTCACGGAAGGCGAGCGGCACGCCGCGGACACGTACACCTTGCTTCTCGACGAACCCGCCACGCCCGGCGAGCGCCGCCCCCGCCTCACCTTCCGCGCCCACCGCGGCGCCTACGGCAGCTGGCGGGTGGCCCCGGCGAGCCTGACGCTCACCGACGCCACCGGCAGCCCGGCTCCCTGCGCCGACCCCCTGCGCTTCCTGACCGTCGCCCGCCGCACCCTGGACCTCGACGGCGCCACCCTCGGCCACCTCATCCGCGAACTGACCGCGACGCTGAGCGCCGACACTCGCCTCGACCACGGAGCGCTCAGCGCCGCACAGCTCGCCGACCTCGGCTACGCGGAGCTCGAAGGGCACCAGACGGGCCACCCCTGGCTCGTCCTCAACAAGGGCCGCATCGGCTTCTCCGCGACGGACACCGCACGCTGGGCACCCGAAGCCCGCACCGACACGGCCATCCCCTGGATCGCCGTGCACCACAGCATCGCCACCTACCGGGGCGTGCCGGGCCTGGACACCGCGGACGACCTCTACGCGCGCGAGCTCGACGCGGAGACACGCGAGTCCTACGCGGCCATACTCGGCGCACGCGGCCTCGACCCGCGGGAGTACCTCTACCTGCCCGTTCACCCCTGGCAGTGGGACGACGTCGTGCTGCCCCTGTTCGCCCCGTCCGTCGCCGCCGGCACCATCGTCCCGCTCCCCAGCGACGGCGATCTGCGCCTGCCCCAGCAGTCGATCCGGACGTTCCTGAACACCACACGTCCCGACCGGCACACCATCAAGCTCCCGCTGTCGGTTCTCAACACCCTCGTGTGGCGCGGTCTGCCCACCGAGCGGACGGTCGCCGCCTCGGCCGTCACCTCCTGGGTGCATGCCCTGCGCGACGGCGATCCGTTCCTTCGGGACGAGTGCCGGGTGATCCTCCTCGGCGAGGTCGCCTCCGTTGCCGTCGAGCACCCCGTCTACGACTCGCTCCCGGAAGTGCCCTACCAGTACAAAGAACTGCTGGGAGCGATCTGGCGCGAGCCCCTCACGCGCTACCTCGCGCCCGGGGAGCGCGCCCGCACCCTCGCCGCGCTTCTGCACACCGATCCCCAGGGCCGCGCTTTCGTCACGGAGCTCGTCGCCCGCTCCGGGCTGACGCCCACCGCGTGGCTGACGCATCTGTTCGCTGCCCTGCTGCCGCCCCTGCTGCAGTTCCTCTACCGCTACGGAACGGTGTTCTCCCCTCACGGGGAGAACACCATCGTCGTCTTCGACGACAACGACGTCCCCGTGCGCCTTGCGGTCAAGGACTTCGTGGACGACGTCAACGTCAGTGCGGAGCCTGTTCCGGAGCACGCCTCCATGCCCGACGACGTCCGAGACATCCTGCTCACCGAGCCGCCGGCGTTCCTGACCCAGTTCATCCACGCCGGGCTCTTCGTAGGCGTCTTCCGCTACCTCGCACCGCTGTGCGAGGACCAACTCGGCGTCCCGGAAGCCGACTTCTGGTCCCTCGTGCGGGCCGAGATCCTTCGGCACCAGGCCCGCGCCCCCGAGCTGAAGGAGCGGTACGAGACATTCGACCTGCTCACACCCCGTATCGCGCGCC
The DNA here is from genome assembly GCF_030388665.1 of Streptomyces flavofungini. Classification (NCBI taxonomy): domain Bacteria; kingdom Bacillati; phylum Actinomycetota; class Actinomycetes; order Kitasatosporales; family Streptomycetaceae; genus Streptomyces; species Streptomyces flavofungini. Next base: position 2,432,035 of record NZ_CP128846.1, on the reverse strand, counting down.
TGAGCCTGAACCGGAACCGGCTCCACCTCGACGGCTACCGCGACCGCTCCGAGCGCCCGCACGCAGCCGTCCACGGGACCGTGGCCAACCCCCTCCATCAGCCTTGATCGCAGTGTTGTCAGTGGGGCACCGTAGGGTGGTCGAGCTATGACGAAGCCCTCCCTCCCCGAGCTCCTGCACGCCGCCGTCGCCGCCGTCGGTGGTACGGAGCGCCCCGGCCAGGTGACCATGGCCGAGACCGTCGCCGAGGCGATCGACGACGGTTCCCACCTGCTGGTCCAGGCCGGCACCGGCACCGGAAAGTCCCTCGGCTATCTGGTGCCCGCGTTGGCGCACGGGGAGCGGGTCGTCGTCGCGACGGCCACCCTGGCCCTCCAGCGCCAGCTGGTCGAGCGCGACCTGCCGCGGACGGTGGACGCCCTGCATCCGCTGCTGCGCCGCCGCCCCGACTTCGCGATGCTCAAGGGCCGGTCGAACTACCTCTGTCTGCACCGACTGCACGAGGGCGTGCCGCAGGACGAGGAAGAGGGACTGTTCGACCAGTTCGAGGCGGCGACGCCCACCAGCAAGCTCGGCCGTGATCTGCTGCGCATGAGGGACTGGGCGGACGAGACGGAGACGGGCGACCGCGACGACCTCACTCCGGGCGTCTCCGACCGTGCCTGGGCGCAGGTGTCCGTCTCGTCCAGAGAGTGTCTGGGCGCCTCGAAGTGCGCGTACGGCCAGGAGTGCTTCGCCGAGATGGCCCGTGAGCGCGCGAAGCTCGCCGATGTCGTGGTCACCAATCACGCGCTGCTCGCGATCGACGCCATCGAGGGCGCCCCCGTCCTGCCCCAGCACGAGGTGCTGATCGTGGACGAGGCCCATGAGCTGGTGTCCCGTGTCACCGGTGTCGCCACCGGCGAGCTCACCCCGGGGCAGGTCAACCGCGCGGTGCGGCGCGCGGCGAAGCTGGTGAACGAGAAGGCGGCAGATCAGCTCCAGACGGCCGCTGAGGGCTTCGAGCGACTCATGGAGCTGGCACTGCCGGGGCGCCTGGAAGAGGTCCCCGAAGACCTCGGTTATGCCCTGATGGCGCTGCGTGACGCCGCTCGGACGGTCATCTCCGCGCTCGGCTCCACCCGCGACAAGTCCGTTCAGGACGAGGACGTGGTCCGCAAGCAGGCCCTGGCATCCGTGGAGACGATCCACGACGTGGCGGAGCGCATCACGAACGGCTCCGAGTACGACGTCGTCTGGTACGAACGCCACGACCGCTTCGGTGCCTCTCTGCGGGTGGCTCCGATGTCCGTCTCGGGCCTGCTCCGCGAGAAGCTGTTCACCGACCGCTCGGTGGTCCTTACGTCCGCCACGCTCAAGCTCGGCGGTGACTTCAACGGCGTCGGGGCGTCGCTCGGGCTGTCTCCCGAGGGCACCCACACCGAGGACGCGCCCGTCTGGAAGGGCGTCGACGTCGGCTCTCCCTTCGACTACCGCAAGCAGGGCATCCTGTACGTCGCACAGCACCTGGCACGTCCGGGGCGCGAGGGTACGCGCGGGGACATGCTGGACGAGCTCACCGAGCTGATCGAGGCTGCAGGCGGGCGGACGCTCGGACTGTTCTCGTCGATGCGGGCGGCCCAGGCGGCGGCCGAGGAGCTGCGAGGCAGGCTCGACATGCCGATCCTGTTGCAAGGCGAGGAGACGCTGGGCGAGCTGATCAAGGGATTCGCGGCCGACGCGCGGACGTGTCTGTTCGGCACGCTCTCGCTCTGGCAGGGCGTCGACGTACCGGGCGCGAACTGCCAGCTGGTGATCATGGACAAGATCCCGTTCCCGCGTCCCGACGACCCGCTGATGAGTGCCCGGCAGAAGGCTGTGGACGAGGCGGGCGGCAATGGCTTCATGGCGGTCGCGGCGACCCATGCCGCGCTGCTGATGGCCCAGGGCGCCGGTCGTCTCGTCCGGGCGTCGGGGGACCGCGGTGTGGTGGCGGTCCTGGACCCACGCTTGGCCACCGCGCGCTACGGGAGCTATCTGCGGGCCTCGCTGCCGGAGTTCTGGTACACGACGGACCGGAACCAGGTGCGCCGCTCTCTGGCGGCGATCGACGCGGCAGCGGTGGCCGCCGAGGCGTCGGCGGGAGCAGGGGGGCCGGAGGCGGGCGAGGGCTCGGAGGGGTAGTCCGACGCCCGTTTGCGTTCGGCTGGATCGCGGGGGCGGGCGGCGGTCCGGGGGCGCGCGGCCGTCGTAGCGGCGGGGCTGAGCCGTAGGCCGCGGCCTACGGCGCGACGAGGCCAGTGCGCAGCAGGGCCAGGACGCGCAGAAGCGCGCTGCGCAGCGGCGAGAACACAAGAGACGGGCCCCGGAACCGGCGCAGTAGGTTCCGGGGCCCGTGTCAGGGGCGGAGGCTCACACGCGACGCAGGACCGCGACGACCTTGCCGAGGATCGTCGCCTCGTCGCCGGGGATCGGCTGGTACGCGGAGTTGTGCGGCAGGAGCCAGACGTGTCCGTCCTCGCGCTTGAAGCGCTTGACGGTCGCTTCGCCGTCGAGCATGGCGGCGACGATGTCGCCGTTCTCGGCGACGGGCTGCCGGCGGACCGTGACCCAGTCCCCGTCGCAGATGGCGGCCTCGATCATGGAGTCGCCGACGACCTTCAGGACGAACAGCTCACCGTCGCCGACGAGCTGGCGGGGGAGGGGGAACACGTCCTCGACGGATTCCTCGGCGAGGATCGGGCCGCCCGCCGCGATGCGGCCGACCAGGGGGACGTACGAAGCGGCCGGCTTGCCCGTGGTGTCCGTGGCCTGGGTGCTGGGCTGGTCCGAACCCCGGACCTCGTAGGCCCGCGGGCGGTGCGGGTCGCGGCGCAGGAAGCCCTTGCGCTCGAGAGCCATCAGCTGGTGGGCCACCGACGAGGTGCTGGAGAGGCCGACCGCCTGACCGATCTCCCGCATCGACGGCGGGTAGCCACGCCGCTGCACCGAGTCCCTGATGACTTCGATCACCCGGCGCTGGCGATCGGTGAGTCCCGAGCTGTCGGCGCGGATTCCTGGAGGTCGGCCCGGCAGGGAGCGCGTGGGCTTGGGCCCCTCCTGGTTCGTGGCTGTGTCATTCATGGCATGCACCGGCTCGAATCGGCTCTGGGAGCGGTCCTGGGCAGTGATGGTGGCGCTGTTTGCGGTGGTGGTCACGTCGGTCGGCCCCTCTCGAGATGTTCTCCCTAGTTAGCCAACGGTAGTTGCTTTCGAAAGGTTGCGCCAAACACACGTTCGAGTGAAAAATCGTAGATTCCCTGCCCTGATCATGTGTCTGGGTGTATGGCTGACGTTCGGGCCGAAAGGAATTTCGGTTCATTACGGTACGCTTCACCGCCGGGGTCCAGGCCCTGCCGAGTGAGGCTCCCATAGTGCCATTCGGTGCTCCTTCAACCAGGTACTGGGATCTCTCGGGTGGCGTCGGCGAAGGCCCGCACGCCCGCCCGTCCGGTGGCTCCGTGACCGCCCTTCCGGCGGGCGCCGCGACACGCGGTCGCGCCGAGGATGACGAGCAAACCCCAGATGTAGTGGTTGGATTGCGACCGCAGCCTAGAAGTTGTGGTCCCCGGTCTTCCGGGGTCGCGGGCATCGCCTATGCTTGGGGCTGCTTCGAGGGGCCCAAGGGTCCTTGGAGGCCTCTGTGTCGTGCCATGAAGGAGGGTTGGGAGATCCATGCACTGCCCCTTCTGTAGGCACCCCGACAGCCGCGTGGTCGACAGCCGCACCACTGATGACGGCACGTCGATCCGCAGGCGCCGTCAGTGCCCGGACTGCTCGCGTCGTTTCACGACCGTGGAGACCTGCTCCCTGATGGTCGTCAAGCGCAGCGGCGTCACCGAGCCCTTCAGCCGCACCAAGGTCATCAACGGCGTCCGCAAGGCATGCCAGGGGCGGCCCGTGACCGAGGACGCGCTGGCGCAGCTCGGCCAGCGCGTCGAAGAGGCGGTCCGGGCCACCGGAAGTGCCGAACTGACCACCCACGACGTGGGACTGGCCATACTCGGCCCGCTGCAGGAACTCGACCTCGTCGCCTATTTGCGCTTCGCGTCCGTGTACCGGGCGTTCGACTCGCTCGAGGACTTCGAGGCCGCGGTCGAAGAGCTGAGGGAGCGGCGCGACGCCGCGCCGGACGGCTCCGGAGCGGAATCTGACGCGACCGGCCGCGGGCCCGGTGGGGCTGCCGAAGTCCCGCAGCCTGCCACCGCCGGCGACTGACCTTTCACGGTCCGACGGCGAACCAGACCTGTCGTGGTCGCCCCCAGTGGTGCCCGCGACACAAGACACACACCGTGCTGCGGGAAGAACGTGGCACTTCAGGGCGTTTTAGCCTGATACAGGGAGGCGGCATGACCGAGACGACGAGCGGCCCCGCGCGAGGTTCGCGCGCGAAGGGACCCAAGGGCGGCAAGGGCCTGCGCATCGAGCGCATCCACACGACCCCGGGCGTGCACCCGTACGACGAGGTGGTCTGGGAGCGCCGTGACGTCGTCATGACCAACTGGCGCGACGGTTCGGTCAACTTCGAGCAGCGGGGCGTCGAGTTCCCCGACTTCTGGTCGGTGAACGCGGTCAACATCGTCACGAGCAAGTACTTCCGCGGCGCGGTCGGCACGCCGCAGCGCGAAGTGAGCCTGAAGCAGCTCATCGACCGCATCGTGAAGACGTATCGGAAGGCCGGTGAGGACTACAAGTACTTCTCCTCGCCCGCCGACGCCGAGATCTTCGAGCACGAGCTGGCGTACGCCCTCCTGCACCAGATCTTCAGCTTCAACAGCCCGGTGTGGTTCAACGTCGGCACGCCCCAGCCGCAGCAGGTCTCGGCCTGCTTCATCCTGTCCGTCGACGACTCCATGGAGTCGATCCTCGACTGGTACAAGGAAGAGGGCATGATCTTCAAGGGCGGCTCCGGTGCCGGCCTGAACCTCTCCCGTATCCGTTCCTCCAAGGAACTGCTGTCCTCCGGAGGCAACGCCTCGGGTCCGGTCTCCTTCATGCGGGGTGCCGACGCCTCCGCAGGGACGATCAAGTCGGGCGGCGCCACGCGCCGCGCGGCCAAGATGGTCATCCTCGACGTCGACCACCCCGACATCGAGGGCTTCATCGAGACCAAGGTCAAGGAAGAGGAGAAGATCCGCGCGCTGCGTGACGCGGGCTTCGACATGGACCTGGGCGGCGACGACATCACGTCCGTCCAGTACCAGAACGCCAACAACTCGGTCCGTGTGAACGACGAGTTCATGAAGGCCGTGGAGAACGGCGACAAGTTCGGCCTGCGCGCCCGTATGACCGGCGACGTCATCGAGGAGGTGGACGCCAAGTCGCTCTTCCGCAAGATGGCCGAGGCCGCCTGGGCCTGCGCCGACCCGGGCATCCAGTACGACGACACCATCAACGCCTGGCACACCTGCCCGGAGTCCGGCCGTATCAACGGCTCGAACCCCTGCAGCGAGTACATGCACCTGGACAACACGTCCTGCAACCTCGCCTCGCTGAACCTGATGAAGTTCCTCAAGGACGACGGCAACGGCGTCCAGTCGTTCGAGTCCGAGCGCTTCGCCAAGGTCGTCGAGCTGGTCATCACGGCGATGGACATCTCCATCTGCTTCGCGGACTTCCCGACCCAGAAGATCGGCGAGAACACCCGCGCCTTCCGCCAGCTCGGCATCGGCTACGCGAACCTGGGCGCCCTGCTGATGGCGACCGGCCACGCGTACGACTCCGACGGCGGCCGCGCCCTCGCCGGTGCCATCACGTCGCTGATGACCGGCACCTCGTACAAGCGCTCCGCGGAGCTCGCGGCGGTCGTCGGCCCCTACGACGGCTACGCCCGCAACGCCGCCCCGCACAAGCGCGTCATGAAGCAGCACGCCGACGCCAACGCCTCGGCCGTCCGCATGGACGACCTGGACACCCCGATCTGGGCCGCCGCCACGGAGGCCTGGCAGGACGTCCTGCGCCTCGGCGAGAAGAACGGTTTCCGTAACTCGCAGGCCTCGGTCATCGCGCCGACCGGCACCATCGGTCTCGCCATGTCCTGCGACACGACCGGTCTCGAGCCCGACCTGGCCCTGGTCAAGTTCAAGAAGCTCGTCGGCGGCGGCTCGATGCAGATCGTCAACGGCACCGTGCCGCAGGCCCTGCGTCGCCTCGGCTACCAGGAGGAGCAGATCGAGGCGATCGTCGCCCACATCGCCGAGAACGGCAATGTGATCGACGCCCCGGGCCTGAAGACCAAGCACTACGAGGTCTTCGACTGCGCCATGGGTGAGCGCTCCATCTCCGCCATGGGGCACGTCCGGATGATGGCGGCCATCCAGCCGTGGATCTCCGGCGCGCTCTCCAAGACGGTCAACCTCCCCGAGACCGCGACGGTCGAGGACGTCGAGGAGGTCTACTTCGAGGCCTGGAAGCTGGGCGTCAAGGCGCTCGCGATCTACCGCGACAACTGCAAGGTCGGCCAGCCCCTCTCCGCCAAGAAGAAGGAGGAGGAGAAGGCTGAGATCGCCGAGAAGGCCGAGGGCACGATCCGCAGCGCGGTCGAGAAGGTGGTCGAATACCGCCCGGTCCGCAAGCGTCTGCCGAAGGGTCGTCCGGGCATCACCACGTCCTTCACGGTCGGCGGTGCCGAGGGCTACATGACGGCGAACTCCTACCCGGACGACGGTCTGGGCGAGGTCTTCCTGAAGATGTCCAAGCAAGGTTCGACCCTCGCGGGCATGATGGACGCCTTCTCCATCGCCGTCTCCGTCGGTCTGCAGTACGGCGTGCCCCTGGAGACGTACGTCTCCAAGTTCACGAACATGCGCTTCGAGCCGGCCGGCATGACGGACGACCCGGATGTGCGGATGGCGCAGTCGATCGTCGACTACATCTTCCGCCGCCTGGCGCTGGACTTCCTGCCCTTCGAGACCCGCTCCGCGCTCGGCATCCACTCCGCCGAGGAGCGTCAGCGTCACCTGGAGACCGGTTCGTACGAGCCGGCCGACGAGGATGTCGACGTCGAGGGCCTGGCCCAGTCCGCCCCGCGGCAGACGGAGGTCCTGAAGGCCGTCGCCACGCCGAAGCCGGAGTCCGAGACGGCTGCTCCGCAGGCTCACACCAGTGCTGAGCTCGTCGAGATGCAGCTGGGCATCCAGGCCGACGCGCCGCTGTGCTTCTCCTGCGGTACGAAGATGCAGCGCGCCGGTTCGTGCTACATCTGCGAGGGCTGCGGCTCCACCAGTGGTTGCAGCTGACCGCTTGACGCCGTGAGGTGAGGGGCGGCGGGCCTTCGGGCCCGCCGCCCCTCACCTCGTCTCAGCGGACGCCGCCCATCGCGGCCGTGAAGGACGCCAGGTCGGTGTCGAAGCCGTGGAGCAGCTCGCGGAACGCCCAGGTCCCGCCCGGCTGGTCCCGGGCGAACTCGGCGACCACAGCGGCCGTGCAATCGGCCACTTCCGTGAAGTCCTGCTCGACGAGGTTCGTGTGCCCCTCGCGGATCCGGAACGAGGCATTCAGTATGTCCCCGAAGACCCGGCCCTCCGAAGGCTGCTGGATGGCTACGCCGACCACTACGCGTACATACCTCTCAGCAAGCCGATCGAGCTCCAGGACCATGACCTCGTCGTACCCGAAACCCTGACCGGTCTTGCTGTCCCTGCTGAGCGTGATCGTGCCGTCCGGGGAGCGGCTGTCGAAGTGCACGAGGTACGCGGGGCTGCCGTGGGGGTCGTCGCTGGTGTACGTCGCGGCCACTATGTCCAGATCGTGGGCCGACGCCCCGGCGGGGCTCGGGTCCCACTTCAGCCCGACCTCGACCTTCTTGAGCCCCTTCCGGATGTTGCTCACGAACTCCCCCTCGTGCTTGGTGCGTTGTCAGTGCTGTTGTCAGTGCTACGGACCACGCTAAGGCCTGCCACTGACATCGGTGCCAGGAACTGTCCGGTTGCGTGCGCGACGGCGCTGGCGATCATTGACCGCATGACTTGGAACGGGGAAGAACTGGACATCGACGCCTACTTGGCGAGGATCGGGTACGAGGGTGAGGCGAAGCCGAACCTCGAGACGCTGCGCGCGCTCCACAGAGGACACGTGGCCGGGATCCCCTTCGAGAATCTCGAGATCATGCTCGGCCGGCCGGTGCTGCTGGACCTGGAGGCACTGCAGGACAAGATGGTGCGCCGACGGCGCGGCGGCTACTGCTACGAACAGAACCTGCTGTTCGCCGCGGCCCTGGAGCGCATCGGCTTCCCCGTCAAGGGACTCGGCGCCCGCGTCCGGGTGGGAGCTTCCACCACGCGCGCGGTGACCCACATGCTCCTGAACGTCGAAGCGGACGGTGAACAGTGGCACTGCGATGTCGGGTTCGGAGCCGACGGGCTGCTCGAACCGATCCCGATGCGTGCGGGTGTCGACGTACCACAAGGAGAGTGGCGGTTCGGCATCGGGAGTGAAGAGGAAGGAGTGCAGGTGCTTCGCACCCAGAACTCCGCCGGTTGGTTCGACCTTTACGCGTACGCGCCCACCCGGTGCCTGCCCGTCGACTACGTAGTCATGAATCACTACACCTCAACTCATCACAAATCCCCGTTCATTCGCCGCCCGGTGCTGCAACAGGCTGCCCCGGAGTTGCGGAGTCGGCTGATCGGCGCGCAGCTGGCCCGCACGCGCCCCGACGGATCCCGTGACGAATGCGACGTACCTGTAAGCGGGTTGCGGAACACACTCGTGCGGGAGTTCGGCATCGAGTTGGAGGATGGCGAGTTCGCCGAGCTGATCCGGGTGCACTACGCCGGAGCGTGACCCTGGCCACGCGCCGCGCCGTACGATGGCGCGGTGCTGGTCAAGTGGATTCGCTGCACCGTGGTGGACCGCCGGGGTTTCGAGCGGGCGCAGCGAAAGTGGGCGGGGCTTCTGGGGGAGCCGGGGTTCCGGGGACAGGGCGGAGGATGGAGTCGCGGTCGACCGGATGTGGCGCATGTCTTCGCGTTCTGGGAGAGCCGCGCCTTCTACGACTCCTTCATGGCCCGCTCGCACGACCGGCTGGCCTCAGCGCAGGTGGGGACGTACAAGAACCTGCAGGCCAAGCTCTTCGATCACCGCTTCGACGTGAAGACGGGGTTCGAGCCGCGGTTCACGGACGCGGACGTGGTGCGGGTGGCGCACTGTCGCGTTCATGAGGCGCGGGTGGAGAACTTCGCGCTGATGCAGGAGAAGGTCTGGAACCCGGCCATGGCGGGCTCGCCCGGAATGGTGCGCGGCCTCTTCGGGGAGGCCCCCGGCCATGAGTTCCTGGTCCTCTCCATGTGGCAGTCGGCCGCGGAGCACGGGAAGTACCGCGTGGAACGGGTGGAACGGCTCGCGCTGCGCGCGCAGACGGAGGCGGATGTGGCGGCGATCGCGGGGGACGTGGTCCAGTTGGAACCTTCGTGGACTGTGTGACGTTCTGATGGTGTGAGGCGGCGAGGTGTCGCCGCGATCAGTGCCAGTGCCGGGTGCGTGGTCGGGGTCGTCGCGGTGGACGAGGGTTGTGCGGGGCATCGCTTGCAGGGCGGCTCCGCGGGCCCTTCGCGGCAGCCCGTACGTACTCAGCGCCTCGCGAACGCCCCCGCGCGCGTCGCCGCAAGCACCGCCGCCGCGCACTGGTCGGCCAGCGCCCCGTCGATCGGCTCCCGAGTGACGAACAGACGGAGCATCAGCGGCGCGGAGACGGCGCGCACGAGCGCCGCCGCGTCGGTGTCCCGGTCCGCCTCGCCCCGATCCACGGCCCGTGCGACCACGGCCTCGCAGCGGGAGAACCGCTCGGCGTAGAAAGCCCGCAGGGCGTCGGCGGCGCGCGGGGACTGGAACGAGGCGGCGATGAAGGCGGTCGGCGCCGCCGCCTTCGACTCGTCGGTGAACGCGTCGACGACCTCATGTGCGAGCGCGCGCAGATCGCCTTCCAGGCTGCCGGTGTCCGGCGGGGTCCAGGTGTCCTCGCCCGCGAGGTCGAGCGCGTCGGCCACCAGGCCCTCCAGGCCACCCCAACGCCGGTACAGCGTGGTCTTGTGCACGCCGGAGTGCTCGGCGACGTACTCGATCGTCAGGCCTGGATAGCCCTGGTCACTGAGCCCGCTCAGGACTGCGTCGCGGACCGCCGCACGGGTGCGGGCGGTACGGCCGCCGGGGCGGCGAGTGCCGGGTGCGGGCTGCTCGTCGGCGTGAACGCCCTCGTTCGTCATCTCGTTCCTTCGCCTGTGTCTGTCCGTCTGTGCCGGTCTGTCTTTCCTGCTGTGCCGGGCGTGGCCGCGAACTCGGCCGCCCTGCGCCGGGCTGACATCATCACTCAACTGCTACTGCTGTTGCATTAGCGCGGGCGACTGTGTCACACTCATCGTAATGCGACAAGCGTTGCGTTTGGTTGCGGCGTGCGGGAGCGCATGAACGGGAACGGGGGATCCATGCCTACACAAATCTCGGTACGTGGCGTGACGAAGACCAGGGGCGAACGCCTCCTGCTCGGCGATGTGTCCTTCACGGTCCGGCCCGGCGAGCGCATCGGGATCGTGGGCGAGAACGGTGCGGGAAAGTCGACCCTGCTGAACCTCCTGGCCGGACGTGACCAACCGGACGCCGGTGAGGTGGTCACGGTTGCCGAGGGTGGCGCGGGGTTCCTCGCGCAGACCCCGCAGCTGCCTGCGGACCGTTCCGTGGGGGACGCGATCGACGCGGCCCTGTCCGAACTGCGAGCCATGGAGCGGCGGTTGCGCGAGCTGGAGGGAAGCCTCGGCGCGGCATCCGAGGCGGTGCTCAGCGAGTACGGCGACCTGCTCACGGCCTTCGAACTGCGCGGCGGATACGAAGCCGACGCGCGCGTCGACAAGGCCATGAACGGCCTCGGGCTCGCCCACATGGACCGCGGGCGGGAGCTGGGCAGTCTCTCAGGGGGTGAGCAGGCCCGCCTCGGCCTGGCCTGCTTGATCGCCGCCGCCCCCGAAGTGATGTTCCTGGACGAGCCGACCAACCACCTCGACGAGAACGCCCTCGACTGGCTGGAGACCTCCCTCCTGGCCCACCACGGCACGGTCGTCGCGGTCTCGCACGACCGGACCTTCCTGGAGCGCGTGGCCACCGCGATCCTCGAAGTGGACGAGGCCCGCCGCGCGGTCGTGCGATACGGAGGCGGGTACCAGGGCCTGCTGACCGAGCGCGCGGCGTCGAGAAGGCGCTGGGAGCAGGCCTACGCGGAGTGGTGTGAGGAGACGCGACGGCTGGAGGAGTTCGCGGCGACCACGGCACACGCGGTGGCTGGTGGCCGGGGCATGAAGGACAACAACAAGATGGCGTACGACCGCGCGGGAGGCCGCGTGCAGGCCTCGGTCGCCGGGCGCGTGCGCAACGCGCAGGAGAGGCTGCGCCGACTGCGCGACCACCCCGTGCCCAAGCCGCCCGAGCCACTGCGCTTCGCCGCGCGCCCGGAGACAGGTGCCGTGGACGGAGACCTGGTGTCGCTGCGGGGCGTGCGGGTCGGGGACCGGCTCTCCGTCCAGGAGCTCACGGTGTCGGCAGGCGAGCGGCTCCTCATCCACGGCGGCAACGGCGCGGGCAAGTCCACTCTGCTGCGCACCATGGCAGGCGTGCTCGAACCGGACGAGGGCTCCGTCGTCCGCCGGGGCCGGATCGGGTACCTCGCCCAGGAGATCCCGGTGCACCGCCCGGCGGAGCGCGTGCTCGAGACCTTCGGGAAAGGCCTGCCGCTCACCGCCGAAGAGAAGGCCGAACTGCTGCTCTCCTACGGTCTGTTCCACACCCGGGACCTCCATGTCCCCGTCGGCTCGCTCTCCGCCGGACAACGCCGGAGGCTCGGCCTGGCCCGGCTGCTCGCCAGGCCCGCGGATCTGCTCCTCCTCGACGAGCCGGGCAACCACCTGGCACTGGCTCTCGTGGAGGAACTGGAGGAAGCCCTCGAGCAGTGGACAGGAGCCCTCGTGGTCGTCTCGCACGACCGGCTCCTGCGCGGCCGCTTCACCGGGCGAATACGCCGGATGGAGTCCGGAGTGCTACCCGCCTGACCCGCCCGAGGGCCCGCCGATCTAGGGTCGACGCATGGCACGACCGCGGCGCATCGTCCTCGTCCGACACGGCGAGTCGGCCGGCAACGCCGACGACACCGTCTACGAACGCGAGCCCGACCATGCCCTGGCACTCACCGAGCCCGGGTGGCGCCAGGCGGAGGAGACCGGGAAACACCTGCGGGAGCTCTTCGGCCAGGAGCGGGTCAGCGTGTATGTCTCGCCGTACCGCCGCACCCACGAGACCTTCCGGGCCCTGCGCCTCGACCCCGACCGGGTGCGGGTCCGGGAGGAGCCGCGACTGCGCGAGCAGGACTGGGGGAACTGGCAGGACAGGGACGACGTCAAGCTCCAGAAGGCCTACCGCGACGCCTACGGCCACTTCTTCTACCGCTTCGCCCAGGGTGAGTCCGGTGCGGACGTCTACGACCGCGTCGGATCCTTCCTGGAGAGCCTGTTCCGCAGCTTCGAGGCCCCTGACCACCCACCGAACGTCCTGCTGGTCACCCATGGGCTGACCATGCGGCTGTTCTGCATGCGCTGGTTCCACTGGTCGGTGGCGGAGTTCGAGTCGCTGTCCAATCCCGGCAATGGCGAGACACGGATGCTGCTGCTGGGCGAGGACGGCAAGTACACACTCGACCGGCCGTTTGAGCGCTGGCGTGAGCCGGAGCCGTACGGCATCACCGGATAGAGTGACAGGGCGATGACCGCTGACCTCTCTCCAGACGAGCGCCTGGACCGCGCCCTCGCCAGCCTGCGTGGTCTAGCGGTGGGAGATGCACTGGGCTCCCAGTTCTTCGTGCCCGCGCACTACCCACTGCTCAAGGGGCGTGAGCTGCCCGACGGCCCTTGGGCCTGGACCGACGACACCGAGATGGCCTGCTCCGTGCTGGCCGTCCTCGCCGGTCACGGCAGGATCGACCAGGACGCGCTGGCTCGCTCCTTCGCCGAGCACCACCACACCGAGCGGGGCTACGGCCCTGCCGTGGACCAGTTGCTCGGCCGGATCCGGGGCGGCGGGGACTGGCGGGAGCTGGCCTCCGCCCTGTTTAAGGGGCAGGGGTCCTGGGGCAACGGCGCGTCCATGCGGATCGCTCCGCTCGGTGCCTGGTACGCCGACGACCCGGAGCAGGCGACCCACCAGGCGGAGATCTCGGCCTACCCGACGCACCAGCACCGCGAAGCCGTCGTAGGGGCCATGGCGGTGGCCGCCGCGGCGGCACTGGCCGCCGCCCCCGCGGGGCCGCCGGCTCCCAAGGCGCTGCTCGACGGGGTCATCGACCTCGTTCCTCGGAGCGCTGTGGGTGCCGGGCTGCGCAGGGCCCGGGACATGCTCGACTACGGCGACGCCGGGACGGTGGCGGCGGTGCTGGGGTGCGGGCGCCGCACGACGGCGCACGACACGGTGCCGTTCGCGCTGTGGTCTGCGGCGCGTGCGCTGGGCGACTACGAGAAGGGCTTCTGGGCGACCGTGCGAGTGGGCGGTGACATGGACACCACTTGCGCGATCGTGGGCGGGATCGTCGCCGCGGGAGCCGGGGCCGCAGCTGGTGGGGCGCCCCCGGCCGCATGGCTGGAGCGGACCGAGCCGCTGCCCGCTTGGCTGCCGGTGGCTGCTGGCTGAGAGCTGGATGAGGCTGGCATCCGTGCGCTGAGGACATGCGTGAGAGGACCGCAGGGGTGAGCTGACCGCGTGTGTGCCGGGCTGGTCTCGCCGTCGCGAACGGCCCGGCACACACGCCCCCCCGTCAGCCCCCCGCTGGACCTGCCGCGCTCGCCGTACCGGAGAGGGCGTCCAGGTCGCTCTTGCGGACTCGGATCACGAGCAGGGCCGTGATCAGGGCCAGTACGGCCATGCCGACGGCCGGCAGGAAGGCCGTGGAGATGCCGGTGGACAGCACCTCGTGGCCCCAGGGAGCGGGAAGCTCTCCCGATTTGGCGAACTCGGCCTTCTGCTCCGGGGAGGCCTTCGCCATGAAGTCCGGGATCTGCTCCTTGGCCTCGTCCCGGCTCGCCGTGCCGAAGACCGTCGTCAGGATGGACAGGCCCAGCGAACCGCCCACCTGCTGGGTCGCGTTGAGCAGCCCGGATGCGGCTCCCGCCTCGTGCACGGCGACGCCCGACACCGCGGTCAGCGTCAGCGTCACGAAGTTCAGCCCCATGCCGAAGCCGAACAGGACCATCGGCCCGAGGACCCCGCTGACGTACGAGCTGTCCGGAGTGATGAACGTCTGCCATCCGAGACCGAGGGCGACGATGGCGGAGCCGGTCACCATGAACGGCTTGGGTCCGAGAACCGGCAGGAACCGCTGCGACAGACCCGCACCGATCACGATCGCCACCGTCACCGGGAGGAAGGCGAGACCGGCTTCGATGGGGGTGTAGTTCAACACGTTCTGCACGAAGAGGACGATGAAGAAGAACATGCCGAACATGGCGGCAGCCAGGCTGAGCATGATCACATAGGTGCCCGACCGGTTGCGGTCGGCGAACATCTTCAGCGGTGTGATCGGTTCCTTCGCCCGGCTCTCGATCAGGACGAAGGCGGCGAGCAGCACGACCGCCGCGCCGAACGACCCCAGGGTCAGACCGTCGCGCCAGCCGTCCTCGGACGCCCGGATGAAGCCGTAGACGAGCGCGGCCATACCGGCGGTCGAGGTCAGCGCGCCCACGAAGTCGAAGCGGCCGGGATGACGCTCGGACTCACTGATGTAGAGCGGCGTGAGGAAGGCGATCAGCACGCCGATGGGCACGTTCACGAACAGCACCCAGCGCCAGTCCAGCCACTCGGTGAGCATCCCGCCCGCCAGTAGACCGATCGCGCCGCCACCGGCGGAGACGGCTGCGAAGACGCCGAACGCGCGATTCCGTTCGGGCCCCTCGGGGAACGTCGTAGTGATCAACGCGAGCGAGGTGGGCGACGCGATCGCGCCACCGACGCCCTGCAGGGCCCGGGCCGCCAGCAACTGCCAGGGTTCCTGGGCGAATCCGCCGAGCAGCGAGGCGAGCGTGAAGAGCAGGATGCCGGTCATGAAGACGCGGCGGCGACCGAGGATGTCACCGGCGCGGCCACCGAGAAGCAGCAGGCCGCCGAAGGTGAGGGTGTACGCACTCACGACCCAAGTGAGGTCTGTCGTGGAGAACTTGAGCGCGTCCTGAATGTGCGGGAGCGCGATGTTCACAATCGTCGCGTCCAGGACCACCATGAGTTGGCAGGCGGCGATGATGGTGAGCGCTATACCGGGTCGGCCTTCTCGTCGGGCCGCGCCTGGCTTCTGATCTTTACTTAACTGAGAGGTTGTCACTATGAGTCCCCCACAAGTGCGTTAGTGAACGTAGACGTTCACTGTCGCGGCCTACGGTAGTGAAACCCTGACAGTGAACGCAAGCGTTCACTGGATCTGCCTTGATTGCTCAACGGAGATGTGTAGATGGTTACTTCGCGTTGGACTCCTGCCTCCGCGCAGGCGGTCTCCTCGCGCCGCCGGGGCCCCGTGCTGGAGCGCGCGATTCTCGAGTCCGCGCTGGAGCAGCTCAGTACGGTCGGTTGGAGCGGGCTGACGATGGAGGGGGTCGCTGCGGGTGCCCAGACGGGCAAGGCCGCGGTGTACCGGCGCTGGCCGTCCAAGGAGGACCTCGTTGTCGACGCGCTGCAGGCCGGGCTGCCGGACCTGGCGGGAGTTCCGGACTGTGGAAGTGTTCGTGAGGACCTGCTGCAACTGTGTCGCCAGATGCGTGCGGCCATGACGTCACGCCCCGGCTATGCCCTCATGGCCGTTCTTCACGAGTGCGACACGGCAACTGCGGAGCGTTTCCATACGGTGATCGTCGAGGGTGTCATCGGACCGAGTGTGGAACTCATCAGAGAGGTCATGCGGCGTGGAATGGAGCGCGGGGAAGTGCGTTCCGGAGCGATGGACCCGTTCGTCTGCGATGTGATTCCAGCGATGATGATGTATCGCTCCAAGGTGTGCGGGAGCGAATGGACGGACGAGGAATTCATCAGCCTGATCGATCAGGTCATGGTGCCGCTGTTGCGTGTGTAGCGCGGGAGGCCGAGGCGCATGCGCGGGGCGTTGGCGTGAAACCGGACAGAGCTCGGCGAACCGGGGTGTCGCGAGTGGTCATCGGCGGCGTACGCTGTCTGGCGCCATGCCGTACGAAGCACCCACCCACACCGTCGAGCGCTCCCTGCGCGCCACCACCGGAGCGAAGATCATCGCCGGTGTCGACGAAGTCGGACGCGGGGCGTGGGCGGGACCGGTCACCGTCTGTGCGGCGGTGACGGGACTGCGCAGGCCACCCGCAGGGCTCACCGACTCCAAGTTGATCAGCCCCAAGCGGCGTGCCGAGCTCGCCGAGGAGCTGGAGGGCTGGGTCACGTCACACGCTCTCGGTCATGCCTCGCACGAGGAGATCGACGACCTGGGCATGACGGCGGCGCTGCGGCTGGCCGCGGTCCGTGCCCTGGAGGCCCTGCCGGTCCGTCCGGAGGCGGTCATTCTCGACGGGAAGCACGACTACCTCGGGGCGCCGTGGCGGGTCCGTACGGTCATCAAGGGCGATCAGTCCTGCGTCGCCGTCGCCGCCGCGTCGGTGATCGCCAAGGTTCGGCGCGACAAAATGATGGCCGAACTGGGCATCGAACATGCAGACTTCGGTTTTGCGGCCAACGCCGGTTATCCGTCGCCGGTGCACAAGGCCGCGCTGGCGGAACGGGGGCCCACCCCCTACCACCGGCTTACGTGGGCGTATCTTGATGCGCTGCCCCAGTGGCGGCATCTCAAGAAAGCCCGCAGCTGGGCGGAGGGAAACGTTCCGGAAATCGAGGGCCAGCTCGGCTTTGACTTCTGATGTTTTCCGCAGTTCCGGTCGCACTCATGTGCCACCCGCCGACGCGTGTCGCGTCGGCGTTTGATAGACAACAATGCATGCCTCTCATTCCCGAGGAGCCTCAGATTCACGAGAGTGCCCAGGGTCCCCGCGCCACGCCGGCCAACAGCCGTAACGCGCCGACCCCCCGCCCCGTACCCGGCCCGCGTCCCGCGGCGCCGCCGCGGCCCGGACGTCCGGGTCCCGCACGGCCGACGCCGCCCGCGCAGCGCGCGACGCGCGAACCGGCCGCCAAGCCCGGGCCCACGGCCCTGGCCCCCACGCCGGAGCCCACAGCTCCGGCTGCCCCCGAAGCCTCCGGCGTCGACACCGCCGCGGCGCTCCCGCAGATTCAGCTGATCCCGGCCTCTGTCGAGGGTGCGCTGGACGCTGCCGAGGAAGCCGTCGACCTGCTGCTCGACTCGGGCCGCGCCCCGGGTGACGTCCTGGTGATCACCACCGGCGAACCGCACCCGTGGGCGACGCACGAGCTGTCCTTCGGCGAAGACGCCTACTGGGCTCAGCACGATGCGGGCGACGACGTCTTCTACGCCGACGCCGCCGTCCTGGCCCGTGCCGCGGCTCGTCCCGTGGTCGTCGTGGCCCTGAACGGCGGCAGCGAAGAAGCGGCCGTCGCGGCCCTGCCGACGGCGCTCACCCGGGCCGGAACCCTGCTGGTCGTCTGCGGCGACCCGCAGCGGATCAACGCGATGCTGGGTGCGGGCGTCTGACGCTCCCGCCCGGCGGCCACGCCGCGGCCTCGTGCCGCGGCGCCACGCGCCGCCTCGCGCTGGACGGCGACCACCCGCGGGGTCCCTCGCTGCACGCCCATGTGACGCGTGAGGCCGAAACGTCGCGTGTGATGTCGTTGGTGCTTGGTGCTTGGTGCTTGGTGCTTGGTGTCGGCTGACGCCTGCGTCGGTTCCCCGTGGTGATGCACAGGGGTGCAGTCGTGGTGCTCGGCGACGCCAGGTGTGTCCGACAGCGGCCTACCCGCACCAACCCTGGTGCCGCGCAGCCCTGCGATGCCTCAGCGAGCGGCGACGCGACGTAACAACTCCGATGGCGCCCCACCCATGCGCGGCGGAGGCGTCTCGGCCTCGGCAAGGTCCTCAGGACGCGAACCAGCGGTCGGCCGACGGCCCGCGCGGCCCTCGCCGAGCACCTGCCAGCCCTCCCGGGTCAGCGTGATGTACGCCCCGCAGCGCAGCCCGTGCAGCGTGCACGCGTCTCGCAGGCCCCACATCCACGCGCCGTCCTCCTGCGTCCATAGCCCGTCCCCGTCCCTGCAGTAGAGCAACACGGCCGTACGCACCGGGGTACGGCGGCGCAGATCGTGCGGGATGACCCGGCGCAACTGCGCGAGCAGGGCGTTGCGGAACACCCAGCCGTCGGCCACACTCGACCGTCTCGCGAAGGACGCGGACGCCCTGACCCGCTCCTCCTGGTCGAGGACGGCGACGACCGCCGTGGCCGGAGTGGGCAGGTGCCGGGCGTGCAGTCCGCTGACGACCTCGCGAGGGTTCCGCAGCAGCGGGATCTCGGCGGCCGACCACTCGGCGGGCTCGAGGAGGCGGGTGGGCGACAGAGCGGGATCGGGTATCGCGGCGGCGGCCGATGAATCCGACGTCGATGCCGCTGTGGACGGAGTGAATCCGAAGGTCACGATCCTCCCTTCGGCTACACGCCCTGCTGAGGGCGGCGTCGGATTGGGGCGCACCGCGGCAGAGGCCTCCTGGACCACGGGAGCCGCGCGGGAGCGCTTCCAATTCTTCCCGTCGTACTGGCTTGCGGCAACGAGCAATTGAAGCCGTCGCCCTGTATTCGGTGATACGTCGCGCATATCCCTGCCCAGAGCGTCCCTCGCCCAAGCCCGATTCACCCCTGCACAGCCAGGACCAGCGGCAACACCCCCTTGGCTCCGGCCTGCCGCAGCATGCGCGCCCCGACAGCGAGCGTCCAGCCGGTCTCCGTCGAGTCGTCCACCAGGAGCACGGGGCCGTCCGCCTCTTGGAGGGCCGCGGCCAGCGAGGGCGGCACGGTCAGCGTGCCGTCCAGGGCTCGCAGCCGCTGAGCGCTGTTGCTCCTCGGCACGTGTGCGGTCCCGGTCCCGTCGGCGTACTCCATTGAGCCGAGCAGCGGAAGTCGCCCGATCTCCGCGATCCGCGCGCCCAGGGACTGGATCAGCTGCGGCTTGGAGCGCGAGGCCATGGTCACCACGCCCACCGGGCGCGGCCCCGCGTCGGAGCTCCCCGAGGCCCAGCCGCCCGGCCCCTTCGCCCAGGCGGCCAGGACTTCCACGACAGCCTTCGACACATCGTCCGGAACTGGCCCGTCCGGAGCCTGGGGCGCGAGCATCGGCCGCAGCCGGTTGCCCCAGCCGATGTCCGAGAGCCGGCCCAGGGCCCGCCCCGGAGCAGCCAGTTCACCGGCCGGGATGCGTCCCTTCAACGTCATGCCCACGGCTGCCAGGCCCGTGGGCCACATCTTCCTCGGCTCCACTTCGACACCCGGGCGGGCTAGCTCACCGCGTGCCGTCTCCAGCGCCGCGGACGAGACGTTGTCGTTGAACCGCCCGCCCGCGCAGTTGTCGCAGCGCCCGCACGGCGCGGCTTCTTCGTCGTCGAGCTGGCGCCGCAGGAACTCCATGCGGCAGCCGGTCGTCATCGCGTACTCCCGCATGGCCTGCTGCTCCGCCTGCCGCTGCTTTGCCACCCAGGCGTAGCGCTCGGTGTCGTACGTCCACGGCCTGCCCGTGGAGATCCAGCCTCCCTGGACACGCCGGACCGCGCCGTCGACGTCGAGGACCTTGAGCATCGTCTCGAGGCGTGACCTGCGCAGTTCGACGAGAGGCTCAAGGGCCGGAAGTGACATGGGCCGGTCTGCTTGCGCCAGCACGTCCAGGGTGCGCCGCACCTGCTCCTCGGGCGGGAAGGCGAGCGAGGCGAAGTAGTTCCAGATCGCCGTGTCCTCCTTGCCTGGCAGCAGCAGGACTTCCGCGTGGGCGACGCCGCGACCCGCTCGGCCCACTTGCTGGTAGTAGGCGATCGGAGACGAAGGCGAGCCGAGGTGGACGACGAAGCCCAGGTCCGGCTTGTCGAAGCCCATCCCCAGCGCGGAGGTGGCGACGAGGGCCTTGACCCGGTTGGCGAGCAGGTCCTCCTCGGCCTGCTGCCGGTCCGCGTTCTCCGTCTTGCCCGTGTACGAGGCGACGGTGTGCCCGCGATGGCGCAGGTACGCCGTCACTTCCTCGGCCGCGGCCACTGTGAGGGTGTAGATGATCCCGGAGCCCGGCAACTCGTCGAGGTGGTCGGCCAGCCAGGCCAGCCGGTGTGCCGCGTTCGGCAGTTGGAGCACGGCGAGGCTCAGGCTCTCCCGGTCGAGCGGGCCGCGCAGGACGAGGGCGTCCGACCCGCCGCCGGTGCCCAGCTGGTCGGCGACATCGGCTGTCACGCGGGCGTTGGCCGTCGCCGTCGTGGCCAGGACCGGGACGCCGGGCGGGAGGTCGGCGAGCATGGTGCGCAGCCTGCGGTAATCGGGGCGGAAGTCGTGCCCCCAGTCCGAGATGCAGTGGGCCTCGTCGACCACGAGCAGGCCCGTCGCCGCGGCCAGCTTCGGCAGGACCTGATCGCGGAAGTCCGGGTTGTTGAGCCGCTCCGGGCTCACCAGCAGGACGTCCACCTCGCCCGCCGCCACCTCGGCCTGGATGGTGTCCCACTCCTCCGTGTTGGACGAGTTGATCGTGCGGGCGCGGATGCCGGCGCGCTCGGCCGACTCCACCTGGTTCCGCATGAGCGCGAGCAGCGGAGACACGATCACGGTGGGGCCGCTGCCCTGCTCCCGCAGCAGCGCCGTCGCGACGAAGTACACGGCGGACTTGCCCCAGCCCGTCCGCTGCACGACGAGCGCCCGGCGCTTCTCGGCGACCAGCGCCTCGATCGCGCGCCACTGGTCCTCGCGCAGCCGGGGGCCGTCCGGCGGGGCCTCGCCGGAATCGGGGGAGGGGCCGCCGACGAGGCGGGCGAGGACGGCGTCGGCCGCCGTGCGCAGGTCTTCGTTGCTCATGGCTCCATGCAACCTGATGGGTACGACATCGGGCGAACGAGTCCGCCAGTCTGTGGATAACTCTTGAAGTGCCCCTGATCATGGTTATCCACAAGGTCAACCGGAATGGTGGGATCCGGTGCAGAGTCGGCGCATGACGAATCACAGCGAATCAGTCGACCCGATCGAAGACCCCGCCGAAGGCTCCCTCGAAGGTCCAGGCACTGACCCCGTCACGCAGCCCGTGGTCACCCTGCGCACTCCCGCCGAACTGGCCGACGCCTTGCCGTACTTGCTCGGCTTCAGGCCCGAGAGCAGCGTCGTCCTCATCGCGCTGCACGGCCGCAGCGGACGGTTCGGCGGACGGGCACGCCTCGGAATCCCGACGCGTGCGGAGGACTGGCCGGCCGTCGCGGAGCAACTGGCGCAGTGTCTCGTGAGCGGCTGCGAACGGCGCGAGGCCCGACCGGACGGCGTCGTCGCCTTCCTCTGCCAGGAGCCGGGAGGGTCCGCGGGGGACACCTCCGGGCAGTCCGGGCGAGGAGTGGCCGGGGGCGCCTTCGAGGATTCCGGGCGGGGAGAGGACGCATTCCGAAATTCCGAGCGGGGAGAGGCGGGGACCGCCCCCGCGAACTCCGGGCGGCAGGTCGTGGAGCGCCTCCGGCCACTGGCTCAGGCCCTGCGGACCGCCTGTGGCAGTCTCGACGTCCCGGTCCTGGAGGTCGTCTGCATCTCGGACGGACGCTTCTGGACGTACTGCTGCCCTGACCAGCGGTGCTGCCCGGCAGAGGGTACGCGGATGCTCCCTACGGGCACCTCGGTCCTCGCGGCGGCCACCGCGTACTCGGGACGTCTGGTGGGCCTCGACCAGGGAAAACTGCGGGCACGACTCACACCGTGGCGAACCGAGGCCGCAGCTGCTCAGGAGAGCGCGCTGCACGGGGCGGCCATCGCGCTCCTGCCCAGGATCCTGGACGAAGGCGGCCACGATGAGGTCGCCGACGAGACGATCGACCTCGCCCGCCGGGTGATGGCTCGTCTCGCCGAGGCGCCCGTGAAGGGCGATCCGCTGGACGCGGACCTTCAGGACGACGAGTTGCTGGCCCATGACGAGGCGGCCGCTCTGATCCTCGGCATCCAGGACCGCACGACCCGGGACCGGGCGGCGGAGTGGATGGAGGGTGCGGAAGCGAAGCCCGCCCTCAGGCTCTGGCGGGCGCTCGCACGCCGCTGCGTCGGCCCTTTCCACGAGCACGCGGCGGCGCCGTTGACCCTCGCCGGCTGGGTCGCCTGGTCCCTGGGCGACCTCATCGAGGGGCAGGAGGCGCTGACGATGGCCCTGAAGGCCGACCCGCACTACACCTTCGCGCTCCTGCTCCACCCCGCCTGCGGTGCGGACGAGGATCCCGAGCCCATTCGCCGCATTTTGCGTGGTGAGCGGGCCGAGCGAGAGTCGGAGGAGCCTGAGGTCCCGCTCGTCCCGGAGGGCTTCATCGACCTGGAGGCCCCGATCGACGCGGAAGCCTCGATCGACTCGGAGCCCCCGGCCCCCGCTCCCTTCGACGGACTCGGTGCCGATCGGGGCGCTGCTCTCGAAGAGGTCCCCGAGCTCCTGGGAGGCTCCGAACTTCCGGAAACCACGGACCGGTTGAGTACCGCCGCCCCGGCTCCCGCTGGCGCATCCCTCTCGACTCCGGCTGCCGCCGCTTCCGCTGCGACAGCCGCCGGTGCGGGGGCCGATGCAGGTGCAGGTGTCAGTTCCGACGCGGGCCCCGACGTCGTGGCAGCCGCTGAACCCAGGGCTGACGCAGGCGTCGGCTCCGCGTCCCCCGCCTGCCGCCGTGCTTCCCGTTCCACCGGGAGGGCCCGCCCGGGCGGTGCCGCGGGAACGGGGCCGCGGCACCGGCGGCCTTCTGCCCGGCGGGACACGAGGAACCGCAGGTGAACACGGGAGACGGGCGCCGGAGTCGGCGACCGGTGCGGGCCCGGGCCGTGGCGGCCGTCGCGGCAGTGCGCCGCCGTATGGGCGGCTTCCTGCGGTGTGTGCGTGACTTGGGGCGGCCCAGGCCCGTTCACCTGAGTGGCGGTACCCACGTCCGGGTCGCGCCGCTGCACCGCGACCGAGTCTCCGCAGCGCAGACAACGCAGAAGAGGCCGCCCCATGCACGTTCCCGCCCCGTCTCCTGCCACCGGCTTGTCCGGCCTCTCCGGCAGGTCCAAGAGATCCGACGGCGGGCAGGACAACAACATCCGCCTGCCCGCCCCGGCTGCCCGGCGCCCACCCGCCGGACAGGCTCCCGCCGCCGTCTCACGTCGTCCGGGCGCGCTGCCGCCCGTGCATGCCTCGCTGGTCTGTGTCGCGCTGCCCGCGTTGGCCGTCTCCACGGACCAAGGGCAACTGAACGGCCGGGGGCTCGAAGGGTTCTACCGCTCGGGCCGACGCATGCTGTCACGCTGCCAGGTGCGTGTGGCCGGGCGGGAACCAGTCGCCGTGCAGGCGCGGATGCTGTCGGCCGACAGCGCTCGCTTCGTGGCCACGGTCCTGCCGTCCACCGAAGGCGGGCCGGATCCGGACGTCGTCGTGGAGCGGACCCGGCACGCGGACGGCACGGAGCGGATCACGCTGCACAGCGCGGCCAGCCGTCCCCTGCGGCTGCCCGTCGAGGTGTCGCTCGGCACGGACCTCGCGGAACTGGGCGCGGTCGCTTCGGGCCGAGCAGGCCCGGAACTGCCGGCCAGCGTCCACGACTCCGGCATGCGTTGGTCCTCGGGGAAGGGCCACTGCGTCGTCACCGCCGTTCCGGCGCCCAAGGATGCGTTGGCCTCCGCCGGGCTGCTCCGCTGGGAGGTGCAGCTGCCCCCGGGAGGCAGCCAGAGTGTGGAGCTGCGGGTGCGCCCGGACGGCGGTGGGCCGGTGCGGCCGGTGGGACACGGCGCGAGCAGCCCGCTGTCCCCGGCCCGTGCGGTCGGCGACGAGCCGACGGTGGGGCGGCTCCTGGAGACCTCCACCGCGGACCTGAGGGCGTTGCTGCTGCGGGACCCCGCGCATCCCACCGACGTGTACGTGGCGGCCGGGGCACCCTGGCGCTGCGGTCTCGCTCCCGCCGAAGCGCTGATGGCGGCCCGGATGGCCCTGCCGCTCGGCACCCGGCTCGCCGTCGGCACACTGCGCACCCTCGCCCGCAGCCAGATCAGCGCACCGGGGTCCCGGGCGGGCATGATCCCGGGACCGATGCGCAACGCGGGACCACTGCTGCCGCCCGGCTGCACGGGCATCGAAGCCACGCTCCTGTTCCCTGCGCTCCTGGCCGAGGCCTGGCGCTGGGGGGCGCCGGAAGCCGACGTGGAGGAGTTGCTGGCGCCCGCGGAGCGGTGCCTGCGGTGGCTCCTCGGTGCTGTCGACAGCAGCGACTTCCTCCAGGACCCCCACCCCGGCGGCCCTGCACGCTGCGAGACCCAGGCCCACGCCCACCGTGCGGCGCTGCTCGGCGCCGACCTGCTCGACGCCCATGGACGTGCGGGCGCCGGCGAGCTGCGGGAGTGGGCGGGGCGGCTGCGCGCCCGGTTCCGGAAGGAGTTCTGGGCGGCCGACCGGGCAGGGGGCAGGCCCGCGGCGGCACGGTTGTCGGACGGCCGACTGGTTCCGTACCTCACCGGGAGCGCGGCCCACCTCCTGGACACGGGACTGCTCGGGTCCGGGGCCCTCGCACCCGGCCTGCTCGACAAGGTGCAGACGGAACAGGTCGCCAGGTTGTTCGGCGGCCCGGCCATGGACTCTGGCTGGGGACTGCGGAGCATGGGCGTGAAAGAGGCCGCGTACAACCCGTTCGGGCACCGGAGCGGGGCGGTGCGGGTGCACGAGACGGCCGTCGCGGTCGCGGGACTGGCCGCGGCGGGTTACGAGAAGGAAGCGGGGTCACTGCTGCGCGGAGTGCTCGCCGCGGCTGAGACCTTCGGCCATCGCCTGCCCGAGATGTACGCGAGCGAGCAACGCGCGGAAGGCGGTGCACCGCTGCCGCACCCGGCGGCGTGCCGCCCGGCGGCGATGACCGCGGCCGCCGGGGTCCAGCTCCTGACGGTGCTCGCCGGAATCCGCCCCGACGCCCCGGCGGGCACGGTCACGCTGAACCCCGTCCGCAGCGCCCCCCTGGGAGAGCTCGGGCTGACGGCGCTGCGGGTGGCGGGAGCCCCGTTCTCGGTACGGGTCAGCAGGCTCGGGCTCGCCATGGTCGAGGAAGCGGCCGACCGGCTGCAGTTGGGGGTGTGAGAGCGCTGGACGACGGTGTGGAGGGTGCGGCGGGCGACGGCCGAGGACCCCGGGAAGCGGGGCCGGAAGTAGATGGTGCGGGAGATGACGTAGGAGGTGTTTATCGTCAGGCAGACGACTATGATCGCGGCATGTCGCCCTACGACCCGTCGGCCTTCCCGCCCTTTGCTGTCACCGTCGACCTGGTCGTGCTGACCGTGCGTCGCCACGCGCTGTGCGCGCTGGCCGTGCGTCGCGGTGAGTCACCGTTCCAGGGGCGTTGGGCGCTGCCCGGCGGGTTCGTACGGCCCGACGAGGACCTTTCGGCGGCAGCGGCGCGGGAGCTGGTCGAGGAGACAGGGCTCTGCGCCCATGATCCGGACAGCCCGGTTCAGGCCAATGGGGCGCACTTGGAGCAACTGGCGACCTACGGCGACCCGAAGCGGGATCCGCGCATGCGAGTGGTCAGTGTCGCGCACCTCGCGCTCGCGCCCGACCTGCCCGCGCCCAGAGCGGGCGGTGACGCGAACAGCGCGCGCTGGGCGCCGGTCGACGCCCTGCTGGCCCAAGGCGGGTACGGCCGCGAGGGCGAACAGGCGACGCCCCTCGCGTTCGACCACGCGCAGATCCTCTCCGACGGAGTGGAGCGCGCCCGTTCGAAGATCGAATACTCCTCCCTGGCCACGGCGTTCTGCCCGCCCGAGTTCACGGTCGGTGAACTGCGCCGGGTCTACGAAGCCGTGTGGGGCGTGGCGCTCGACCCGCGCAACTTCCACCGGAAGGTGACGGGCACGCCGGGCTTCCTCGTCCCCACCGGCGGCACGACGACCCGCCAGGGCGGCCGACCGGCTCAGCTCTTCCGGGCGGGGGGCGCCACGCTCCTCAACCCGCCGATGCTGCGACCGGACGTCTGAGGGCCCCTGGGCCGCGTACCGCCCGTTCCTGGCTGCCTGACGGGGTGGGCCGCTCGACGTCTCAGGCACCGCGGTTGACACCCGCGGCTCATGCCCTGAGCGAAAAGCCGGAAATGTCGCGTTATCTTGCTGCGGTACCCACGGGGTTCGTCCGTCCCCGATCCGGCGGACTCGCCCCGGCCGCCGAGCGGTCGCACATCCCGCGAGAGAAGCGATGATCCAGGCCATCGGACTGACCAGCAAGAGTCGCAAGGAGCTCCCGCCCGCTGTCGACGACGTGTCCTTCGAGGCGCACGCGGGCCGTGTCACGGCGCTGCTCGGCGCCGTCGGCGCGGGCAAGACGACGGTGCTCAGGTTGATGCTCGAACTCCAACAGGGCCGCGGGATCACCTACTTCAGGGGTCGCCCTCTGCACCGCATCGCGCACCCCTCCCGGGAGGTGGGTGTGCTGCTCGGTGAAGTCCCCGGTCATCCGGCCCGCTCGGTGCGAGGCCAACTGCGGATGCTCTGTGCCGCCGTCGGCGTGCCGGCACTGCGTGCTGACGACGTCCTGGAGGCCGTCGGGCTCGTCAGCCTCCGCGAGCAGCCGCTCGGCACGCTCTCACGCGGCATGGACCGCCGACTCGCGCTTGCCTGCGCCCTGCTCGCCGACCCGCACTCCCTTGTCCTGGACGATCCAGCCGATGGGCTTTCGGCCCGGGAGAGCAGTTGGTTGCACAGCTTCCTACGGGCGCACGCGGCCCGTGGCGGCGCGGTCCTGTACACCACCGACGACGCCAAGGAAGCCGCGCGTACCGCTGACCGGGTCGTCACGCTCGACGCCGGACGCGTCGTCGCCGACCAGGAGGCAGGAGAGTTCGCCCGCACCAGGCTGCGACCCCGCGTGGCAGTCCGGACGCCGCACGCCGCGCGTCTGGCCGCCCTGCTGACCAAGGAGGCGCGCGCACGCCGAAGGCGCGTGGAGGTGGTGGAGGAGGACGGCAACAGGCTTGCGGTGTACGGCAGCACGTGCGCGGATGTGGGCGAGGTCGCGTTCAGGCACGGCGTTCTCGTTCATCATCTGGCGGACGAGATCGGGGACGCGGGGGCGTCGGCGGGCATCGGGCGGATCTCGGGTGCGGAGCGTGAGCCGGAGGTGGAGTCGAAGCCGACAGCGCCGGAGTGCAAGCCCGGCACACCCACCGGGAGCCCCCTGCGCACCCCGCGAGGTGGCGGCGTCGTCCTGCCGGAAGTCACCCACTCGCCGGACGTCCCCCTCCCGTTGGCGCCTTCGCCGGACCCGGCGTCGACCGCTCAACTCCCCTCCGGCGAAAGGGAGGACGCCAGAGCCGTCCAGCCTGACGCGGAGCCTCCGGCGGACCCTGGCGCAGAGGCGGAGCCCGCCGCGCGGGCCGAGACGTCCGCCACCGGGGCCCGGGAGATGTCACGGGACGAGCCACAGGATCAGCCGGAACGTCCAGCCGCACCCTCACCCCGCCTCATCCCGCTCCGCCCACTGGACGGCGATGATGCACCCGCCTCCGCGACCGCCCCGCAGACCCCCGGGGAGCCCCGGCCCCAGGCTTCGAATCCGCACCGATCCTCGTCCCGGCCCTCCCCACCCCCCACGTCGCCTCTGCCGCCCCCCATCGCCGTCCGCCCGGCGCGCGGCCCTCTGCGCCCCCTGCGCTACGAGCTGTGCCGTGCCACCGGAATCGGCACGGGGTACCTCACGGTGGCCGCCGTCATCGTCGTATCCGCGCTGCTGTGCGTCTTCCTCGGCCGCACCGGGCACACACCGCAGCCCCGGCTGCTTGCGGCCTGGCCCACGGAACTTCCGTTGCCGCCCGCGGCGCTCGGAGCCGGTCTTCTGGGCGCACTCGCCTTCGGTGAGGAGTTCCGCCACCCCGCCCTCGCCACGGACCGAGGCACCGTCCCGCGCCGCCTCGGACTCCTCGCCGCGAAACTCGTGGTCGCCGCAGCCACCGCCCTGCTCCTCGCCGCCCTGACCGTGGGCTGCGACGCCGCCGTGCTCCACCTCGTATACGGACCGGAGCTCACCGGAGTTCCCGCTGACTGGCTTTCCTTGAGCGCGAGTTGGATCACCTTCATGATCGGCTGCGCTTGGGCGGGGGTTCTGGCGGCCGGTGTGTTCCGTTCCACCACCGCCGGGCTCGCCGCCGTCGTCGCCGTTCCGGTTGTCGTCGTACCCCTCGTACAGAAAGGGCTCGCGGGCCCATCTGTGCGATCGGCGGTCGGTCTGCCAGGGCGATTGCGTCAGCTCGCGCTCGTGGAATGGCCCTTCGGGGTCGAGCGGTATCTGGCCGGGGGATTCCGGATGGTGGCTCAACCCGTCGGCGGCGCAATGATGTTGTCCGTCACGGCTCTGCTCTGCGCTTATGTGCTCACGGCGACGCGAAACAGGGCGAGGTGACCGCAATCTGCTGGCTTTCGTTCCCGCATTGCGCGCAACTCTCCGTGAGGCGGCCACTTCTTTCCGATAACGCGTCAATTGGAGCGAGGTAAGCGATCACCCTTTCGTGTGCTTTTCACCAAAGACCTCAAGGGACTTGAGGGCCAAGCCGACAACTCATCCGTGAGTACCCTTGCGCACACCATGATGACCACCGCCCGTTCCGCAGACGCCGGCCTCGCCGGTCCGGCGGGCGATCTCGACCGCTACCCCTACGCGGAGGCTCCCGGCGCCGACCGCGTGGTCGCCCCCCTGTGGGACGGCGCGGACCAGGACCTGGGCCGCGTGGGACGACGAGCCGCAGGCAACCGCGGCCGCGGACTGCACGGCCAACTGGTCCAGCAGCTGGGCCAGATGATCGTCTCGGGTGACCTCGGAGCCGACCGGCCCCTGGTCCCGGAGGAGATCGGCCAGCGGTTCGAGGTCTCCCGCACCGTCGTCCGCGAATCGCTGCGCGTACTGGAGGCCAAAGGCCTCGTCAGCGCCCGCCCGAACGTCGGCACGCGGGTCCGCCCGGTCAGCGACTGGAACCTGCTCGACCCGGACATCATCGAATGGCGGGCGTTCGGCCCGCAGCGTGACGACCAGCGCCGCGAACTCAGCGAGCTGCGCTGGACCATCGAGCCCCTGGCCGCCCGCCTCGCCGCCGGGCACGGCCGCGAGGAGGTGCAGCAGCGGCTCGCCGACATGGTGGAGATCATGGGGCACGCGCTGGCCCAGGGCGACTCGATCACCTTCTCCCGCGCGGACGCCGAGTTCCACTCGCTGCTCATCCAGGTCGCGGGCAACCGCATGCTGGAGCACCTCTCCGGCATCGTCTCCGCCGCACTCCACGTCTCCGGAGGACCCGTCACCGGCTGCGACCGCCCGACCGAGGCTTCCCTGGTGCACCACTCCCGGATCGTCGACGCCCTCGCGGCGGGCGACGGAGCCGGTGCCGAGGCCGCCATGCGGCAGCTGCTCACCGTGCATCCGGAAGTGGAGCGCGTGGTGCCCGCTCCTCGCGAGCACTGACCCCTCCCGCGTCAGCGCGCGTCCCGTGCCCGCCCCCGCAGCATCGTTTCGCTGCCTCGACACCGCCGCCCGTGCCGCCGGACTCCCGCGCTCCGTCAGGGGCAGGGCGGGTCCGGCGGCAGTGGCGGGGAATGACGCGGCGAATCGCGGGAAGCCGATGACTGCGTACGGGGTCAGCGGCCGCGAGCCCTGGCGCCCGGGTGGCGTACCGGTCCGAGCCGAAGGACGCTGACGTACACAAAGGGATGCTGGCGTACACCCCACGGACGTCGGCGGACATCGAAGGATGTTGATGCATGCCGGGGAATGGTGATGCGGCCGTGAGTGGGTCGCCACAAGCCCGTCCATGAGGGCGCCGACGTGCGCATCCGACGGGAGGATGACTGAACCCTCGTCGCTTCTGACCGCATCTAGAGGCTTTTGAGTGCTTACGAGGTGTGACTCGGGCCACGTAGATTGGGCGTAACGCTCCTACGAACAGCGCGATGACCTAAGAGGTGATAGCCGAGGAGGGAATACAGCCGTCGTTCACGGCGCTGTCCGAGCTCCACGGCCCCGCCCGCGCCGTCGGCCCAAATCCCCAGCCGTCGGTCGTCGGCTCCGGTCCACAGTGGACGGGGCCGGAAGCCGTTTTCCAACGTTCCGAGAGGTTGTTCGTGTCGGCCAGCACATCCCGTACGCTCCCGCCGGAGATCGCCGAATCCGTCTCTGTCATGGCGCTCATCGAGCGGGGAAAGGCTGATGGGCAGATCGCCGGCGACGACGTTCGTCGTGCCTTCGAAGCTGACCAGATCCCGGCCACTCAGTGGAAGAACGTTCTGCGCAGCCTCAACCAGATCCTCGAGGAAGAGGGTGTGACGCTGATGGTCAGTGCCGCGGAGCCCAAGCGCCCCCGCAAGAGCGTCGCAGCGAAGAGCCCGGCCAAGCGCACCGCGACCAGGACGGTCGCGGCCAAGACCACCACGGCGAAGCCGGCCACCTCCGCGGCCGCGCCCGAGAAGCCGGTCGCCGCCGAAGCCGCCGAGGACGGTACGGCCAAGAAGGCCGCTGTCAAGAAGGCGACCGCCAAGAAGGCCGTCGCCAAGAAGACGACCGCCAAGAAGACGGCGGCCAAGAAGACCGCTTCCAAGAAGGAAGCCGGTGAGCTCCTGGACGAGGAGGCCACCGAGGAGACCCCTGCCGCCGGCAAGCCCGGCGAGGGCGAGCCCGCGGAGGAGGGCGCGCAGGGCTTCGTGCTCTCCGACGAGGACGAGGACGACGCGCCCGCACAGCAGGTCGCCGCCGCGGGCGCCACCGCCGACCCGGTCAAGGACTACCTGAAGCAGATCGGCAAGGTCCCCCTGCTCAACGCCGAGCAGGAGGTCGAGCTCGCCAAGCGCATCGAGGCGGGCCTGTTCGCCGAGGACAAGCTGGCCAACGCGGACAAGCTGGCGCCGAAGCTCAAGCGCGAGCTGGAGATCATCGCCGAGGACGGCCGCCGCGCCAAGAACCACCTCCTGGAGGCCAACCTCCGCCTGGTGGTCTCCCTCGCCAAGCGCTACACCGGCCGCGGCATGCTCTTCCTGGACCTCATCCAGGAGGGCAACCTCGGTCTGATCCGCGCGGTCGAGAAGTTCGACTACACCAAGGGCTACAAGTTCTCCACGTACGCCACCTGGTGGATCCGTCAGGCCATCACCCGCGCCATGGCCGACCAGGCCCGCACCATCCGCATCCCGGTGCACATGGTCGAGGTCATCAACAAGCTCGCACGCGTGCAGCGCCAGATGCTCCAGGACCTGGGCCGCGAGCCCACCCCGGAGGAGCTGGCCAAGGAACTCGACATGACCCCGGAGAAGGTCATCGAGGTCCAGAAGTACGGCCGGGAGCCCATCTCCCTGCACACGCCGCTGGGCGAGGACGGCGACAGCGAGTTCGGTGACCTCATCGAGGACTCCGAAGCCGTCGTTCCGGCCGACGCGGTCAGCTTCACGCTGCTCCAGGAGCAGCTCCACTCCGTGCTCGACACCCTGTCCGAGCGCGAGGCGGGCGTCGTCTCCATGCGGTTCGGTCTCACCGACGGTCAGCCGAAGACCCTCGACGAGATCGGCAAGGTCTACGGAGTGACGCGCGAGCGCATCCGCCAGATCGAATCGAAGACGATGTCGAAGCTGCGCCACCCGTCGCGTTCGCAGGTCCTGCGCGACTACCTGGACTGAGCCGCGTCACAGTGCCCCGGAAAGGCCCGGAGTCCCGCACGGGACCCCGGGCCTTTCGCCTGCCCGCGTGGCGCACGTGCGGGGCATGGGACCGTAGCTGACTCTGGGTGTG
The DNA here is from genome assembly GCF_030388665.1 of Streptomyces flavofungini. Lineage (NCBI taxonomy): Bacteria > Bacillati > Actinomycetota > Actinomycetes > Kitasatosporales > Streptomycetaceae > Streptomyces > Streptomyces flavofungini. Next base: position 2,400,130 of record NZ_CP128846.1, on the reverse strand, counting down.
CGATTGCAACCCGGAGTGAGGAGATCGCATGCGTCGACCCATCGCCCGATCGCTGGTGCCCGCGCTGGTCCTGGGGGTCGCGGCAGCCGCGCTGCCGCTGGCCGGCACGGCCCCTGCGGCGGCCGACAGCGTCATCATCGGAGGCAAGCCGGTGCGGGTGGCCGACAGTCCGTGGACGGTGGCCCTCGCGAGCCGTGACCGGTTCGGAGGTACGCGGTCGGGCCAGTTCTGCGGCGGTGTCGCGATCGCGCGCTCGACGGTCCTCACCGCGGCGCACTGCATGCGCGAGGAAGTCCTCGGGGTGCCCGTCGGTGACGTACGGGACCTCAAGGTCATCACCGACCGAGAGGATCTGGCCACGAACGCGGGGAGCGAGATCTCCGTGAGCCGCGTGCGGATCAACCGGGACTACGACAGCTACACCAACGCCGGTGACTTCGCGGTGCTGACCCTCGCGCAGCCGTTGCCGCAGAGTCACGTGATCGGGACAGCGGGTGCCGGAGACGCCGCCTACAACGCCGGTACGAGCGCCACGGTGTACGGCTGGGGTGACACCACGGGGCGGGGCGACTACGCCCGGTCGCTGCGTGCCGCTGACGTGACGGTCCTTGCGGACGAGGTGTGCGAGGAGGCCTATCCCGGTAGTGCTGACGGCACGTACATGGCCGCTTCCATGGTTTGTGCGGGGGAACCGCAGGGTGGCCGGGACGCCTGTCAGGGCGACAGCGGTGGGCCGCTGGTCGCGCGGGGGCGTCTCATCGGGCTGGTGTCGTGGGGGGACGGCTGCGGCCGCGCGGGCAGCCCGGGGGTGTACACCCGGATCTCGGACGTCCTGCGGGCCATGAGACAGGGCATGAGACAGGGCCAGTGAGTGAACGGCCCGTGCGGGGCGCTGGGCGGCCCGTACGGGCTCGTTGGGCGCCGGGACCGCCCGGGCGGGACGGTCGGCCGGGGATCGCGGGTTCCCGGGGCCCCTGAGGAACGAGAGCGGGCGGCTGCCCCTGGGGTTACAGGGGCAGCCGCCCGGTCGCCGGTCTGGTGGTCCGGCGCTCGCTCGTCGTCGTGCGAGGCTTCAGCGTTCCTCTTCGGATGAGCTGGCCGGCACAGCGGTCAGGCGCTCCGTCTCATCCTGTATCTCGGCGGCGATCTTCTTGAGTTCCGGCTCGAACTTGCGACCGTGGTGGGCGCAGAAGAGCAGTTCACCGCCGCTCAACAGGACGACGCGCAGGTACGCCTGTGCGCCGCAGCGGTCGCAGCGGTCAGCGGCCGTCAGGGGGCTCGCGGGGGTCAGAACAGTAGTCACGTCGCCTCTTCTCTAGCTCGACGAGCTGTCGTACCAGGGTCAACATCCAACCAGGCCGAAAACGTTCCCGCTCGTGGCTTTTCCTCGAAATTTTCATTCGGGGTGGCTGTCTGCTGCCGGTTGGCGGCGAATGTGCCGTATTGCTGTCGTACGGTTTCGCGCTGTCTGTCAGGTCAGGTCCGTGCCGGCTGGCTTGCCGGTTGTTCATGAGGACGTGCCCGGAGCCTAAATGGTTCATGCCTGGAAGGGAACGTGATGTGTGCTTCACCCCATCGAGCGATCGAACACGCGTACGCTTCTGGACTAGTCTGGGCCGAGTCGAGGGTGGCGTGACAACGGCTCTACCAGGCCTCGGTACCCTCTGACGGGCAGTAGAAGCCGGGCCCTTACCCCAAAGGGCCTCCCTTGAAATTCAGCGAGGAGCGAACCGCGTGACCGCCGAGACGTCCGTGCCGTCCACAGCGTTGCTGACCGGAGCAGACCGGGACGGTTCCAACTACACCGCGCGGCACCTTCTCGTCCTGGAGGGGCTCGAAGCCGTCCGTAAGCGTCCGGGCATGTACATCGGGTCGACGGACAGCCGCGGCCTGATGCACTGCCTCTGGGAGATCATCGACAACTCGGTCGACGAGGCCCTGGGCGGGTACTGCGACCACATCGAGGTCATCCTCCACGACGACGCCTCCGTGGAGGTCCGGGACAACGGCCGCGGCATCCCGGTCGACGTCGAGCCCAAGACGGGGCTCTCCGGAGTCGAGGTCGTCATGACCAAGCTGCACGCGGGTGGCAAGTTCGGCGGCGGCTCGTACGCGGCTTCCGGCGGTCTGCACGGCGTGGGCGCCTCCGTGGTGAACGCCCTGTCGGCCCGTCTCGACGTCGAGGTGGACCGCGCCGGGCACACGCACGCCATCAGCTTCCGGCGCGGTGTCCCCGGAGCCTTCGCCAAGCCCGGGGCGGACGCGGCGTTCGACCCGGCGGCACGGCTGAGCAAGGTCAAGAAGATCCCCAAGACCCGCACCGGCACGCGCGTGCGCTATTGGGCCGACCGCCAGATCTTCCTCAAGGACGCCAGGCTCAGTCTGGAGAACCTCCATCAGCGCGCCCGTCAGACCGCCTTCCTGGTACCCGGGCTGACCATCGTCGTGCGTGACGAGTTCGGCCTCGGTGAAGGTGGCACCAAGGGCGAGGAATCCTTCCGTTTCGACGGCGGGATCAGCGAGTTCTGCGAATACCTGGCGCAGGACAAGGCCGTCTGCGACGTCCTCCGCTTCTCCGGCCAGGGCACCTTCAAGGAGACCGTGCCCGTCCTCGACGACCACGGCCAGATGACGCCGACCGAAGTCACGCGGGAGCTCGGCGTGGACGTCGCGCTGCGCTGGGGCACCGGGTACGACACGACGGTCAGGTCCTTCGTCAACATCATCGCCACGCCCAAGGGCGGCACGCACGTGACCGGCTTCGAGCGGTCACTCACGAAGACGATGAACGAGGCACTGCGCGCGCAGAAGCTGCTCCGCGTCGCCGAGGACGACATCGTCAAGGACGACGCCCTGGAAGGCCTCACCGCCGTCGTCACCGTGCGCCTCGCGGAGCCGCAGTTCGAGGGGCAGACGAAGGAGGTCCTCGGCACCTCGGCGGCCAACCGCATCGTCGCCAACGTCATCGCCAAGGAACTCAAGGCGTTCCTGACGTCCACCAAGCGTGACGCCAAGGCGCAGGCGCGCGCCGTGATGGAGAAGGCCGTCGCCGCCGCCCGCACACGCATCGCGGCCCGCCAGCACAAGGACGCCCAGCGCCGGAAGACTGCCCTGGAGTCCTCCTCGCTGCCCGCGAAGCTCGCCGACTGCCGCAGCGACGACGTCGACCGCAGCGAGCTGTTCATCGTCGAGGGAGACTCCGCCCTCGGCACCGCCAAGCTCGCCCGGAACTCCGAGTTCCAGGCCCTGCTGCCCATCCGCGGCAAGATCCTCAACGTCCAGAAGGCCTCGGTCTCGGACATGCTCAAGAACGCCGAGTGCGGCGCGATCATTCAGGTCATAGGAGCCGGGTCCGGCCGGACCTTCGACATCGACGCGGCCCGCTACGGCAAGATCATCCTGCTCGTCGACGCTGATGTCGACGGCGCGCACATCCGCATCCTGCTGCTGACCTTGTTCCAGCGCTACATGCGGCCCATGGTCGAGGCGGGCCGCGTGTTCGCCGCCGTGCCGCCGCTGCACCGGATCGAGCTGATCCAGCCCAAGAAGGGCCAGGACAAGTACGTCTACACGTACTCGGACCGCGAGCTACGCGACACCCTCCTCGAGTTCGAGCGCAAGGGCGTGCGGTACAAGGACTCCATCCAGCGCTACAAGGGCCTGGGCGAGATGGACGCCGACCAGCTGGCCGAGACGACGATGGACCCGCGGCATCGCACCCTGCGCCGGATCAACATCTCCGACCTCGAGTCGGCGGAGCAGGTCTTCGACCTCCTCATGGGCAACGAAGTCGCGCCGCGCAAGGAGTTCATCACGAGCTCGGCGGCGACGCTGGATCGGTCGCGCATCGACGCGTGAGGCCTGTGTGGCGCGTGCGGTGCGTGAGGCCCGTGCGGCGCGTGTGAAGTGTGAGTGCCCCGGGTGCGCCGGGTGCGTCCTTCTGTGGGGCGTCCGGAGCGCTCGGGGCGCCCATTCTGCGCGCCCGATGGCCTTCTTCACGGGCGTCTCCACCCATGGGTGGAGATCCCGGATCCACCCGTGATCCACCCTCGCTCCGATTCTCCGACCAGGCTGATTCCGTAGCGTCGAAGGCGTACCGAAGGCGTGCTTCCGCAGTCGTCTTCCTGTCCGCGCATGCCATCGGAGGCCGTGATGCCCGGGTTCGCCAACGCGCTGCTGATCCTCGCCGCAGTCGTTCTCATCGTCAGACGCCAGACGCAGCCACAGCGCATGTCGGGCTCCAAACGCTGGTGGCTGCTGCCAGTCCTGCTCGGCTACGTCGGCCTCAGGGGATCCGGTGTCGTCGACACCCAGCATGAGACGGCCTCCCTCGTGCTCCTCGGCGGTGAGATCGTCGTGGGGCTGCTGATGGGTGCCGCCTGGGCCTGGACCAGCCGCGTCTGGACGGAGCAGGACGGGTCCGTGTGGACACGCGGCACCAGATCCACAGCGGTCGTCTGGGTCGTCGGCATAACCGCCCGGCTCGGACTCATGGGGGCAGGTCTCCTCATCGGCATCCACCAGGGTTCCGGCGCGCTCCTGGTTGCGCTGGCCGCGTCACTGCTGGTGCGCGCCGGCGTCCTGGAACTGCGGGCCAGGGCCCTGCACCCGGCGACGGCCCTGGCAGGCGGCGTACGGTGACGAAATGCCCACACTGACGGGGACAGACCCAGCCGGCCACGGGGCTCCTCGTGGAGACGGGGCGTCCGTCACGCTCGACACCTGGACGCGCTGGCCGTCGCGAGAGGCCCTGTCCAGCGAGAGGATGACCCGCCCCCGGCGGCTGCTCAGCTGGTTCGTGCGTGCGGTGTTCATCAGCCTGCTGCTGTGGAGCACGCTGTTCCGGGGCGGGGTCCCGGGCTGGGGGATCGCGCTGGGGCTGGTCGCCATCGTCGTCTGCGGGGCATCGCTCGTGGTGTTCTTCCGCGCCACGCTGGAGCGGCGGCTGTGGCTGTCGCTGGGGTCGATCGGTGTCGTTGTGGCGGTGGGCTTCGCGGCCCATGCGACGGGCTTCGACCTTCCGGCGGCCGTGCTGTGGTGCGCTGCCGCCGTCATGTCGATGGAGCGGTTGCCCCTGGGGGCGGCTGTGATCGCCACAGGGACGGCACTCGGGTCGTTCGCCCTGGTGAACGAGGACCCTTGGCCGACGACGGCGGCCGTCACCACGGGGCTCGCCCTCGCCGGGTACGTGCTGCGGCTGGACGCGGAAGCCCGGGGCAACGCCCAGCGGTTGCTCGCCCAGGAGCGGGCGGCACGTGTGGCCGAGGCCGAGTCGGCAGCGTTGGCCGAGCGGGGGCGGATCGCCCGGGAGATCCACGACGTGCTGGCGCACAGCCTCTCCGCCCAGCTCGTCCACCTGGAGGCAGCCCGACTGCTGATCGAGGGCGAGGGCAGCCGGGAGCAGATCCTCGGACGTGTGGTGGCAGCCAGGTCCATGGCGTCGGAAGGACTGGCCGAGACTCGCCAGGCACTGTCGGCGCTGCGTGGTGAGATGACGCCGGTGGAGGACTTCCTGCGGGAACTGGTGGCGTCGGACGGGGCGTCGGTGACGGTCGCGGGGGAGCGGCGGGTACTGACGGCGGAAGCGTCACAGGCGGTGCGCCGAGTGGCACAGGAGGCGTTGACGAACGTGCGCAAGCACGCGCGGGGGGCCGAGGTGACGGTCCTCCTCGAGTACGGGGAGGGGGAGGTGACGCTGGACGTGCGGGACTCGGGCGGTTCGTCGGGGGAACTCGCCGCTTCGGGAGCCGGGTACGGTCTGCTGGGGATGCGGGAGCGCGCCGAGCTGTTGGGCGGCTCGCTGGAGGCGGGGCCGGAACAGGAAGGCTTCGCGGTGCGGTTGAAGGTGCCGGGATGACGAGGAACGACGGGCCCGACGAGGCTGGTGCTGGTGCTGGTGCTGGTGCTGGTGCTGGTGCTGGTGCTGGTGCTGGTGCTGGTGCTGGTGCTGGTGCTGGTGTCGCGGGTCGGCGAGGTGCGGGAAGCGGCGGGGAGGCCGTGGTTCCGCAGGGCGCGAGCACGGGTGGTGGGGGCAGGCCGCCCGCGCGGGTGGTCGTGGTCGACGATCAGACCGTGGTGCGTGAGGGGATCGTGATGCTGCTGGGGCTGCTGCCGGGCATCGAGGTCATTGGTTCCGGGGGTGACGGGGAGGAGGCCGTGCGGCTCGTCGCGGAACTCTCGCCGGACGTGGTCCTGATGGACCTGCGGATGCCGCGCTGCGACGGCGCGGAGGCCACGCGGCGGATCCGGTCGCAGTATCCCGGCACGCAGGTCGTGGTGCTCACGACGTACGCCGACGACGAGTCGCTGTTCCCGGCGCTCAAGGCCGGGGCACGGGGCTACCTCACCAAGGACGCGGGCGGTGAGGAGATCGTGCGGGCCGTCGAGGACGTGCTCTCGGGGGACGCGGGGCTCTCGCCGAAGATCCAGCGACGCCTCCTCGAGCGGCTCGCGGAGCCGACGGAAGCCACCCGCCCCGCGGAGCCGCCCGACGGGCTGACCACGCGCGAGACAGAGGTGGTAGCGCTGATCGCGGAAGGAATGACGAACCAGGAGATCGCGCGGGCGCTGCACGTCTCCACCGCCACGGTGAAGACCCACATCAACAACCTCTTCGCCAAGGCGGGTCTCAAGGACCGCGCGCAGGCGGTGCGTTACGCCTACCGGCACGGCCTCGCTCAGCCTCCGGGCAGGACACGGCGGTGAGGAGCCCGCGTCACCTGATGGGGTGAAGAGCGGGGAGACAAGAGTCACGGATCTTCCCGATCTGTCCATCCTTGGGCACGCGGCCGAATCAGGCCGCGGACAAGGAGAGTTCGGTGGAGAAGCACGACGGCCGCGACGCCGGTCGGTCCCGGCCCGGTGATCTGAAGGATCCGTGGTACGACGAGCTGGCCTCCGGATGGGGCGAGCTGGACGGCACCGGCGCACCCACGGTGCCCGCCGCACCGGCCCCGACCGCCGCGCCGGAGCGCAGTGCCGCCGACATCTACCTGGAAGTGCAGGCGAGCGCGGCCTTCCAGGAGGTGCGCCGTCGGTACCGACGGTTCGTGGTCCCTGCCGTGATCGCCTTCTTCACCTGGTACGTGGCGTACGTCGTGACCGCGACGACGGCACCGGATCTGATGGCTCGCCCCGTGCACGGGGCGGTGAACGTCGCGATGGTCGCGGGCCTCGCGCAGTTCGCCACAACGTTCCTGCTGACGTGGGCGTACGCGCGGCACGCCCGCCTGCGACGGGACAAAGCGGCGCTCGATCTGCGGTGGGCCGTGTTCGAGCAGAAGCGGGAGCAGGAGCTGCGCCAGGGGGCCGAGCGGTGACGGGGGATCACCAGACGCTGGCGCTGGTCCTGTTCGGGGCGTTCGTCGCGGTCACGCTGGGGATCACGACGTATGTGAGCCGCAACCGGCACGGCTCCGCGGAGGAGTTCTACGCGGGCGGACGGTTGTTCTCGCCCATGGAGAATGGTTTTGCCATCGCGGGCGACTACATGTCGGCGGCCTCGTTCCTCGGTATCTCCGGGCTCATCGCGCTCTACGGCTACGACGGGCTGCTGTACTCGGTGGGCTTTCTGGTGGCCTGGCTCGTCGTGCTGTTCCTGGTGGCCGAACTGGTGCGCAACTGCGGGCGGTTCACGCTCGCCGACGTGGTGGCGGCGCGGATGCGGGAGCGTCCGGTGCGGATCGCCGCGGGAACTTCCTCGGTGACCGTGTCCGTTCTCTATCTGGTGGCGCAGATGGTGGGGGCGGGCTCACTGGTTGCGCTGCTGCTGGGCGGGACGAGCGATGCGGCGCAGACCTGGACGGTGATCGGCGTCGGCGCGCTCATGGTCATCTATGTGTCGATGGGAGGGATGCGGGCCACCACGTGGATCCAGATCGTCAAGGCGGTCCTGCTGATGGCCGGGGCGATCGCGCTGACCGTGCTCGTCCTGATGCGCTTCCACGGCGATTTCGACCAGTTGCTGCGGACGGCCGCCGACCGCAGTGGGCACGGCGGACAGTTCCTGGCGCCCGGGCTGAAGTACGGCGGGGACTGGACCTCACGGTTCGACTTCATCAGCCTCGGTCTCGCGCTGGTGCTCGGCACCGCCGGACTGCCGCACATCCTGTCGCGCTTCTACACCGTGCCGACCGCGAGGGCCGCCCGGCGGTCGGTCGTCTGGTCCATCGGTCTCATCGGCAGCTTCTACCTGATGACGATCGTGCTCGGTTTCGGTGCGGCGGCGGTCGTCGGGACCGACGCGGTGCGCGGCTCGAACGCGGCGGGGAACACCGCGGTGCCGCTGCTCGCGCTCGATCTGGGCGGCGGTGCGGATTCCACGGGCGGGACGGTTCTTTTCGCGGTCGTGGCCGCCGTCGCGTTCGCCACGATCCTCGCCGTGGTCGCCGGGATCACGCTCGCCTCCTCGGCTTCCGTGGCTCATGACCTCTATGCCTCGCTGCGGCGCAAGAACGCCAAGCCGCACAGCGAGGTCGCGGTGGCGCGGGTCGCGTCGGTGGGGATCGGCGCGGTCGCGATCGGCCTCGGTCTGGTCGCCCGCGACCTCAACGTCGCGTTCCTGGTCGGACTCGCCTTCGCGGTCGCTGCGTCCGCGAACCTGCCGGTGCTGCTCTACTCACTGTTCTGGCGGCAGTTCACCACGCGGGGCGCCGTCTGGTCCGTCTACGGCGGGCTGCTGCCCGCGCTGGTGCTCGTGGTGTTGTCGCCCGTGGTGTCCGGGAGCGCGAACTCCCTCTTCCCCGGGGTGGACTTCCAGTACTTCCCGTTGGAGAACCCCGGACTCGTGTCGATCCCGTTGGGCTTCCTCGCGGGCTGGTTCGGCACGGTCACCTCGTCGGATCCGGCGGACGAGGCCAAGCACGCGGAGACGGAAGTGCGCTCACTGACCGGAGCGGGCGCCGCGTAGCAGGTCAGGAGGACGACCATGCGTAGCGGTGTTCCGGGCGGCCCGTGTCGCCGTACTTCAGGCTCAGCCGCACCCGGCCCGTGCGCTCCAGGAGCTTCAGATAGCGCTGTGCGGTCTGCCGGCTCAGGCCGGTGCTCTCCGCCAGCTCCTGGGCGGAGACCGGCCCCTCAGCCGCCATCAGCGCCCTGCGGACCAGCTCCGCGGTCGTGGGCGAGTGCCCTTTGGGCAGGTCCGGCGCCGGTGTGGCCGAGAGTGCACTGAAAATGCGGTCGACCTCGGCCTGCTCCGCCTCGCCGCCGCCGTCGAGAGTGCGACGCAGCGTGGCGTACGCGTCGAGCTTGGCGCGAAGTCCCGCGTACGAGAAGGGTTTGACCAGGTACTGCAACGCGCCGTGGCGCATCGCGGCCTGCACCGTGGCGACGTCGCGGGCCGCCGTCACCATGATCACGTCGGTCTGGTGGCCGCGCGCACGCAGCGAGCGGACCACGGCCAAGCCTGTCTCGTCCGGCAGGTAGTGGTCGAGGAGCACCAGGTCGACCGGCAGTTCCTCGACGAGGCGGAGCGCGTCGGTGGCGCTGTGCGCGCGCCCCGCCACCCGGAAACCCGGAACCTTCTCCACGTAGGCCGCGTTGACGTCCGCCACGCGCACGTCGTCGTCCACGACCAGGACCTCGATCATCGTGCCTCCTCCGTTGCCACCGGCCGTGGCTCCGCGAGCCCCTCCGGCAGTACGACCGTGAACTCGGCGCCGCCCCCGGGCGCCGCACCGACCGCCGCCCTGCCGCCCTGCCGCTCGGCGAGCCTGCGCACCAGGGCGAGCCCGATACCGCGCTTGCCGTGCGCAGGCGGCTCCTTGGTGCTCCAGCCCTCCGTGAACACCGACTCACGCTGCTCCGCCGGCACACCGGGACCGGAGTCCCGTACCCGAAGCACTACCGTGCGTCCCTCCGGTCCCTCGGTGCGCAGAGCGACCTCCACGCGCGCGTGCCCGACGCCCGCGGCCCCGGGCCGCAGGGGCGCCGCCGCGTCCAGCGCGTTGTCGACGAGGTTGCCGACGATCGTGACGAGCCCACCGGGGTCGACGAGCCGGTCGGGCAGGGCGGTGTCCTCCGAGACGGCGAGTGTCACGCCGCGCTCCGCGGCGACGGTTGCCTTGCCGACCAGCAGGGCCGACAGGAGCGGGTCGTGGATCTTCTCGGTGATCTGCTCGGCGGTCACCCGGTGAGCGCCCGCCACCTCGCCCACGAACTCCGCGGCCTCCTGGTACATCTCCAGTTCGAGCAGGCCGAGCAGCGTGTGCATGCGGTTGGCGTGCTCGTGGTCCTGGGCGCGCAGGGCGTCGATGAGACCGCGGGTGGAGTCGAGTTCCCGGCCGAGCTGTTCCAGTTCGGTGCGGTCGCGCAGGGTCGCGACGGCGCCGCCGTCGTCCGTGGGCATGCGGTTGGCGACCAGGACCCGCTGGCCGCGTACCGTCAGCAGGTCGGTGCCGGTGACGCGGCCCGACAGGACATCGGCGGTGCGGCCCTCGCCGAGCGCCGCCTCCAGGGACTCCCCGATCGCCTCCGCACCGAGCCCCAGGAGCCGCTGGGCCTCGTCGTTGAGCAGCCGGATCCTGCCGCCGTGGTCCAGGGCGACGACCCCCTCACGGATGCCGTGCAGCATCGCCTCGCGCTCCGCGAGCAACGCCGAGATGTCGGAGAACGCGAGGTCACGGGTCTGACGGTGCACCCTGCGCGAGATCAGATAGGCGGCGAGCGCCCCGACGGCCAGAGCCCCGCCCGCGTACGCGAACAGGCTCGGGATCGTGTGGATCAGCCGGGCGCGCACACTGTCGTACTCGATGCCTACGGAGACAGCGCCCACGATCGTGCCGTTCGCGTTCCGCAAGGGCACCTTCCCGCGCGCGGAGCGGCCGAGCGTGCCGTTGTCGATCTCCATGACGTCGCGGCCCGCGAGTGCGTCGCTGGGGTCCGTCGAGACGACCCTGCCCACCTCGTCGCGGTCGGTGTGCGACCAGCGCACACCCTCCTTGTTCATGATCACGACGTACTCGGCGCCGCTGGCCTTGCGGATCCGCTCCGCCGCCGACTGCACAGGCCCGTCGGCCGCGGGGCGCGAGGAGACCAGGTCATCGGCGATCCCGGGCTGTGCCGCCGTCGTCTGCGCGATGGCGAGGGCCCGGCGCATCGCCTGGTCGTCCAGCTGGTCGCTGAGCGGCGCGAGGAAGAGCCCGGTGGCGAGCACGGCCACCCCGGTGGCGATCGCCAGCTGCATCAGCAGCACCTGCGAGAAGACGCGCCGCGGCAGGCCGAGGCGCAGACGTCGGGCAGGGGGAGTCGGGCTCATGTGTACGAACGGTACGGCGAGGGGCGGCCTGCTCCGAAGGGAGTGTGGCGTGGATCTCCCGGGAGCCCTCCGGCCGACTGGCCTGCGTGACCTTAGGGAGGAGGTCGCCTCGGCGGCCCTACTCGATCACTACACCTGGACCCCCGCCCGCGAGCACCGGGAGCCCGGTCCGCCCGAGCGGTCCTACACGATCTCCCGCACCGCCATCACGTCCATCCGCGCGGGCGACCCCAGCGCCGCCCCGCAGCTCTCCGGACGCGGCGGCAACGAGGCACCCTGCGCGACGGTGACTCGCCAGCGCCGTCCGTCGGTGTGGGCGACCGTCACCTCCCAGCGCGGAGCTCCGCCCGTCGTGCCCACGACGCTGAGCGCCCCCAGCACGTCCTCGCGCGCGGCCGTGCGCACCGCCAGCTCCGCAGCCTGGCCGGGGCGTTCCCAGGCGGAGTTGCCCCGGCACCCCTCGGTGACGACGCAGCCCTCACGCACCGCCTGCAGGATCTCCTTGACGGCGTGCGCCCCGGTGCGGCCGTACGCGTAGCCGTGCGGCAGGACGAGGAGCGTGGGGGAGAAGCGATGACCACCCAGATGAGTGATCTCCCAGACGCCTTCCTCTCCGGAGGCAGTCAGTTCACCGGCCAGCGGTCTGCCGAGCAGGGCGCAGCAGCGGTCGCGCTTGCCGTTCGTGCACACGAGCGCCAGCGGCTCGCCCGTGTGCGGTGTGCCGAAGCCCCCGTGGTCACCCGCGCCGAGCGCCGCGAAGTCCAGGTCCAGCAACTGCCGTGGTTCGTCCACGACATGGGAGCGCAGCCAGGCGTTGCCCGGGGTGGTGTGGGCCGCGTAGACGCGGTGCCGCGCGGGTGTGTGGCAGTCGGCGTGACGTCCCGGGCGCCGGATGAGGGCGACCCGCACGCCGGTCGACTCGGCCGCCTGTTCCAGGGCGCGGCCCACGTCCGGATCGAGATGGCTCGACGTGAGCGCCTTGGCGCCCCAAGGGCCGGGCTGTTCCAGGAGCAGCCAGGTCCTGGCGGTGGCCGCGGTGCCCGCCAGAGGTTCGTCCAGATCCCGCGAGGCGGTCGCGCATGTACTCACAGAGGTGAGCCTAACCCGCGGCCGGACCAGCCGGTTTCACCTGTTGGATGAGCCGGATGAGCCGGATGAGTTGGACGAGCCGGTCGCGCCGGGTCCCTCGGACGCTCCGGGAAGGCCTTGCGCCTCCGGCAGCGGCTGGGGCGGTCGCGTCCCGACGTACTGCCCCACGGGGCGCATCCGCATCGGCCGCTCCCCGTACTCCTCCAGGGCATGCGCGATCCACCCGGCCGTGCGCGCCACGGCGAAGACAGTCTCGCCCGCTTCCGCGGCCATGCCTGACGACGCCGTGAGGACGGCGAGCGCGAGGTCCACGTTGGCGTGCAGGTCGGTGTGGCGGGCTGTGGTGGCCACCACGTCCCGGGCCGCCGCCAGCGCCGGGCCGGCCTTCGGCATCGTCTCCAGGAGGCCGAACAGTGCCTGCGCGCGCGGGTCCTCGCCCTGGTAGACGCGGTGGCCGAGGCCGGGGACGCGGCGGCCCGCGCGCAGTTCGTTCGCGACGACGGGCGCCGCCGTGCCGCGGTCGAGGACCTCGAGGAGCATGCGGTGGGCGAGGCCGCTGGCAGCGCCGTGCAGGGGGCCCTCCAGGACGCCGAGTCCCGCCGACACGGCTGCGTACGGGTGGGCGCGTGCGGATGCCGCGACGCGGACCGCGAGCGTCGACGCCGCCAGGTCGTGGTCCACGAGCAGCGCGAGCGCGGTGTCCAGGGCGTTCAGGGAGGCGTCGTCGGGCTTGTGCCCGCTGAGGCGGCTCCAGAGGCGTCCAGCGAGCGGTCCGCCGTCCCGGTGGCCGGTCCTGAGGGGCGGGAGCGCGGCCACGAGGGTCGGGATGAGGGTGCGGGCCGTGCCGATGACGGCCTCTTCGGAGAGGTCGAAGCGGAGCGGGTCGGAGGCTCCCGCGGCGATGGCCGCGACACGCAGGCGGTCCGTGGGTCCGCAGTGCTCCGGCAGCGCGCGCACGGCCAGACGGGCAGAGCCGGACGGCTCCGGGGGCGCGGTGAAGTGGATGCCCGGCCGCAGCACGCCGGTCCACAGCCACTCCGCGACCTCTTCGTAGGAGTGGCGCAGAGCAAGCGCCGCCGCGTCCACACCGCGGAAGTAGTAGCGGTCCTTCTCGATCAGCGTGATGCGGGTGCGTACGGAGAGCTCGTTGGCTCCGGAGGCCGCGGCGGGCTCGCGCCTGTTCCTGAGGGCCAGCGCCTGGACCTCCTTGGGGTCGAAGGTGCTGCCCCGGGAGCCGGGGCCGCGGCGGCTGCTGAGCTGACCGCGGCTCACGTAGGCGTACACGGTCTCCGGCTTCACGCCGAGGAGTTCTGCGGCTTCCTTGGTGCTGAGGCGGCGGTCCTCGCGCGCGGAGGCGCGGGGCCCCGCTTCTTGATCCGTCATGGGCGTCACCGTATCCATGTCCCGATACCTGCATGGGCATATTGATTCAATCAATATTGACAGGATCTCAATCAAGCATGGACAGTCGAATCAAGTCCAGGGAGGAAGTCGAGGAACAACATGCCGATCAATGGCTCCGCCGCCACCCCCACCGCTCCCGTCGAGGTCCCACGTGGACTCGCGGGCGTCGTCGTCACCGAGACCCAACTCGGCGACGTCCGGGGGCGCGAGGGCTTCTACCACTACCGCCAGTACTCCGCCGTGGAGCTCGCGCAGACCCGCAGCTTCGAGGACGTCTGGCACCTGATGTTCCACGGCTCGCTGCCGGACGCCACGCAGCGACCCGCCTTCGTTCGGCAGACCGCCGCGCTGCGGCACCTCCCCGAGGAGGTGCGGGCGGCCCTGCCCGGCATCGCCCGGGCCAGCGCGCTGTCGGGGCCGCTCGCCGGGCTGCGCTCGGCCCTTTCGCTCTTCGGGGCCGCCAAGGGCTTCCGCCCGGTGTACGACATCGACGGGGACCGGCGGCGCGCCGACGCGCTCGCCGCGTCCGCCGTCGTGCCGACCCTGCTCACCGCGCTGTACCGGCTGGGCCAGGGCCTCGACCCGATCGAGCCGCGCGACGACCTGCCGTACGCGGCCAACTACCTCTACATGCTGACAGGTTCACGGCCGGACGCCGACCGGGCCCGTGCGGTCGAGCAGTACTTGATCTCCACCATCGACCATGGATTCAACGCGTCCACGTTCACGGGCCGGGTCATCGCCTCGACCGGCGCGGATGTGGCCGCCTGCCTCGTGGGCGCGATCGGCGCGCTGTCGGGCCCCCTTCACGGTGGTGCGCCGAGCCGGGCCCTGGACACACTCGACGCCATCGGCACCCCCGACCGCATCGACCCCTGGATCCGTGAACGGGTCCTCGCGGGGGAGCGCATCATGGGCTTCGGACACCCGGTGTACCGCACCGAGGACCCGCGTTCCCGGATGCTCCGCGGTATCGCGCAAGGGTTCGGCGGTGACCTTGTCGCGTTCGCGGTCGAGGTGGAGCGGCAGGTCGAGGCGATCCTCGCGGAGCTCAAGCCGGGCCGTGAACTCCACACGAACGTGGAGTTCTACGCAGGCGTGGTCATGGAGCTGTGCGGGCTGCCGCGCGAGATGTTCACGCCGACGTTCGCGTCCGCGCGGGTGGTCGGGTGGAGCGCCAACCTCCTCGAGCAGGCGGAGGACTCGAAGATCATTCGGCCTGCGGCGCGGTATGCGGGACCGGTGCCGCCGGTTCCGGTGCCGGTGCCCGAGGGAGCGGAGGCGCCCACGCCGGAGGCCTGATGCTGCCTGCCGGGGGCCGTCCGGGCCCAGGCGGGCTCAGGCAGCTGAGGGCAGGAGCCGGAACGGCTGTGAGGCCCGGTGCCGGTCTGGCGCCGGGCCTCACGTCGCGCGAGGTCGGTGGGGCGAGCGGAGGGGTTCGTCATCCGGAGGTGGCCTCAACGGGGTGGCCGGAGGACCTCGACGGAGAGGGCGCGGTGAGCGCCGGTCATCACTCCGCGCCGCGGTCAGCTGTTGGGGATGTCGGCCTTCGCGCGGACGAGTGTCTCGCGGCTGACGATCACGATGCGTTCGTGAGGGGCGCGGGCGGCGTCAGGGGGGAGCTCGCCGTCGAGCGCCGCTGTCGCTTCCGTCCCGATGACGGCGAAGTCGCCGCTGCTGAGTTCGAAGATGTCGGGGCAGGTGTCGCCGGCGAGACTGCCACGTTCCCGTGGTGACGCACCGATGCGGCGCACGATCTTCAAGAGGATCCCGGTCCTTGAGGAGTGAACGGTCAGGGGTAGGGGGCGGTAGTGGGGTGTCGGGTCTGGAGGGTGATGCGAATGAGGCAAATGAGGCAAAGGGGGAGGGGCTCGGACGCAGGAAGGGTCGTCGCCCCGAGATGTGGACATGCCGTGGCGCCCGCCCTCCGGGATGCGGACGACGGGGCGGGGACAGGTTAGCCGCTCCTTATCCCACCCCTGGACACGGGCTGCTCCAACCGGCCCTACCTGGGCGGGGGTTCACGCCGGTCCGATTCAGGCGGGGGTTCACCCACCACCCAGTACTCGTCGGTGTCGGCCTCGTCCAGGTCGCGGATGATGGTGTCCGTCATCCGGCCCACCCTGGCTTCGTCGGAGGAGTCCTTCAGGCTGGCGCGCTGGTGGCGGGTGGCGTGCCAGTACTGGCGGAAGAGCGGGTTGGTGCAGATCCACCGCAGGTGGCCGTGGAGTTCCTCCCAGGTGACGACGCCACTGCGGTAGGCGAGCACCGCGTTGGTGTAGAGCGCGTTGGCGTACAGGAACTGGCGCCGCTGTGTGGGTGAATCGGCTTCCGCGACGCTGTAGACCGCCGCGAGATCGGGGTCCTCGATCGCCTTCCGGAGCAGATAGAGCTGGAGTTCCTGCTGCTCGGCCATCATGGCGCGCCGCCACTCGGCGCGCTCCGTCCGGTCCGCCCGTGCGCGGAGCTCTGCGTATTTGCGCTGCTGGGCGGCCAGGAGTGCGAGGCATCCGGCCGCGAGGGCGAGTCCTGCCCCGGCCGCGGAACAGAGCCCTCCTGTGCCGTTTTTCTGTGTGGTCATGTCAACCCCCGAATCAGGCGACCGTCCGCCGGTCGTCGGGTCGGGGCGACGGGGCGCGGACCGGCGAGCGATGGGCGGCGCTTGCCGTCTCCCAGGGTGCCCGAGCGGCTCTGATCGGCTGGGAGGCGGAGAGGAGGCGCACGGAAGGAAAGGGCGTCCACATTTCCCTGCGCCGTGCCCAATGTGTGCCCCGCGAGCGCCGCTAACAATCGTTCACCAACCGGCGCGTCTACGCGCACATATCCTGGAGCGGTCTTCAATCGTCGTACAGCATCGTCGCCCGCGATGTGTACACGTCTTGAGTGACTTGATCCACCTTGATGAGAGTTGACGCGAGGGGCCGCACGTGCGTGAGCAGCAGATTCCGGTTGTCGTCCTCACCGGCTTTTTGGGCTCCGGAAAGACGACGCTCCTGAACCATCTGCTGCACCGCAGCGGAGGCAGCCGGATCGGCGCGATCGTCAACGATTTCGGGTCCATCGAGATCGACGCGATGGCCGTCGCCGGAGCGCTCGGCGACTCCACCGTCTCGCTCGGCAACGGATGCCTGTGCTGCGCCGTGGACGCCAGCGAACTGGACGAGTACCTGGAGCGACTGGCCGACCCGGCCGCCCGTATCGACGTCATCGTCATCGAGGCCAGTGGGCTCGCCGAGCCGCAGGAGCTGATGCGGATGGTGCTGGCCAGCGAGAACCCGAACATTGTGTACGGCGGTCTCGTGGAGGTCGTCGACGCCGCCGAGTTCGACGCCACCAGGCAGCGGCATCCGGAGGTCGACCGGCACCTGGGCGTCGCGGACCTCGTCGTCGTCAACAAGGCCGACCGGGTGAGTGACGCCGAACGGGAGCGCATCCTCGCGGAGGTGCGCCGCCTCACCGACCGCGCGGCCGTCGTCCCCGCCTCGTACGGACGCGTCGACGTGGCGCTGCTGCTCGACCGCAAGCCCGTGGGGGAGCGCGTCGGGCAGCTGTCCTTCGACGACCTGCATGACCACGACGACCGGGCCGACGGGCCCAACGCGGAGGGGCCCGGCTCCGACCGGACCGACGCCGACCACGCTCCCTGCGGGTGCGACGACCCCGCCCACCACCTGCACGCCGGCTACGAAAGCCTCTCCTTCACCTCCGAAGCGCCCCTCAACCCGCGCCGTCTGATGGCCTTCCTCGACAGCAGGCCCGAGGGGCTGTACCGCATCAAGGGGTACGTCGACTTCGGCGCCGCCGACGCCCGCAACCGGTACGCGGTGCACTCCGTGGGCCGCTTCCTGCGCTTCTACCCCGAGCCGTGGGAGCCCGGTGAGAAGCACCTCACCCAGCTCGTCCTCATCGGCTCCGGCATAGACGTCACGGCGCTGGACGCGGAGCTGACGCTGTGCCGGGAGAACGACGAGGACGCCCCGCACACCGATGAGTTCGGCATGTGGGGCGTCCTGCGCTACGTACAGGAGCCGGAGGGGGAGCCGGGCGCGGGACCGGGCTCGGGGCCGAGCTCGGACGCTGCCTCCGCCCCGGGCGCGGACGAGCCCGCTTCGGATGAGCCCGGCTCCGACGACTGACTACACCGGCCCCGCCACCGCCGCCACCGGCTTCGCCAGCGACACCCCGGAGCCGTCCCGGCGCGGGTCGACCTCCGGCAGCTCCGCAGGAAGGCCGTTGCGCTGGGCCGCGCGGGGTGGCGTCGGGCCCGCCCAGGCGAAGCTCAGGCAGTCCTCGCCCTTCAGGAGCCGCTGGCAGCGCACGCCGCCCGTGGCGCGGCCCTTGCGCGGGTACTGGTCGAACGGCGTGACCTTCGCCGTCGTGTGCACCGAGTCGTCGAGGGTGCCGCGCGAGCCCGCGACCGTGAACACCACGGCGTCCGCCGCGGGGTCGACGGCCGTGAAGGACAGGACCTTCGCGCCGTCGGAGAGCTTGATGCCCGCCATGCCGCCCGCCGGACGGCCCTGCGGGCGGACCTGCCCCGCCGGATAGCGCAGCAGCTGCGCGTCGTCCGTGATGAAGACCAGGTCCTCCTCGCCCGTGCGCAGCTCGGCCGCGCCGACGATGCGGTCGCCGTCCTTGAGGGTGATGACCTCCAGCTCTTCCTTGTTGGCCGGATAGTCGGGCACCACACGCTTGACGACGCCCTGTTCGGTGCCGAGCGCCAGGCCCGGTGAGGACTCGTCCAGCGTCATCAGGCAGATCAGCTTCTCGTCCGCATTCAGGGAGAGCAACTCCGCGACCGGCGCCCCGCCGGAGAGGTTGGGCGCCGAAGCCGTGTCCGGAAGCTGGGGAAGGTCCACCACGGAGAGCCGAAGGAGCCGCCCCTCGGAGGTCACCGCGCCCACCTCGCCGCGCGCCGTCGCGGGCACCGCGGAGACGATCACGTCGTGCTTGACGCGCTTGCCGTCGCTCTCCCCGAAGGGCTCGCCGTTGGCCGTGCGCGCGAGCAGCCCTGTCGACGACAGGAGCACCCGGCACGGGTCGTCGGCCACCTGCAGCGGCACCGCGGCCGCGGGCACGCCCGCCGACTCCAGGAGCACCGTGCGCCGGTCCGTGCCGAACTTCTTGGCCACGGCGGCCAGTTCGGCGGAGACCAGCTTGCGCAGCTCCGCGTCGGACTCCAGGATCCGCGTCAGCTCCTCGATCTCCGCCTTCAGCTTGTCGCGCTCGGACTCCAGCTCGATGCGGTCGTACTTGGTGAGGCGGCGCAGCGGCGTGTCCAGGATGTACTGCGTCTGGACCTCGCTCAGCGAGAAGCGCTCCATCAGCCGCTCCTTGGCCTGCGCGGAGTTCTCGCTGGAGCGGATGAGGCGGATGACCTCGTCGATGTCGAGGAGGGCGACGAGCAGGCCCTCCACCAGGTGCAGCCGGGCCTGCTTCTTGCCGCGACGGAACTCACTGCGGCGCCGCACGACGTCGAAGCGGTGGTCGAGATAGACCTCGAGGAGCTCCTTGAGGCCGAGCGTGAGCGGCTGGCCGTCCACCAGGGCGACGTTGTTGATGCCGAAGGACTCCTCCATCGGCGTCAGCTTGTACAGCTGCTCCAGGACGGCCTCAGGGACGAAGCCGTTCTTGATCTCGATGACCAGGCGCAGGCCGTGCTGGCGGTCGGTGAGGTCCTTGACGTCGGCGATGCCCTGCAGCTTCTTCGAGCCGACCAGGTCCTTGATCTTGGAGATGACCTTCTCGGGGCCCACGGAGAAGGGCAGTTCCGTGACGACCAGGCCCTTGCGGCGCGCGGTCACCGACTCCACGGAGACCGTGGCGCGCATCTTGAAGGTGCCGCGCCCCGATTCGTACGCGTCCTTGATGCCGGACAGGCCGACGATGCGGCCGCCCGTGGGCAGGTCCGGGCCCGGGATGAAGCGCATGAGCGTGTCGAGGTCGGCGCCCGGGTGCTTGATCAGGTGCCGGGCGGCGGCGATGACCTCGCCCAGGTTGTGCGGCGGCATGTTCGTCGCCATGCCGACGGCGATGCCGGAGGAGCCGTTCACCAGGAGGTTCGGATACGCCGCGGGGAGCGCGACCGGCTCCTGCTCCTGGCCGTCGTAGTTCGGCTCGAAGTCGACCGTGTTCTCGTCGATGGACTCCGTCATCAAGGAGGTCGCGTCGGCCATGCGGCATTCGGTGTACCGCATCGCGGCGGGCGGGTCGTCGTTGCCGAGGGAGCCGAAGTTGCCGTGGCCGTCGACCAGGGGGAGGCGCATGGAGAAGGGCTGCGCCATGCGCACCAGGGCGTCGTAGATCGACGCGTCGCCGTGGGGGTGCAGCTTGCCCATGACCTCGCCGACGACGCGGGCGCACTTCACGTAGCCGCGCTCGGGGCGCAGGCCCATCTCGTTCATCTGGTAGACGATGCGGCGGTGCACCGGCTTCAGGCCGTCCCTGGCGTCGGGCAGGGCGCGGGAGTAGATGACGGAGTAGGCGTACTCGAGGAAGGAGCCCTGCATCTCGTCGACGACGTCGATGTCGAGGATCTTCTCCTCGAACGAGTCGTCGGGCGGCGGGGTCTTCGTGCTGCGGCGGGCCATCGCTGCTGCGGCTCCTTCACCAACAAAGTGCGGGATCTGACGCCGACCATTGTGGACTGTCCCACTGACAACGCCGACCACGACCCGGTAGTGGGCGGGCCCCGAGCGCGCGTCAACCGCGCGCCGCACCCGTACCGCCCACGCGCCGCACGCCCACCGGCCGCGCGCCCCACCCGCATCGACCCCGCGGCGGCGCCCCCACGGCGCGCCCGCGCCGAGCGCACGCCCCACCGGTCCCACCGCCTCCGCGGCTCACCCGCCCGGCCGGACGGCGTCCGCACCCGCGGCGGATCACGCCGAGGGCGAAACCCGACTACGCCGAGGGCGGAGCGGGAACTTCGCCAGGGGTCCGAGGCCTTGCTTACAGTGGCAGGACTTGGCAGCACTTATCGAGGATTTCGCGATCGAAGGGACGTACATGCCCATGGGTCACACGGCCACAGCCGAGGCCGGCTCCGGCGGCCTGACAGCGACCGAGCACCGGCTGGCCAACGGCCTGCGCGTGGTGCTCTCCGAGGACCACCTGACCCCGGTCGCCGCGGTCTGCCTCTGGTACGACGTCGGTTCCCGCCACGAGGTCAAGGGCCGTACGGGCCTCGCCCACCTCTTCGAGCACCTGATGTTCCAGGGGTCGAAGCAGGTCCAGGGCAACGGCCACTTCGAGCTGGTGCAGGGCGCCGGCGGCTCGCTGAACGGCACCACCAGCTTCGAGCGCACCAACTACTTCGAGACGATGCCGACCCACCAGCTGGAGCTCGCCCTCTGGCTGGAGGCCGACCGCATGGGCTCCCTCCTGTCGGCGCTCGACGAAGAGTCGATGGAGAACCAGCGGGACGTCGTCAAGAACGAACGCCGCCAGCGCTACGACAACGTTCCGTACGGCACGGCCTTCGAGAAGCTGACCGCCCTCTCGTACCCCGAGGGTCACCCCTACCACCACACGCCCATCGGCTCCATGGCCGACCTGGACGCGGCCACCCTCGAGGACGCGCGGGAGTTCTTCCGTACGTACTACGCGCCCAACAACGCGGTCCTCTCGGTCGTCGGCGACATCGACCCCGAGCAGACGCTCGCCTGGGTCGAGAAGTACTTCGGCTCCATCCCCTCGCACGACGGCAAGCAGCCCCCGCGCGACGGCTCGCTGCCCGAGCGCATCGGCAAGGAGCTGCGCGAGGTCGTCGAGGAGGAGGTCCCCGCGCGCGCCCTGATGGCCGCCTACCGCCTCCCGGAGGACGGCACGCGCGCGTGCGACGCGGCCGACCTGGCGCTCACGGTCCTCGGCAGCGGCGAGTCCTCGCGCCTGTACAACCGCCTCGTGCGCCGTGACCGCACCGCGGTCACCGCCGGCTTCGGGCTGCTGCGCCTCGCCGGCGCGCCCTCCCTCGGCTGGCTCGACGTGAAGACGTCCGGCGACGTGGAGGTCCCCGTCATCGAGGCCGCCGTCGACGAGGAGCTGGCCCGGTTCGCCGCGGAGGGCCCCACGCCGGAGGAGATGGAGCGCGCCCAGGCCCAGTTGGAGCGCGAGTGGCTGGACCGGCTGGGCACGGTCGCGGGCCGCGCCGACGAACTGTGCCGGTACGCCGTCCTGTTCGGCGACCCCCAGCTCGCCCTCACCGCCGTCCAGCGCGTCCTCGACATCACCGCCGAGGAGGTCCAGGAGGTCGCCAAGGCCCGCCTGCGCCCCGACAACCGCGCGGTGCTCGTGTACGAACCCATCGCTCCCCAGGACGCGGACGACACCGGCCCCGAAGGCGCCGCCGGCACCGACGAGGAAGACGAGGAGACGGCGAAGTGACCGAGGCCGCAACGATGCAGTTCCACCCGCAGCCCCAGGCGGGCAGCGCCAGGCCCTGGGCCTTCCCCGCCCCCGAGCGCGGCGCGCTCGGCAACGGCCTGACCGTGCTGCGCTGCGACCGCCCCGGCCAGCAGCTCGTCGCCGTGGAGATCCACCTCGACGCCCCCTTGGACGCCGAGCCGAAGGGCCTGGACGGCGTCGCCACGATCATGGCGAGGGCCTTCTCCGAAGGCACCGACAAGCACTCCGCCGAGGAGTTCGCCGCCGAGCTCGACCGCTGTGGTGCCACCCTCGACGCGCACGCGGACCACCCCGGTGTCCGGGTCTCCCTGGAAGTGCCCGTCTCCCGGCTGCCCAAGGCGCTCGGCCTGCTCGCCGACGCCCTGCGGGCGCCCGCGTTCGCCGACAGCGAGGTCGAGCGCCTGGTCCGCAACCGCCTGGACGAGATCCCGCACGAGGCCGCCAACCCGGCACGCCGCGCCGCCAAGGAACTCTCCAAGGAGCTCTTCCCGGCCTCCGCGCGCATGTCGCGGCCGCGCCAGGGCACGGAGGAGACGGTCTCGGCCATCGACTCGGCGGCCGTACGCGCCTTCTACGAGAGGCACGTCCGTCCCGCCACGGCCACCGCCGTGATCGTCGGCGACCTCACCGGCATCGACCTGGACGCCGTCCTCGCCGACACCCTCGGCGCCTGGACCGGCGGGGCGGCCGAGCCGCGCCCGGTGCCCCCGGTGACCGCCGACGACCGGGGCCGCGTCGTCATCGTGGACCGCCCCGGCGCCGTCCAGACGCAGCTGCTCATCGGCCGGGTGGGCCCGGACCGGCACGACCGCGTGTGGGCCGCTCAGGTCCTCGGCACGTACTGCCTGGGCGGCACCCTCACCTCGCGCCTGGACCGCGTCCTGCGCGAGGAGAAGGGCTACACCTACGGAGTGCGCGCCTTCGCCCAGGTCCTGCGCTCCGCCCCGGACGGAACGGGCGCCGCGATGCTCGCCATCAGCGGCTCCGTGGACACCCCCAACACGGGCCCGGCCCTCGACGACCTGTGGAAGGTCCTGCGCACACTCGCCGCGGAGGGCCTGACGGACCCCGAGCGCGATGTCGCCGTGCAGAACCTCGTCGGCGTCGCCCCGCTGAAGTACGAGACGGCGGCGGCCGTCGCCGCCACCCTCGCCGACCAGGTCGAGCAGAACCTGCCGGACGACTTCCAGGCCCACCTGTACCGCCAGTTGGCGCAGACGGGCACCGTGGAGGCCACCGCGGCCGTCGTGAGCGCCTTCCCGGAGGACCGCCTGGTGACGGTCCTCGTGGGCGACGCCGCGCAGATCGAGGAGCCCGTCAAGGCGCTCGGCATCGGTGAAGTGACGGTGGTCACCGGCTGATTGCCGGGACGGACGGCGGGGACGGGGTGTGAACCGGCGGTGCCGGACCGGCGGCGGCGAGCCGCTGTCGTAAAGCCGGACATAGCGTCATCAATGCCTCGTAAGAACAGGGACCCCAGTGGCTCAGGAAGCCGCTGGGGTCCCTGCATGCCGCCATATGTCCGAATTGGCATGGAGGTTGCTCGTCTGCGCTGTGGCGTGCGCTACAAAAGGCCTGATTCGTTTGTCGATTGAAAGATGAGACGTTTAGCGTCGGTCCGGCTGTCCGTCAGGCAGTAAGCCGCGCCCGCGGCACCGGACAGTCATCGCCGAGTCCCCGTACGGCGCGAGCCAGGGGAGCCGGGGACCCACACGTCCCTGGGGTGAATCGGACCCCTTGCCGCGAGGCGAGGAGCCCGTAGGAGACCTTCCTGCTCCGAACCCGTCAGCTAACCCGGTAGGCGAGAAGGAAGGAAAGGATCAGCCGCTTCATGGCGTTCACCCGCCCGACCGGCAAGCACCGCCGTCCGAGCCGCATCTCGCGCACGACCGCAAGCGCCGCGGGCGTCGCCGCGCTCACCACCACCGGGGTCATCTCGGGCCTGGCCGCTCCGGCCCTCGCCGCCGAAGGCAGCTCCGCGGAGTACGCGCACACCGGCCTCACCCAGTCCGTCTCCGTCGGGGACTCCCTGGCCGACGAGGTCGACGCCCAGGCCGCGGCCCAGAAGCACGCCGCCGCCGAGGCCGCCGCCCAGAAGAAGGCCGAGGCCGAGGCCCGCGCCCAGGCCGCCGAGGCCAAGCGCAAGGCCGCCGAGGCGAAGCGGAAGGCCGAGGCCGCCGCGAAGGTGAAGGCCAAGAAGGAGCGCGAGGCCAAGGAGCGCGCCGCCCGCGAGGCCGAGCGCAAGCGCCTCGGCTCCTACGTCGCGCCGATCGAGGGCGGCTACGTCTCCACCGGCTACAAGACCGGCGGCGCCATGTGGTCCTCCGGCAGCCACACCGGCGTCGACTTCCACGCCGCGTCCGGCACCCAGGTCCAGGCGGTCGCCGCGGGCACCGTCGTCGAGGCCGGCTGGGGCGGCGCCTACGGCAACAACGTCGTGATCCGCCACAACGACGGCACGTACACGCAGTACGGCCACATGTCGTCCCTCAGCGTCACCGTCGGCCAGGCGGTCACCCCGGGCCAGCAGATCGGCCTCTCCGGCTCGACAGGCAACTCCAGCGGCCCGCACCTGCACTTCGAGGCCCGCACCGGCGCCGACTACGGCTCCGACATCGACCCCGTGGCGTACCTCCGCTCGCACGGCGTCAACGTCTGAATCCTGATGCCGGGGAACCTCCCGGACGTAGGAAAGCCCCGGCTCACCGAGCCGGGGCTTTCCTGTGCATGTGCGCCCCTTTGGCCAAAAGATATCCATGGATTCCGCCCTCCCGTCGGAAAACCCGGCCTTCTGCAATAGAGTTCATGGCGGCAGGCTCGATGGAGTCGTTGAACGAGCGCCATTCGACGCGTCGGCCGACGCGTTTCGCGGGCATTTAAACGGAGGTCCGTCATGCGCATTCCCGCGCACTCGGTATGCACGGCCATCCGGGACGACATCGTCTCCGGTGTCTACGAACGCGGCACGCGCCTCACCGAGGAACTGCTCGCCCGCCGCTACGGCGTCTCCCGCGTCCCCGTGCGCGAGGCGCTGCGCACGCTGGAGGCCGAGGGCTTCGTCGTCACCCGCAGGCACGCGGGCGCCTGCGTCGCCGAGCCCACCGAGCAGGACGCCGCCGACCTCCTGGAGATCCGCGCGCTCCTGGAGCCCCTGGCGGCCGCCCGCGCCGCCCAGCGCCGCACCGACGCCCATCTGAAGGTCCTGCGCGGGCTCGTCCGGCTCGGCAAGGAACGCGCCCGGCGCGGCGGCTCCGAGGACCTCCGCTCGCTCGACGGCTGGTTCCACGAGACGCTCACACAGGCCTCGTCGAGCCCCAGTCTGATCGCCCTGCTCACCCAGCTCCGCCACAAGATCGCCTGGATGTACGTCGCGGAGCCCCAGGCCGCCCCCGCGCAGACCTGGTCGGAGCGCGCCGCCGTCGTCGACGCCGTGGCCCGCGGCGACGCGGAGCGGGCCCGCACGCTCACCGCGCTGCACGCCGAGCGCGCCCCCGTGGCGCACCGGCCGCGGACCGGCCCCCGCGCCGGGCGTGTGAGGGATTCGCAACATGCCGTCAACACGGTGAGCGCTCGGAATTAACGGCGGCGCCGTATACAAATAGGGACGTGTCCGCGGTCGCCTTTCGCTACCTGAATTTCGACTTCGGATATGCGCCGAATGGACGCTGAATATGTGCTGAATGCGCGCCGGATGTGCGACTGCATGGGTGCTGGATGTGCGACTGCATATGTGTCGGTCGGTCGACCGCATATGTGCTGTCAGTCGGCCGCACAGGTGCCGGTGGGGTGACCGCATATGCGCCGGTCGGGCGGCTGTCCATGCGTCATGAGACGTGTGCCGGATACGCGAGGGGCCCGTCCTGCATTCAGGACGGGCCCCTCGCGTATGTGCCGGGCGGCGTTCTCTGCGTACAGAGCGCCAGGCGCACTAGACGGTCTCGGGAAGCTCCTCGAGCCCCTCGGCGACCAGCTTCGCCAGGCGGTCGAGAGCGGCATCCGCGCCCTCGGCGTCCGAAGCGAGCACGATCTCCTCGCCGCCCTGCGCGCCCAGACCGAGCACCCCGAGCATGGAGGCGGCGTTGACCGGGCTGCCGCCGGCCTTGGCGATCGTCACGGGGACGCCGGCGGCCGTGGCCGCGCGGACGAAGATGGAGGCGGGCCGGGCGTGGAGGCCCTCGGCCCAGCCGACGTTGACGCGGCGCTCAGCCATGTGTTGCTGCCCTTCCAGGTGTCTCACACTTGTCTAGACCACTATCTCATGCCGACCCGGATGCTCCCGCCGGACGTCCGTCACCTCGCACCACGGACGTACGACCCCTACCCGGCCGTCTCTTCGACCACTCCTACACTGCCCCGGCCCGGGCGGCCGCGCGACCCGTACTCTGGCCCCATGCAGACCCCGGCGGACGGCCCAGCGCACACCTCGTCGGACAGCGCCGCGCCCGCCCCCGCGGATCAGCACCCCTACCCCTCCCACTGGGAGGCCGACGTCGTGCTGCGGGACGGGGGCACCGCCCGGATCAGGCCCATCACCGCCGCCGACGCGGACCGCCTGGTCAGCTTCTTCGAGCAGGTCTCCGACGAGTCGAAGTACTACCGCTTCTTCGCTCCGTACCCCCGCCTGTCCGCCAAGGACGTGCGCCGCTTCACCCATCACGACCACGTGGACCGCGTGGGCCTCGCGGCCACCGTGGGCGGCGAGTTCATCGCGACCGTCCGCTTCGACCGCATCGACGCCCAGGGCCGCCCCGCCTCCGCGCCCGCCCACCCGTCTCCCCCCACCACCCATGCCGGAGGGCGCTCCGCGCCCGCCCCCTTTGAAACGGCCGAGGTCGCCTTCCTCGTCCAGGACGCCCACCAGGGCCGCGGCGTCGCCTCCGCGCTCCTCGAACACATCGCGGCGGTCGCCCGGGAGCGCGGCATCCGCCGCTTCGCCGCCGAGGTCCTGCCCGCCAACACCAAGATGGTCAAGGTCTTCACGGACGCCGGCTATCAGCAGCGGCGCAGCTTCGAGGACGGCGTCGTACGCCTCGAACTCGACCTGGAACCCACCGACCGCTCCCTGGCCGTCCAGCGCGCCCGTGAACAGCGCGCCGAGGCCCGCTCCGTGCAGCGCCTCCTCGCGCCCGGCTCCGTCGCCGTGATCGGCGTGGGCCGCTCCCCGGACGGCGTCGGCCGCGGCATTCTGCGCAACGTCCTGGGAGCCGGTTTCACGGGGCGGCTGTACGCCGTGAACAGTGCCCTCCCCGAAGGGGCCACCGACATCGACGGGGTGCCCGCCCACCGCTCCGTGCGCGACATCGCCGACCCCGTCGACCTCGCCGTCGTCGCCGTCCCCGCCGAACGCGTCCCCCAGGCCGTCGCCGACTGCGGCGAACACGGCGTCCAGGGGCTCGTCGTCATCTCCGCCGGATACGCCGAGAGCGGCCCCGAGGGACGCGAACGGCAGCGTGAACTGGTCCGCCAAGCACGCTCCTACGGGATGCGCATCATCGGACCGAACGCCTTCGGAGTCATCAACACCTCTCCGGAGACCCGCCTCAACGCCTCCCTGGCGCCGGACCTGCCGCCCGCCGGACGCCTCGGCCTGTTCACCCAGTCGGGCGCCATCGGCATCGCCCTCCTGTCCCGGCTGCACCGCCGTGGCTCGGGCCTGTGGGGCCTGTCGACGTGCGTCAGCACCGGCAACCGCGCGGACGTCTCCGGGAACGACGTGCTCCAGTACTGGTACGACGACCCGGACACCGACGTCGCCCTGATGTACCTCGAATCCATCGGCAACCCCCGCAAGTTCACCCGCCTCGCCCGCCGCACCGCAGCCGTGAAGCCCCTCGTCGTCGTCCAGGGCGCCCGGCACAGCGGCATCGCGCCCACCGGCCACGCGGGCGCCGCCACCCGCCTCCCGCACGCCACCGTGTCGGCGCTGCTGCGGCAGGCCGGGGTGATCCGCGTGGACACCGTCACCGAACTCGTCGACGCCGGACTGCTCCTCGCCGGGCAGCCGCTGCCCGCGGGGCCCCGCGTCGCCATCCTCGGCAACTCCGAGTCGCTCGGCCTGCTCACGTACGACGCCTGCGTCGCCGAAGGCCTGCGGCCGCTGCCGCCCCTGGACCTGACGACCTCCGCGTCCCCGGACGACTTCCGCACCGCGCTCGCCGCCGCGCTGGCCGACGAGGGCTGTGACGCGGTCGTCGTCACCGTCATCCCGTCCCTCGGCGAAGCCGGCCGCAAGGGCGAGGACGAGTCCCTGGCGACGGCCCTGCGCGCCGCCGCCGCGAGCTGCCCCACGAAGCCGGTCACGGTCGTGCACGTGGAGCTGGGCGGCCTCGCGAAGGCCCTGTCCGCGGCGGCGAGCACGGGGCCGCGCGCGGCGGCGGTCACGGAGCAGGGAGACCAGGTCCATCCGGTGGGGTCGGGTCACCAGGGGGACACGGGCCGTGCGCGGGGATCGAGCCCCCAAGGGGACGCGGCCCGCGCGGCGGGCCCGGGCCACCTGTCGGGACCGGCTCGCCCGGAGGACACGGCTCACCCAGCGGGCCCGGCCCACCCGACCGACCTCGCCCACCCCGCCGCCCCCACCGCACCGACACCCCCGCCCGCTCCACCGCGCCCCCAGGCCGGACCCGGCGCACCCCCGCCCCGGGCCGACCGGCCGGGCCCCACCCCCCGCGCGGACCCGCCGCCCCACCACCGCATCCCCGCCTACCCCGCGGCCGAGCGGGCCGTCCGCGCGCTCGCCGAGGCCGTCAAGTACGCCCAGTGGCGGCGTGACATCGCCGAGCCCGGCAAGGTGCCCGAGTACGACGACATCGACGAACAGGGCGCGGGCGAACTGATCGAGCGCCTCCTGGCCAAGGCCGACGACGTCCGCGGGGTCACCCTCGACGCCGACGACGCCCACGACCTGCTCGCGCGGTACGGCATCGGCGTGCGCCGGGCCCTGGCCGCCCCCGACGCCGACACCGCGGTCCGCGCCGCGCGCGAGGCCGGCTACCCCGTCGCCCTCAAGACCACCGCGCCCCACCTGCGCCACCGCCCCGACCTCGGCGGCGTCCGCCTCGACCTCGCCGACGAGGAACAACTGCGGCGCGCCTACCGGGAGCTGACCCACACCCTCGGCAGGCCCGCCGAGCTGCGCCCCGTCGTCCAGGCCATGGTGGCCCGCGGCGTGGACACCGTCGTGCGCGCGGGCCACGACCCCGTCGCCGGTGCCGTGCTGTCCTTCGGGCTCGCCGGAGCGGCCTCCGAACTGCTCGGCGACACCGCGCACCGGCTGATTCCGGTCACCGACCGGGAGGCGGGCAACCTCGTCCGGTCGATCCGGACGGCCCCGCTCCTGTTCGGCTGGCGGGGTTCGGCCCCCGTGGACACCCCCGCCCTCGAAGAGCTCCTGATGCGCCTCTCGCGGCTCGTCGACGATCACCCCGAAGTGGTCACCGTCTCACTGGAGCCGGTGGTCGTCGCGCAGGAAGGCCTCTCCGTCCTCAGCGCGACCGTGCGCCTCGCCCCGCCGCCCGCCCGCGACGACCTGGGCCCGCGCACCCTGCCCGCGTACTGACGGCGTGCGCCCGTGGCCCGCCGATGCCCCGCGCGCGTGGCCGACGAGTGCGCACAGGGGGTGCCCGCGCGGCCACTGGGCACCTTGGGCCAGGCGCCGGGCCGTAGGATGGGCGGCATGGCAAAGACCGGTACGACGACCCAGGGGCTGCGCGCGGCGATCGAGCGCAGCGGCTACTACCCGGCCCTCGTGGCCGAGGCGGTGGAAGCCGCGATCGGCGGCGAGACCATCGGGTCGTATCTGGTCCACCAGGAGACCACGTTCGACGCGAACGAGGTCCGCCGCCATGTGACGGTGCTCGTCCTCACGGACACCCGTTTCATCGTCAGCCACACCGACGAGCAGGCGGCCGACTCCACATCCCCGACGCCGTACGCCACCACCTCCACCGAGTCCGTGAAGATCGGCCGGATCTCGTCCGTGGTCGTCAGCCGCGTCGTCGCCAACCCGGAGAAGTACGTCCCCGGATCCCTGCCCCGCGAGGTCGTCCTGACCATCGGCTGGGGCGCCGTGTCCCGCATCGACCTGGAGCCCGCCGCCTGCGGCGACCCCAACTGCGAGGCCGACCACGGCTACACCGGCAGCTCCACCGCCGACGACCTGAGCCTGCGGGTCAGCGAAGCCGGCGACGGCCCCGACACCGTCCGCCAGACCCTCGCCTTCGCCCAGGCCCTCTCCGAGGCCACCGCGGCCGGCACGGACACCAGCCGCTGATGGCCCACCCGTCTCCCGCCCCCGCCCCGGACGGAGGGCGTTCCGCGCCCGCCCCTGCCGCCACCGCCTGGGACGACATCCAGCCGCTCGCCCTCGACTCCGCACCCGTGCCCGCGTACGGCACGGGATCGCTCGCCGACGTCCTGCCCACCCTGGTCGCCCACCAGGAAGTGGACGGCTTCGCCCCGCTCATCCCCGAGCTGGCCCCCGCCGACCGGAACTGCGTCTTCCTCATCGACGGCCTCGGCTGGGAGCAGCTGCGCGCGCACCCCGCCGAAGCACCCTTCCTGACCTCGCTGCTCGGCTCCTCGCGCGGCGGCACCGGCCGCCCCATCACCGCGGGCTTCCCCGCCACCACGGCGACTTCCCTGGCCTCCGTGGGCACCGGTCTGCCGCCCGGCGCCCACGGCCTGCCCGGGTACACGGTGCGCAACCCCGACAGCGGCGAGCTGATGAACCAGCTCCGCTGGAAGCCCTGGTCCGACCCGCACGCCTGGCAGCCGTACCCGACGGTCTTCCAGCGCGCCCACGACGCGGGCATCCACACCGCCCAGGTGTCCTCGCCGACCTTCGAGCACACCCCGCTCACCAGGATCGCCCTCAGCGGCGGCACCTTCCGCGGCCGCCTCTCCGGCGAGGACCGCATGGACCTCGCCGCCGAGCAGCTGGCCGCCGCGGACCGGACGCTGGTCTACACGTACTACGCCGAAGTCGACGGCAAGGGCCACCGCTTCGGCGTCGACTCCGACGCCTGGCGCGGCCAGCTCATGTACGTGGACCGACTCGTCCAGCGCCTCGCCGAGCAGCTCCCGCCGCGCAGCGCCCTGTACGTCACCGCCGACCACGGCATGCTCGACATCCCCTTCGACGACGCCTCCCGCATCGACTTCGACGAGGACTGGGAGCTGCGCGCCGGAGTCGCCCTGCTCGGCGGCGAGGGCCGCGCCCGGCACGTCTACGCAGTGCCCGGAGCCGAGGCCGACGTCCTCGCCGTCTGGCGCGAGGTGCTCGGCGAGCAGTTCTGGGTGGCGAGCAGGGACGAGGCGATCGCGGCCGGCTGGTTCGGTCCGCGCGTCGACGAACGCGTCCACGGGCGCATCGGGGACGTCGTCGCCGCCGCCCACGCCGACGTCCTCATCACCGCCTCCCAGCGGGAGCCGAGGGAGTCCGCGATGGTCGGCAACCACGGCTCGATGACCCCCGCCGAACAACTCGTACCGCTCCTCGAAGTACGCTCCTAGCTGCTTCTCGACGTGTACGTCATGGACGGCACCCCACCTCGTACGCCCCCGCGCACCTCCTCGCGCACCCACCGAAAGGCGCTCAACCCTCCATGCCTGAGCTGGTGTTCTTCTCCGGAACGATGGACTGCGGGAAGAGCACCCTCGCGCTGCAGATCGAGCACAACCGCTCGGCACGCGGCCTGCAGGGCATGATCTTCGCGCGCAACGACCGCGCGGGGGAGGGCAAGCTCTCCTCGCGGCTCGGCCTGGTCACGGAGGCCATCGAGGTGGCCGACGACCTCGACATCTACGCCTACCTCGTCGACCACCTCTCGCGCGGCGCCCGTGCCGACTACGTGATCGCCGACGAGGCGCAGTTCCTCGCGCCCGAGCAGATCGACCAGCTCGCGCGCGTGGTCGACGATCTGGGCGTGGACGTCTTCGCGTTCGGCATCACGACCGACTTCCGCTCCAAGCTGTTCCCGGGCTCCCAGCGCCTGGTCGAACTCGCGGACCGCGTCGAGGTCCTCCAGGTCGAGGCCCTGTGCTGGTGCGGCGCCCGCGCCACCCACAACGCCCGCACCAGCGGCGGCCGGATGGTCGTCGAGGGAGCCCAGATCGTCGTCGGCGACGTCAACCAGGCGGCCGACGAAGTGGGCTACGAGGTGCTGTGCCGCCGTCACTACCGGCGCCGCATGACGGCGGCCTCCGCGCGCGCGGGCGCGCTGTCGCCCGACGTGCTGCCCGTCGACACCCTGGAGCGCCCCTAGGGCCTCAGCCGGTCGCGCGCGGATGCGCGGAGCGGATGAGCGTGAAGATCGCGCCCTCGGGGTCGGCGACCGTCGCGATCCGCCCGTACCGGCCGTCCTGTGCGGGCGTGAGCACATGGCCGCCGAGCTCGGCCGCATGTTCCGCCGACGCGTCCACGTCCGCCGCTTCGAAGTACGTCATCCAGTGCGCGCCCCGGTCGTCCGGCAGTTCCTGCCCGACACCGCGCACGGACGCCACCGGGACGTCGTGGAGGCGCAGGGTCAGATAGTCCAACCCGGGGCTGGTGGCGGCCTTTTCGGTGTAGCCGAACAGCGTCCGGTAGAACTTCGCGACCTCTTCGGTCTCGCGTGTGAGGAGTTCGTTCCAGGTCGGCGTGCCCGGTACGCCCGCGACCGTCGCACCCAGGTGCAGCGACGCCTGCCAGATGCCGAACACCGCCCCCGCCGGGTCCGACGCGATCGCCATGCGCCCGGCCTCGCCCGCGTCGAGTGGCCCCACGCCGACCGTGCCGCCGCAGTGCCGCACCATCTCGGCGGCCTCGTCCGCGTCGTCCGACGCCAGGTACGGGGTCCACGCGATGGGCAGGTGGCGGTCGGCCGGCAGTTGTCCGATTCCCGCCACCTCGCAGCCGTCGAGCATCGCCCGCACATACGGGCCGAGCTGCTGCGGCCCGGGCTCGTAGGTCCAGTCGAAAAGCGCCGCGTAGAACTCCTGGGTCGCAGCCAGGTCGTGCGCCATCAGGCTCACCCAGCAGGGCGTGCCGGGTGTGTGCCGCGCGCCCTGGGCGCGTCTGTCGGCCGGCCACCGTGCCTCGGTCATCGTCACTCTCTCCTCGGGCCCTCGTGACTTCGACAGCCGGGTGACGACGGACCACAACTAACAGAGTTCAAGTTCTGGCATCTGTTGTCTGTCAGCTGTCATCCTCGTCGCCCAGCCGTTGCCACTCCGCTTCGATTCCGCTTCGGTCCGCTGTTCGAACGCGCGTGCTCTCGCCGCGCGTATGCCCGCCCGTGCAGATGCTCGCATCACCTGTAGCCCGGCGCCCCCCCGGCCGCGCCGCGCTCGCGGGCTCCCCCGCGGAGGATGCCCGATTTGCCATTTCTCATCCGTTAACGCGCGATTGCAGGGTTGTGTCCATCTGCGGTACGCGGCGTGCTCGTTTCCGTACGCCGCGTGTCCGGGCGTGGTCCGGCCGAGGATGGTATCCGGAGCTGAGCGCGGCGGCCACCCTGTGCGCAAGGATGGGGCCCATGAATGCCATCATCTCCGCATCCGAACTCGCGAGCGACTTGGCGAGCGAGAATCCGCCAGTGCTGCTCGACATCCGTTGGCAGCTGAGCGTGGCCAAGGCGGCGGGCGAGCCGCCCTTCGACGGGCGGGCCGAGCATGCGGCCGGGCACATCCCCGGGGCGGTCTTCGTCGACCTCGACGCGGACCTCGCGGGCCCGGCGGGCGCCGGGGGCAGGCATCCCCTTCCGGATGTCGAGCACTTCGGCCCGGTCATGCGGGCGGCCGGGGTCTCGGCGGACCGGCCGGTCGTCGTGTACGACGGCGGGCAGGGCTGGGCCGCCGCGCGCGCCTGGTGGCTGCTGCGCTGGGCGGGGCATCCGTCGGTGCGGGTCCTGGACGGCGGGCTGGCCGCGTGGACGGGGGAGCTGGAGTCCGGGGAGGTGACCGCGTCGGTGGCGGGCACGTTCACGCCGGTCCCGGAGTCCGTGGGCCGCGTCGACGCGGACGGCGCGGCGGCGCTGGCCCGCTCGGGTCTGCTCCTGGACGCCCGTGCCGCGGAGCGCTACCGCGGCGACGTCGAGCCCATCGACCGCGTCGGCGGCCACATCCCCGGCGCGGTCTCGGCGCCCACCACCGAGAACGTCGCGGCGGACGGCCGCTTCCGCCCCGCCGACGAACTCGCGGCCCGCTTCAAGTCCCTGGGGGCGTCCGACGCTTCGGAGGTCGGCGTGTACTGCGGCTCGGGCGTCTCCGGGGCCCACGAGGTCCTCGCCCTCGCGGTGGCGGGCATCCCGGCGACGCTGTACGTCGGCTCGTGGTCGGAGTGGTCTTCGGACCCGGCGCGGCCGGTGGCGACAGGGCCGGAGCCGCAGTAGGACGTCGCTGTCGCTGTCGCTGTCGCTGTCGCTGTCGCCGTCGCTAGCTTGGCGCGGGCGCCCGGCACCGGCGCCGGGGCCGGACCGGGAGGCCCGGTTCGGCCCCGGCGCGCGGGTACCGCGCGGAGCCAGTTGTGGTTGACGAGTGAAGGGCCTGTACGCATCTCGCGTACAGGCCCTTCACTGTGCTCTCGACGGCCCGAACCGGCGTGCGCCGGGCGTTTTCGTGTGCGCCCCACGCCCGTCGGCCCTGCCGGGCGCCGCTACTCCTGTTTCTTGCGCCGGGTGCCGAACACGATCTCGTCCCAGCTCGGCACCGCGGCGCGGCGGCCGGGGCGGACGCCGTCGGCCTCGGCCTGGCGGTCCGTGGAGCCGACGAGGCGGTCGCGGTGGCTGGCCACGGCCCGCGGCATCAGGACGTCCGCGTACGCGGAGCCTGCCGACGCGGCGCTCGCGGGCGGCTCCTCGGCCTCCGGCTCCTGCTCGGGCTCCTCCGGTGCGGACGGCAGTTCGGCGGGTGCCGTGGTGGGACGCTCGGGGACGACCATGTCGCCGCGGAAGCTCGGCACGGCCTCCAGGAGGCTGGTGAGCGAGTCTCGCTCCGGCTCGGCGACGGCCGCGGGCGCGGCCGGCTCCTGCTCGGACTCGGGCGCGCCGGGACGCTCCAGGGCGCGGTCGAGCGGCCGGTCCCGGGGGAGCCGGGCGATGCGCGGCACGAACGGGAAGCTGGGCTCGGGCGCCGCGATGTCGTCGGTCTCGCCGATCAGGGCACGGGCCTCGTCGTCGACGGCCTGGACGAGCCGCCGTGGCGGGTCGTACGTCCAGCTCGCGGAGTGCGGCTCGGTCGCGACGCGGTAGACGAGCAGGACCTCCCAGGTGCCGTCGTCGCGGCGCCAGGAGTCCCACTGGACGGTCTCCTTGTCGGCGCCGCGCAGCAGCAGTCGCTCCTGGACGGCCTCGCCGAGCTGGGGTCCGGTGTTCTCGCCGGGACGGCGCACGGGGGTCTTCCGGGCCCGCT
Organism: Streptomyces flavofungini; assembly: GCF_030388665.1. Taxonomy (NCBI): domain Bacteria; kingdom Bacillati; phylum Actinomycetota; class Actinomycetes; order Kitasatosporales; family Streptomycetaceae; genus Streptomyces; species Streptomyces flavofungini. The sequence goes on along the minus strand of NZ_CP128846.1, from coordinate 2,364,588 downwards.
CGGCCATGAAGGCGCGCTCGGCGAGCACGGGGCCCTCGAAGCGGCGGACGCGGTCGACGGGGATCCCGGCGAGCGAGGCGACCTCTTCCGCGCTGGCACCGGCACGTATACGGGCCTGGATGTCGCGGGGGCGGAGGTGGCTCTCCACCTCGATCTCGATCTGTCCGAGCCGCGGCCGGTCGCCGCGCACGGCGGCGCGCAGCCGTTCGTCGATCGGAAGCGTGTACTCCGTGCTGTCCGCAGCCTTCAGCACCAGCCGTGTGCCGTCGTTGCTGACGGCCACGACACGCAGTTCGGGCATGGGGACCTCCCGGGTGGTGCCTGCCGACGTCACGTGCGTCGCTGCTTCCGCTAGTCGAGTGTGGCCTGCCCGGGTGCAGCCTGCCACAACCTTGCCGAGTTGCCCGGCGTGTCGGGCATGGGCCCTGGACCGCCGTTATGGCACGGTTACCGATTCGCAACGCTAAGTGACCAACTCGATCACCCTGTGCAGCGATCCCCCTCCCGGCGGTCCTGGCTGGCCCCGGGCACCCTGGCTGGAGACCGGACCCAGGGCTCGCAACACTACTCCATTCGGGCCACCCGGGTGGACCGGCACGCCGCCGAACTTCTCACGGGGGAAGGGAGTTGGCGTCAGCCGATGTCGTGAGTCCCCCGCGCGCACGTGGCGCTCTTCACGAAAGAGCCAGAAACGGAACTATTCGCTTCGGGCGTACGTCCCTTTCTCGTGTACCTCGCGTAGCTCATACGTGAATGCGTAAGTCGTACGTGATGTCGAGAAAGGCAGGCAAGGTCCGCTGATGCGTGAAAAGCCGGGAACCGGCGGGGAGCCGAAGCAAGCGACGGAGGGTGAGCAGGAGAAGAAGCGGTTCGATCTGAGTGTGCCGCAGGTGGCGGGGAGCGCCGTGGCGGCCGTGGTGGCCGCCAAGCTCGCCTCCTCCTTCGGCGTCTACGGAACGATCCTCGGCGCCGGTGTGGTGAGCGGCATCGCCACCTGCGGAGGCACGGTCTTCCAGCACTTCTTCTCGCGTACGGGCGAGCAGATACGCGACGTGGCGGTCCAGGCCAAGCCGAAGGCCCAGCAGGTCCCGGTGACGCGGGCCACGCCGGTGCCGGAGACGTTCCAGGCGCGGGCCCACACGGGCGGCGGTCCGGTCACCACGACGTGGGGGAGGTCCGTCCCCGACGCCGACCCGACGACGGCGCTCCCGGCGGTCGACCCGGCCGACTCCACCGCGGCCCTCCCTGCAGTCGACCCGGCCGACCCCACCACCGCGCTCCCCGTGGCCGGAACCGACCCCGAGCGCACGCAGCTGCTCGGCTCCGTGGACGCCATGCAGTTCCTTCCGCACGACCAGGAGACCCGCGTCCTGCGCCAGGCCGGACCTGACGGCCACGCGATCCCCGTCGGCCCCGTCGGCCCCGCCGGCCCCGCCGGCCCCGTGCCGCCCCACGGCCCCGCCCCGGCCGACCCCGCGGTCCCTTCGGACGAGTTCTCCGAAGGGACCACTCACCGCACGCGCGTGCGCAGCTGGAAGCGGCCGTTGGTCGCCGCGGCCCTGGTCTTCGGGGTCTCGCTCGCCGGGATCACCACCTACGAGCTGGTGAGCGGAAAGAGCTTCAGCGGCGACGACAAGAGCACCACCATCCGCGACGCCCTCTCCAACAGCGGTTCCTCGTCGAAGAAGGACGACCCGCCGTCCACCGGCGACCCCGGGCAGCAGTCGGACGACGACACCTCAGGACCGGACGACGGCTCGAAGCAGGACGACGGCACGTCCAAGGACCCGTCGGACAAGCCCTCGCCCGGTGACGGCACCGGCTCGGGCAGCGGCTCCGGGAACGGCTCCGGCACGGACAAGGGCGACGAGACCGGCAACGGCAACGGCACCGACAAGGGCGACAGCGGCTCCGGCGACGGCTCGAAGCCCGACCCGAAGCCCACCCCCACGCCGACCCCGAAGCCCACGCCGACCCCGTCGAACGGCGGCGGCACCGGCAACGGGAGCGGTGACGTACAGGAGCAGCAGCAGGTGCCGGAGCAGCAGTGACCCGCGGGGGCGCCGTGAGCCGCGGGGCCCCTGCGTCAGTCGCCGAGGACTCGCCGCAGGTAGGGGTTGGAGAAGAGGCGGTCGGGGTCGAGCCGGTCGCGCAGGGCGGTGAACTCGCCGAAGCGCGGATAGGCCTTGGCCAGGTACGCGGCGTCGCGGGTGTGGAGCTTGCCCCAGTGGGGCCGTCCCTCGTGGGCGGTGAAGATCTCCTCCGCGGCGCTGAAGTACCGGCGCATGGGCGTGCCCTTGTAGAGGTGGACGGCGATGTACGCGCTGTCGCGGCCCGAGGCGGTCGAGAGCGTGATGTCGTCGGCGGGGGCGGTGCGGACCTCGACGGGGAAGCTGACGCGCAGCGGTGAGCGCTCGATCATCGACTTCAGTTCGCGCAACGTCTCGACCAGGGCCGCACGCGGGACGGCGTACTCCATCTCGACGAAGCGCACCCGGCGGGGGCTGGTGAAGACCTTGTACGGGATGTCGGTGTAGGTGCGGGCCGACAGGGCCTTGCTGGAGAGCTTCGCGATGGTGGGGATGGTGGCGGGCACGGCCCGGCCGAGCGAGTTGGCCACCTGGAAGAGGCCGTTGGAGAGGAGTTCGTCCTCTACGAAGGCGCTGATCGGGTTCGGGGGAGCGGCCGGACCGACGCTGCGGTTGTTGCGTTTGGTGTTGCAGTTGCCCGTGTGGGGGAACCAGTAGAACTCGAAGTGCTCGTTCTCCGTGACGAGTTGGTCGAACTCCGAGGTGACCTGGTCGAAGCCCATCGGTTCCTCGCGAGCCCTGAGGAAGAAGAGGGGCTCTACGGAGAACGTGATCGCGCTGATGACGCCGAGCGCGCCGAGCCCGATACGGGCGGCGGCGAAGACGTCCGGGTGCTCGTCCTTGGAACAGGTCAGGACGCGGCCGTCGGCGGTGACCAGCTCAAGTGCCCTGATCTGGGCGGCGATCGAGGCCGAGTCGCGGCCCGTGCCGTGCGTCCCGGTGCTGACGGCGCCGGAGACCGTCTGCTCCATGATGTCGCCCATGTTCGTCAGCGACAGGCCCTCACGGGCGAGCGCGGCGTTCAGGCGCTTGAGGGGCGTGCCCGCCTCGACGGTGACGGTGCCGGCCGCGCGGTCGATGTTCCGGATGCCGGTGAGGAGGTCGGGCCGCACCAGGAGGCCGTCGGTCGCGGCGGTGGCCGTGAAGGAGTGGCCGGCGCCGACGGGCTTGACCGTCAGGCCGTCCTCGCGGGCCCCGCGGATCGCGGCGACGAGTTCGTCGACCGAGGCTGGCGTCGCCTCGCGCGCGGGCCGCGCGGTGACCGTGCCCGCCCAGTTACGCCACGTCGCCGGCCGTCTCGAGCCGACCGCCGCCGTGCCCGCTCCCGTGCCCCTGCCCGTTCCCGTGCTCATGGGTCCCTCCCCGTCGCGGAACCGGCCGTTGCAGCCGGCGATACCCCAGGAATCCCACCACCACCGCAAGCGCCCCGGACACCCCCGGGACCGCGTACCCCGCACGCGAGCCCGCCGCGTCGATCACCCAGCCGGCCATGGAGGAGCCGAGCGCCACACCGACGGCGAGTCCGGTGCTGACCCAGGTCATGCCCTCGGTCAGCTTCGCGCGTGGTACGTGCTGTTCGACGAGGGCCATTGTCGTGATCATCGTCGGCGCGATGGACAGACCCGCGACGAAGAGCGCCGCGGCCAGAAACGGAAGATTCCCGGCCAGTTGAAGCGGGATCATACTCACGGCCATCGCGCAGACACCCAGCAGCCAGCGGCGTGCGGGAGCGCCCTTGAAGTGCAGCAGCCCGAAGCCGACGCCCGCCAGGCAGGAGCCGAGCGCGTAGACGGCGAGCACCAGGCTCGCGGCCCCCTTGTGGCCCTCGTCCTCGGCGAAGGCGACCGTGACCACGTCGACCGCGCCGAAGATCGCGCCGGTCGCGACGAACGTGGCGACCAGGACCTGCAGGCCCCCGGAGCGCAGCGCCGAGCCGCCGGTGTGGTGTTCGCGCGGATGCGGCACCGGTTCGGTCGCCCGCTGTGCCGTGAGCCAGAAGACACCGACCGCGAGGAAGGCGCCCGCGAGCAGCGGACCCGCCTCGGGGAACCAGGCCGTGGACAGGCCGATCGAGATGATCGGCCCGAAGATGAAGCAGACCTCGTCCACGACGGACTCGAAGGAGTACGCCGTGTGCAGCTGCGGGGTGTCGCGGTACAGCGCCGCCCAGCGGGAGCGGACCATCGATCCCACGCTCGGCACGCAGCCGACGAACGCGGCACAGACGAAAAGCGTCCAGTCCGGCGCCTCGAACTTCGCCGCGAGCAGCAGCCCCGACACGGCGAACAGCGACACCAGCGTCGCCGGTCTGAGCACCCGCCGCTGGCCGTGCCGGTCCACGAGCCGGGAGATCTGCGGGCCGATCGCCGCCGCGGACAGCGCGACGGTGGCCGAGAGCGCGCCCGCGAGACCGTACCGCCCGGTGAGCTGGGAGATCATCGTGACGATGCCGATGCCCATCATCGACAGCGGCATCCGCCCGAGGAAGCCCGCGACGGAGAACTCCTTGGAGCCGGGGGCGGCGAATATGGCGCGGTAGGGGCTCGGCACGTGGGACTCCGCGGGGGCGGCGGAGCGCTCGGACAGCGGGCTCCGGTAAGGCGTGAAGATGGCCGATACAGCTTACGGCTCCCGGGGCGCGGGCGCACCGTGTTTTCCGCGCCGCCGGGTGGCGGTTTCACCGCTGTCAGTGGCGGGTGGCAGGATCAAATACATGTCCGAAGCGCTGGATCCCACTCCCTACGACGCCTTGCTGCTGCTCTCGTTCGGCGGCCCCGAAGGGCCGGACGACGTCGTCCCGTTCCTGGAGAACGTGACGCGAGGCCGCGGCATCCCCAAGGAGCGCCTGAAGGAGGTGGGGCAGCACTACTTCCTGTTCGGCGGCGTGAGCCCCATCAACGATCAGAACCGCACCCTCCTGGAGGCCCTGCGCAAGGACTTCGCGGAGCACGGCCTCGACCTGCCGGTCTACTGGGGCAACCGCAACTGGGCGCCGTATCTGACGGACACCCTGCGCGAGTTGGTCCAGGACGGCCGCCGCCGCGTCCTGGTCCTCGCCACCAGCGCGTACGCGTCGTACTCGGGCTGCAGGCAGTACCGCGAGGATCTCGCGGCCGCCCTGGCCACCCTCAAGGACGAGGGCCTCGACGTGCCCCGCGTGGACAAGCTGCGGCACTACTTCAACCACCCCGGTTTCGTGCGCCCCATGGTCGACGGAGTCCTGAAGTCCCTGGCCGACCTCCCCGAGGACGTCCGGGACGGCGCGCACCTGGCCTTCACGACGCACTCCATCCCCACCGCCGCGGCCGACACCTCCGGCCCCGCCGACACCCACGGCGACGGCGGTGCGTACGTACGCCAGCACCTGGACGTGGCGGCCCTCGTCGCCGACGCGGTCCGCGCGGAGACCGGCGTCGACCGCCCCTGGCAGCTCGTCTACCAGTCCCGCAGCGGTGCCCCGCACATCCCCTGGCTCGAGCCCGACATCTGCGACCACCTCCAGGAGCGGCACGAGGCGGGTGCCCCGGCCGTGGTCATGGTCCCGATCGGCTTCGTCTCGGACCACATGGAGGTCCTGTACGACCTCGACACCGAGGCCACGGCGAAGGCCGCTGAGCTCGGCCTGCCGGTGCGCCGCTCGGCCACCGTCGGCGCCGACCCGAGGTTCACCGCCGCCGTCCGCGAGCTGGTCCTGGAGCGCGCCGCCACCGAGAGCGGGCGCCCCTCGGCCCCCTGCGCCCTGGGCGCCCTCGGCCCGAGCCACGACCTGTGCCCCGTGGGCTGCTGCCCCGCCCGCACCCCCAAGCCCGCCGCCGCGGGCGCCGACAGCCCGTTCGCCTAGGCCGTGCCCGCCGCACCGAGGAGCACCGTGACCGACCACGCCCCGCAGGACCCCCTCAGGGCCGAACTGCTCGCCGTCGCCCTGGAAGCCGCGAGCCGCGCCGGTGAGCTGCTGCGCGACGGCCGCCCGGACGACCTCGGCGTCGCCGCGACCAAGAGCAGCGCCGTCGACGTCGTCACCGAGATGGACATCGCGTCCGAGAAGCTGATCACGGACTTCCTCGCCGACCGCAGACCCGGCGACGGCGTGCTCGGCGAGGAGGGCGCGAGCTCCGCGGGCACCAGCGGCGTCCAGTGGGTCGTCGACCCCGTCGACGGCACCGTGAACTACCTGTACGGCCGCCCGGACTGGGCGGTGTCGATCGCCGCCCGCAAGGACGGCGAGACCCTGGTCGGCGTCGTCCACGCGCCCGTACGCGGCGAGACGTTCCGCGCGGTGCTCGGACAGGGCGCGTACGTCGACGACCGGCCCGTGCGGGTCCGCCCGGCGCCGCCGTTCGAGCAGGCCCTCATCGGCACGGGATTCGGGTACGTCGCCGAGCGGCGCGCCCGGCAGGCCGAGGTCGTCCGGCACCTGCTGCCGCGCGTGCGGGACATCCGGCGGGCCGGTTCGGCGGCCATCGACCTGTGCGACGTGGCGGCGGGACGCCTGGACGCGTACTACGAACGGGGCCTGAATCCCTGGGACTTCGCGGCCGGCGACCTCATCGCCCGGGAGGCGGGCGCCCTGACCGGCGGCCGCCCCGGAGAGCCCCTCTCGGGCGAGCTGACCGTGGCGGGCCCGCCCGGCCTCTTCGAGCCCCTTCAGGCCCTCCTCGACGACCTCGGTGCCTGGCACGACTGACCCGGACCGGACGCCGGAGGCAGCCGGGCCCGGAGCTCCGCGACCCGGCACGCGCACGACGAAGCCCCGACACCTCCTGGAAGGTGTCGGGGCTTCGTCGCGCGCGGCCCGGACCGGACGGCTGGAGACATCCCGGTCCGCGGGCCGGTCAGTGGGTCGGGGCGGCGACCTCCACGCCGTGCTCGGCTGCCAGGCGGTGCAGATCCTCCAGCTCGGCCAGTTCGACCTCGGCCAGGAAGTCGTCGCCTGTCTCGCGGGCCCGCGTGAGGTCGGACTCCGTGGTCTTTATGCGCTGCAGAAGACCTGCGGTGAATGCGTCCATGGTTGCGCCCCCTCGGCTGGGTCGTGGGTCGGTGGCACGGGGGTGTGCCGTGGAGAAGGGGCGATCACGTCCGGCGCCCGCTGCGTGAAGCAGGTCGTGGCATGCCACATACGAAGCGTGATCGCGGGTGTAAGGCCGTCCTCCCCCCGCCCTCTTCGACGGAAACCTCAACCGGAGCAGAAAATCCCGCATTCCCGGGGCCCGAGGCCGCCTTACAGCCGGTTTATGGCCGAAAGGGGCAGGATGGAGGTCTCACTCCACGTACAGGCCTGCCCTGGCGCGTCCGCGCGCCGGGCACAGAGGAAGGACAAGCGACGTGCGCGTACTCGTCGTCGAGGACGAGCAGCTGCTCGCCGATGCGGTGGCCACCGGACTGCGCCGGGAGGCCATGGCAGTCGACGTCGTGTACGACGGCGCGGCCGCCCTGGAACGCATCGGCGTGAACGACTACGACGTGGTCGTCCTGGACCGCGACCTGCCCGTCGTCCACGGTGACGACGTCTGCCGCAAGATCGTCGAGCTCGGCATGCCGACGCGCGTCCTGATGCTCACCGCGTCCGGCGACGTCAGCGACCGCGTCGAGGGCCTGGAGATCGGCGCGGACGACTACCTCCCCAAGCCCTTCGCGTTCAGTGAGCTGACCGCCCGGGTGCGCGCCCTCGGGCGGCGCACCAGCGTGCCGCTGCCGCCCGTCCTGGAGCGCGCCGGCATCAAGCTCGACCCGAACCGCCGCGAGGTGTTCCGCGACGGCAAGGAGATCCAGCTGGCGCCCAAGGAGTTCGCCGTCCTTGAGGTGCTGCTGCGCAGCGAGGGCGCGGTCGTCTCCGCGGAGCAGCTCCTGGAGAAGGCCTGGGACGAGAACACGGACCCGTTCACGAACGTCGTCCGGGTCACCGTCATGACCCTGCGCCGCAAGCTCGGCGAGCCCGCCGTCATCGTGACGGTCCCGGGCTCCGGCTACCGGATCTGACCCGGTGGCCGCGACTCCCGCGCCCCCAGGGGCGCCCCCGAAGCCCACCTGGGACCCGAGGAAGATCGACCCGCCGTTCCCGTGGCTGCGCCCGACCATCCGGATAAGGCTCACGCTGCTGTACGGCGGGATGTTCCTGATCGCGGGCATCCTGCTGCTCTCGATCATCTACCTCCTCGCCGCGCAGGCCCTGAACACCGGCAACGAACCCCTCTTCAAGATCGTGGGCGGCCAGGAGATCCGGGTGACCAGCGACAACTGCCCGCAGGCCTCCTCGGGCAACTTGCTGATCCCCGAGTTCAACGCGGCGATCAGCGCCTGCACCGACCACCAGCGCCAGGTCGCCCTGGACAACCTCCTCAGCCGCTCGCTGCTCGCCCTGCTCGGCCTCGCGGTCATCGCCTTCGCCTTCGGCTACGCGATGGCGGGCCGCGTGCTCTCCCCGCTCGGCCGGATCACCCGCACCGCGCGCGCGGTGGCGGGCTCGGACCTGTCCCGCCGGATCGAGCTGGACGGCCCGGACGACGAGCTGAAGGAGCTTTCGGACACCTTCGACGAGATGCTGGAGCGACTGCAGCGGGCCTTCACCGCCCAGCAGCGCTTCGTGGGCAACGCCTCGCACGAACTGCGCACCCCCCTGGCGATCAACCGCACGCTCCTCGAAGTGCACTTGTCCGATCCCGGTGCGCCCGTGGAACTGCAGCAGCTCGGCAAGACGCTGCTCGCCACCAACGAGCGCAGCGAGCAGCTCGTGGAGGGCCTGCTGCTGCTCGCCCGCAGCGACAACCAGATCGTGGAACGCAAGCCCGTGGACCTCGCCGAAGTCGCCGACCGCGCAGTCGACCAGGCGCTGTCCGAGGCCGAGGCCAAGGGCGTGCAGATCCGCGGCGAGCGGGGCCCGGCGGTCGTGCAGGGCAACGGCGTGCTCCTGGAGCGCATCGCACTGAACCTCGTACAGAACGCCGTGCGCTACAACGTGAAAGAGGAGGGCTGGGTGGAGGTGACCACCGAGACCCAGCACGGGCAGGCCGTCCTCGTGGTGACCAACACCGGTCCGGTGGTGCCCGCGTACGAGATCGACAGCCTCTTCGAGCCCTTCCGCCGCCTGCGCACCGAGCGCACCGGCAGCGACAAGGGGGTCGGTCTCGGCCTGTCCATCGCCCGGTCGGTGGCGCGGGCCCACGGGGGCCGTATCATCGCGGAGCCGCGCGAGGGGGGTGGGCTCGTGATGCGAGTCACCCTGCCGATCTGAGATGCTGCCGCACAAGCGCCAGGATGTTCGCTTTACGCGGAATTTTCGGGACCTGTTCTCCGAGGATTCCTGTGTGATCGATCACAGGAGCGATTTTTCGGCCATCTACTCTCCGTGACCGTCGAAGTCGCCGGAAAGCCGGGAAAATCCGGGTTTTCAGGGGTCTTGATCACGGGAAGTACTCGGGGTGGCGCCCGTGAAGTGCGACATTCGGACCGTGTACGGTCCCGATCGCCATCCAAACCGATCACCTCTTCAGGGGTGCGGTTGGGTGTCGATTGAGTAACAGACCTTGATGTGAGGCAAAATCTCCGCCTCAGGTCGGGCACAAGTCCGGCCTCTCACGCGTTACGTGCGCTGAGACACCGCAGACACCCAGAGGGGGAGAGCGACATGGCAACGGACTACGACACCCCACGCAAGACCGACGATGACGTCAACGAGGACAGCATCGAGGAGCTGAAGGCCCGGCGGAACGACAAGTCGACCTCGTCGGTCGACGTCGACGAGTTCGAGGCCGCCGAGGGCCTGGAGCTGCCCGGCGCGGACCTGTCCAACGAGGAGCTCGCCGTGCGCGTGCTCCCCAAGCAGCAGGACGAGTTCACGTGCATGAGCTGCTTCCTGGTGCACCACCGCAGTCAGCTGGCCCGGGAGAAGAACGGCCAGCCGATCTGCCGCGACTGCGACTGAAGCGGGGTCGGCCGTGACTGGCTCGACCCCGCCCAGGAAGCACCGCTTCCAGGACCAGGGAGCGGACGCGGACGCGTCCGAGCGCGCGTCGGAGGCCGAGCGGGGCCCTGAGGCCTCGCTCGACCCTGCCGGTACCCCGTCGCACGGCGACGGCGCCACAGGGGCGCAGAACGCCGCTGAGGGGGCGTACGAGGCGGTTCCCGCGCTGGTGCGCGGTTCCGCCCTGGCAGTGCCGGAGACGGCCGCTCTCGAAGCGGCGGACAGGGAGTTCGACGGGGAAGGCACGGAGACGGACGAGCAGGGGATCCGAGGCAAGGGCCGCCGCATCACCGCCGTCACGAACGGACTGAAGAACGGCGTGCGCCGCGGCGGACGCAGCGCCAAGGCCGGCATCGGCTATCTCGCCGACCGGATCATCGAGAACGCCCCGCGGGTCCCGGTCCGCGACCTGGCGACGCTCCGCAAGCAGTTCCCGGGCCTCGGCCCCGAGCAGCTCGCGGACAAGCTCATCGCCGGGGCGGCGAACGCGACCTCCACGGTGGGCGCCGGAGTCGGCGCGGCGGCGATGCTGCCCGTGCCGCCCGCGATGCCCGCCGAGCTGGCCGCCGAGATCACCGGCGTCGCGGCCATAGAGCTGAAGCTGATCGCGGAGCTGCACGAGGTCTACGGCCGCCGTCCCGAGGGCAACCTCAAGGAGCGCAGCGCCGCCTATCTGAGCGCCTGGACCGAGGAGCGCGGCATCGACGTGGTCAAGCCCGCGTCGATCAACGCGGCCCTCGGCAGCCACATGAAGCGGGAACTGCGCCAGCAGATCATGAAGCGGATGGTGCGCAACCTGCCGAACCTGCTGCCGTTCATGGTGGGAGCGGCGGTCGGCGCCGTGATGAACCGCAGGGACACCAAGAAGCTCGCCGAGCGTGTGCGCGCCGACCTGCGCCGCAGCCAGGTCCCCTGGGACGCGCTGGAGGGCCTGCCGCCCCTCGATGCCCCCGCCGACCCGCTGCGGTTCGGGCACAAGCCCAAGGAGCTCGGAGCCTGAAGCCCCGGCTCGCGCGGCGCTCCGGGAAGGCCCGCGCAGGGCTCCGGGAAGGTCCGCGCAGAGTTCCGGCAAGTCCGCTCGGGGCTCCGGAATGCCGCTCGGGGCCGGGTCGGGAGGGCCGCTCGGGGCCGGACCGGCACTACGCCGCGCGTACGGCGTTCAGGGCAGCCGCCAGACCCTCGGGGTTCCGCGTCGACAGGTACACGTACGGAGTGGGGTCCTCGGGGTCCGTCACCTCTACCCGCAGTGCCGTGGGGATGTAGCTGCGCAGCACCATGAACGCGCGCGGATCCGCCTTGTACGTCCGCCAGGCACGGGCCTCCGCCTCGTCCAGGGGCTCCGCCGCCCCCAGCGCCGTCACCGGGATCTTCGCGTCCCCGGCGACCAGGGAGCCCGCCACCACACGGATCCGCACCGAGCCGTAGGCGCTGGTGAGGACCGCCATGAGGGCCGTCACGCCGACCAGACCGCCGAGGACGGGCACCGTCCCGAAGGGGAGCATCGTCAGGCCCGCTCCCACACCGGCGAGGACCGAGACGAGCCACCACGAACGGGGCGCGGTCAGGCGTTCTTCGTAAGGCTGCATGAAGCCAAGCTTGGCACGGTGCGCGACGGCCGCTGACGCGGAGGTAAGGTCTGCGCCTGTGAGTGGTACATCAGCAGCTCTGACACCCCCGGCGGACGCCGTACGTCCCGCCCGCCACCCGGACGCGCCCGCGCCCGGCGAACTCATCGGCGCGCACTACGAGCACTGTTTCGGGTGCGGGGGAGGGCAGGCCCACGGGCTGCACCTGGAGGCGCGGGCCGGTGAAGGCCTCGCCATCACCGCCGAGTTCACGGTGCGCGAGGCGCATCAGGGGGCGCCGGGGCTCGCGCACGGCGGCGTGCTCGCCGCCGCGCTCGACGAGACGCTCGGCTCCCTGAACTGGCTGCTGCGGGTGATCGCCGTGACCGGGCGGCTCGAGACGGACTTCCGGCGGCCGGTTCCGGTCGGCACCGTGCTGTTCCTCGAGGCCGAGGTGACGGCCGTCGCGGGACGGAAGATCTACTCGACCGCCACCGGCCGGATCGGCGGGCCCGAAGGTCCCGTCGCCGTACGCGCCGACGCCCTCTTCATCGAGGTGAAGGTGGACCACTTCATCGAGAACGGCCGCCCGGAGGAGATCCGCGCGGCCATGAACGACCCGGACCAGATCCGGCGCGCCCGCGCCTTCGAGGTGAACCCGTGACCCACCCTGCCCCTTTGGACGTGCTGATCCGGCGCGTCGACCCCGACGTACCGCTGCCGGCGTACGCGCAGCCCGGCGATGCCGGCGCCGACGTGCGGACGACCGAGGCGTGCGAACTCGCGCCCGGTGAACGGGCGGTGCTGCCGACCGGGGTTTCCATCGCGCTGCCCGAGGGGTACGCGGCCTTCGTGCACCCCCGGTCGGGCCTCGCCGCACGCTGCGGTGTCGCCATGGTGAATGCCCCGGGGACGATTGATGCCGGGTACCGTGGGGAGATCAAGGTGATCGTGGTGAATCTCGACCCGCGCGAGAGCGTGCGGTTCGAGCGCTTCGACCGGATTGCCCAACTGGTCGTCCAACAGGTCGAGAAGGTGCGCTTCCAAGAGGTGGCGGAGCTTCCCGGCTCGGTGCGGGCCGAAGGGGGATTCGGGTCCACCGGGGGCCATGCCGCCGTGGGCGTCAGCGCGGATGAACAAACGGGTGGGAATCGATACGCGTCGGTCGTATCCGACCGGGAAGGACAGTGACGTGTTCGGACGTCGCAAGAAGAGCGGTGCCGCCGAGGACGCGGCGAGCGAGGCCGAGCAGGTCGTCGACGGCATCGACAGCGAGGATGCCGAGGGTGCTGAGCCGCAGCGCGTGAGGCTGGAGCCGGAGCCGCGCCCCGACGGTCCCTGGGACATCTCCGAGGTCCGTGAGCCCGGCGAGGGCCGGGTCGACCTGGGCGGCCTTTTCGTGCCGGGGGTCGAGGGCATGGAGCTGCGCGTGGAGGTCGCCGGTGACGCGATCGTCGCGGCCACCGTCGTGCTCCAGGACAGTGCCGTGCAGCTGCAGGGCTTCGCCGCCCCCAAGCGCGAGGGCATCTGGGGCGAGGTCCGCGAGGAGATCGCCTCCGGCATCACCCAGCAGGGCGGTGTCATCGACGAGGTCGAGGGTCCGCTCGGCTGGGAGCTGCGGGCGCAGGTGCCGGTGCAGCTGCCGGACGGCACAGGCGGCTTCCAGGTGGTCAGGTTCGTCGGTGTGGACGGGCCGCGCTGGTTCCTGCGGGGTGTGATCTCCGGGCAGGGGGCCGTGCAGCCGCAGGCCGCGGGTCTGCTCGAGCAGATCTTCCGGGACACCGTCGTGGTCCGCGGCGATGGTCCGATGGCCCCGCGCGACCCGATCGTCCTCAAGCTGCCGGACGACGCGCAGATGGTGCCCGAGGGCGTCCAGCAGGAGGACCAGGAGACCTCCCGGTTCTCCGGTGGCATGGGCCAGCTCGCGCGGGGCCCGGAAATCACCGAAGTACGCTGACACCCCAGCCGCCGACGCGTCCGGACGGGTGACCCCGAGGCGCGGGAACGGCGGTCGTCTCTGATCGGAAAAGGTGCGAGCCGATGGGCCGCACTCCCTCACGGGGGAGTGCGGCCCATCGGTGTTTTCCCAGGTGAGAACGGAACGCGTAAGAGAGTCGTCAATGCGGCGCCCCTGCCCGTAAGGGAGGTGTCAACGGCGATCGAAACCCGCCAGCGAGGCGGTTTCCTCAACACGTCAGTAATTCCGAATCTCATCTAGGAGCACACGATGGCCGACGTGGCCTTCGTCGTCACCACGATCGCGGTCTTTGCGCTGGTGGCACTCGTCGCCAAGGGGGTGGCGAAGCTGTGACCGCCGAAAACATCGTCGGCCTCGTCGTGGCCGTCGCCCTGCTGGGCTATCTCGTCCTCGCCCTTGTGTTCCCGGAGAGGTTCTGAGTCAAGAAATGAGTCCCGTCCTCGCTGGTGTGCTCCAGCTGCTCGCGCTCGTCGCCGCACTGGCCCTCGCATACCGTCCCCTCGGCGACTACATGGCCGGCGTCTACTCCTCCGACAAGCACCTGCGCGTCGAGAAGTGGATCTACAAGGGCATCGGTGCCAACCCGAACACCGAAATGCGCTGGCCCGCCTATCTGCGCGGCGTTCTGGCCTTCTCCGCGATCAGCGTGCTGTTCCTGTATCTGCTGCAGCGGCTCCAGGGCTCGCTGCCGGGTTCGCTCGGTTTCCAGGCCATCGACCCGGACCAGGCGTTCAACACGGCGGCCTCGTTCGTGGCGAACACCAACTGGCAGTCGTACTCCGGCGAGCAGGCCATGGGCCACGTCGTGCAGACCGGCGGCCTCGCGGTGCAGAACTTCGTCTCGGCCGCCGTCGGCATCGCCGTGGCCGTGGCGCTGGTGCGCGGCTTCGCGCGCTCGCGTACCGGCGAGCTGGGCAACTTCTGGGCCGACCTGGTCCGGGGCGTCGTCCGCGTCCTCATCCCGATCTCCGTCATCGGCGCGCTCGTCCTGGTCGCCTGCGGCGCGATCCAGAACTTCTCCGGGATCCACGGCGTCGGCCAGTTCATGGGCGGCGAGCAGCAGTGGAACGGCGGCGCGGTCGCCTCGCAGGAGGCCATCAAGGAGCTGGGCACCAACGGTGGCGGTTACTTCAACGCCAACTCCGCCCACCCCTTCGAGAACCCGAACCCGATCTCGAACCTCTTCGAGATCTTCCTGATCCTGGTCATCCCGTTCGCCCTGACCCGGACCTTCGGCAAGATGGTCGGCTCGGTCAAGCAGGGCTACGCGATCCTCGCCACGATGGCGACGATCTGGCTCGGGTTCATCGCCCTGATGATGTGGACCGAGTTCCACCACGGCGGCCCGGCCTTCGACCTCGCGGGCGGCGCCATGGAGGGCAAGGAGACCCGCTTCGGCATCGGCGGTTCGGCGATCTTCTCGGTCTCCACGACGCTCACCTCGACCGGCGCGGTGAACTCCTTCCACTCCTCCAACACCGGCTTCGGCGGCGGCATCAACCTCCTGGGCATGCAGCTCGGCGAGATCGCGCCCGGTGGTGTCGGCTCCGGCCTCTACGGCATGCTCATCATGGCGATCATCGCGGTCTTCATCGCGGGCCTCATGGTCGGCCGTACGCCCGAGTACCTGGGCAAGAAGATCGGCACCCGTGAGATCAAGCTCGCGGCCTGCTACATCCTCATCACGCCCGCGCTCGTCCTCGGCTTCACCGGCGCCTCGATGGCGATGGACACGCCGAAGAACTCGATGACCAACAGCGGTGCCCACGGATTCTCCGAGATCCTGTACGCCTTCACCTCCGGCGCCAACAACAACGGCTCGGCCTTCGCGGGCCTGAACGCGGACACGCAGTGGTTCAACACCACGATCGGTCTCGCGATGCTCCTCGGCCGCTTCCTGCCGATGGTCTTCGTCCTGGCACTGGCCGGTTCGCTGGCCGAGCAGAAGCCGATCCCGAAGACGGCCGGGACTCTGCGCACCGAGAAGCCGCTGTTCACGGGCCTTCTGGTCGGCACCATCATGATCATTACCGGTCTGACGTACTTCCCGGCGCTCGCGCTCGGGCCGCTCGCTGAGGGTCTCGCGTCATGACCACCGACATCAAGCAAGAGGAGCCCGGCTCCATGACGACAGCCACACCCACGCGTGCGCCGCACCAGGACGTGCCGACCGGCCACAAGCCGGACGGCGGCAAGGTCGGCAGCGGGCTCTTCGACCCGGCTCAGCTGCTCAAGTCCTTCCCGGACGCCATCCGCAAGCTCGACCCGCGGGTGATGGTCAAGTCCCCCGTGATGTTCGTGGTGCTCATCGGCTCGGTGCTGACCACCGTGCTCGCGGCCAAGGACCCGGGCGACTGGTTCGGCTGGGCGATCGCCGCGTGGCTGTGGCTGACCACGATCTTCGCGAACCTCGCGGAGGCCGTGGCCGAGGGCCGCGGCAAGGCCCAGGCCGACACCCTGCGCAAGGCCAAGACGGACACCGTCGCGCGTCGCCTCTCGGCGGACGGCGGGTCCGGCAAGAAGGAAGAGCAGGTGCCCGGCACCGAGCTCAAGATCGGTGACCTGGTCGTCTGCGAGGCCGGCGACGTCATCCCCGGCGACGGCGACGTCGTCGAGGGCGTGGCCAGCGTCGACGAGTCGGCGATCACCGGTGAGTCGGCTCCGGTCATCCGTGAGTCCGGCGGCGACCGCTCGGCCGTCACCGGCGGTACGAAGGTCCTCTCCGACCGCGTGGTCATCAAGATCACGACGAAGCCCGGCGAGACCTTCATCGACCGGATGATCAACCTGGTCGAGGGCGCCGCCCGGCAGAAGACGCCCAACGAGATCGCGCTGAACATCCTGCTCGCCTCGCTGACCATCGTCTTCCTGCTCGCGGTCGTCACGCTGCAGCCGTTCGCGGTGTACGCGGGCGCCGAGCAGTCCATGATCGTGCTCGCCGCGCTCCTGGTCTGCCTGATCCCGACGACCATCGGCGCGCTGCTCTCCGCCATCGGCATCGCGGGCATGGACCGCCTGGTGCAGCGCAACGTCCTCGCGATGTCCGGCCGCGCGGTGGAAGCCGCCGGTGACGTCTCCACGCTGCTGCTCGACAAGACCGGCACCATCACCCTCGGCAACCGCCAGGCCGCCGAGTTCGTGCCGGTGCGGGGCACCACCGAGGCCGAGGTGGCGGACGCCGCCCAGCTCTCCTCGCTGGCCGACGAGACGCCCGAGGGCCGCTCCATCGTCGTGCTCGCCAAGGAGAAGTACGGCCTGCGCGAGCGCCACCAGGGCGAGCTGGTGGACGCCGAGTGGATCGCCTTCACCGCCCAGACCCGGATGTCGGGTGTGGATGTGGACGGCCGCAAGGTCCGCAAGGGCGCGACCGGCTCGGTCGTCGCCTGGGTCGAGGAGCGTGGCGGCACCGTCACGCCCGAGGCCCAGGAGCTCACCGACACGATCTCGCAGGCGGGCGGCACGCCGCTGCTCGTCGCCCTGGAGGACACCGACGGCGCTCGCGTCCTCGGCGTCATCCACCTCAAGGACGTCGTCAAGGAGGGCATGCGGGAGCGGTTCGACGAGCTGCGCCGCATGGGCATCAAGACCGTCATGATCACGGGTGACAACCCGCTGACGGCCAAGGCGATCGCCGACGAGGCGGGCGTGGACGACTTCCTCGCGGAGGCCACGCCCGAGGACAAGATGGCGCTCATCAAGCGCGAGCAGGCCGGCGGCAAGCTGGTCGCGATGACGGGTGACGGCACCAACGACGCCCCCGCGCTCGCGCAGGCCGATGTCGGCGTGGCCATGAACACCGGTACCTCGGCCGCCAAGGAGGCCGGGAACATGGTGGACCTGGACTCCAACCCGACCAAGCTCATCGAGATCGTGGAGATCGGCAAGCAGTTGCTGATCACCCGGGGCGCCCTGACGACCTTCTCGATCGCCAACGACGTCGCGAAGTACTTCGCGATCATCCCGGCGATGTTCGCGGTGGTCTACCCGGGCCTGGACAAGCTCAACGTCATGGACCTGTCCAGCCCCAAGTCCGCGATCCTGTCGGCCGTCATCTTCAACGCGCTGATCATCGTGGCCCTCGTACCGCTGGCCCTGAAGGGCGTGCGGTACCGGCCGATGAGCGCGGACCGGATGCTGCGGCGCAACCTGGGGATCTACGGCCTGGGCGGGCTCGTCGCCCCGTTCATCGGCATCAAGATCATCGACGTGCTCATCTCCCTCATCCCGGGCATTGGGTGACCTGAAATGAACAACTCCGTAGGAAACACCGCCCGGTTGCTCGGCGCCGGACTGCGCGCCCTGCTCGTCCTGACCGTCATCTGCGGCGTGATCTACCCGCTCGCCGTGACCGGCGTCGCCCAGGCCCTGTTCCCCGGCAAGGCCAACGGCTCCGAGATCGAGGACGGCGGCAAGGTCGTCGGCTCCGAGCTGATCGGGCAGCGCTACGACCTGCCCCTGAAGAAGGGGCAGGAGACCCCGGAGCCGGACCTGAAGTGGTTCCAGCCCCGGCCGTCCAACGGGCTCGGCGAGAACAGCGTGAACACGCGGTACAAGCTGATCCTCTCCGGCGCCACCAACCTCTCCGGCGACTCCGGGTCCCTGAAGGAGGGCGGCAAGAAGGACGGCAAGGAGGTCTGCGACCCCAAGGCCGAGGAGGGCCTTTGCGCCCAGGTCCGCGCCGCCAGGGACGCCGTCATCAAGGACAACGAGACGGCCGACTTCAAGGTCAGGCCCTCGGACATCCCGGCGGAGGCCGTGACGTCCTCGGGCTCGGGCCTGGACCCGCACATCTCCCCGGAGTACGCCGACCTCCAGGCCCACCGCGTCGCGGAGAAGAACGGTCTGGACGTCAAGCGGGTGGAGAAGCTGGTCGACGACCACACCGACGGGCGGATCCTCGGCTTCATGGGCGAGCCGCGCGTCAACGTCCTCAAGCTCAACATCGCGTTGAAGCACCTGGTGGCGGAGAAGGGCTGACCTCCCCGAGCGCCTTCAGGCCCTCCGTGGTCCGGTTCGCCGGCCCGCGGGGGGCCTTCTTCACGCCCTCTGCGCGCCCGCTTTCCCGCCTGATTCCCGCCTTCTTCACGCCTTGACGGAAGTCAGGTCCGTACCTATGGTCACCGTTCAACACGCGTGTTCAGAAAGGCACTTGAGGTTCACATACACGAACGGATGGCCTCTTCATGGCGCCCACCCCCACACCCGTACGCCACCGCCGCAGACCACGCCCCGCCCTCCTCGCGACCGCCGCCACCGCTGCGGCCGCCCTCGCCGCCACCCTCCTCGCCTGGCCCGGCACCGACCGCGCGGACGCGGCCCCCGCCACCTTCGCGCACCCCGGAGTGACCGTCTCCAAGAGCCAGTTGGACTTCGCCCGCGAGAAGGTGAACGCGGGCGCCCAGCCCTGGAAGGGCGCCTACGACCAGATGATGGGGAGCAAGTACGCCTCCCTCTCGCGCACCCCCAAGCCCCGTGCGATCGTCGAGTGCGGCTCGTACTCCAACCCCAACCACGGCTGCACCGACGAGCGCGAGGACGCGATAGCCGCGTACACCACCGCGCTCGCCTGGTACCTCGCCCGCGACGAGCGGTACGCGAAGAAGTCGATCCAGCTGATGGACGCCTGGTCCGGCACCATCAAGGACCACACCAACAGCAACGCCCCGCTCCAGACCGGCTGGGCGGGATCCTCCTGGCCCAAGGCCGCGGAGCTCATCAAGCACACCTACCCGGGCACCTGGGCGAACTCCGGGCGCTTCGCGACCATGCTGCGCACCGTCTACCTCCCGAAGGTCATCAACGGCTCGAACTCCAACGGCAACTGGGAGCTGTCGATGATGGAGGCCGCCGTCGGCATCTCCGTCTTCCTGGAGGACAAGGCGTCGTACGACAAGGCCATGGCGAAGTTCCGCACGCGCACCGCCGCGTACGTCTATCTGACCTCGGACGGCGCGCTGCCCAAGACCGTGCCGAGCCAGAACCTCGACACCCGCGACAAGATCGTCAAGTACTGGCAGGGCCAGGGCACCTTCGTGAACGGGCTCACCCAGGAGACCTGCCGCGACTTCACGCACACGGGGTACGGCATCTCCGCGATCTCGCACATCGCCGAGACCAGCCGCATCCAGGGCCAGGACCTGTACGGCACGGACGTCGGCGAGCGGCTGCGGCACGCGCTCGGCTTCCAGGCCAAGTACGAGCTCGGTGAGGCGCCGCCGAGCTGGCTGTGCAAGGGCTCCGTCGAGCGCGGCCTCGGGCCGGTCACGGAGGTCGGCTACAACGCCCTGCACAACCGCCTCGGCGTGCCGATGGACAACACTCGGCGGCTCACCGAGCAGAAGCGCCCGGCGGGATCCAACAACCTCTTCGTCGCCTGGGAGACCCTGACGCACGGGGACAACCCGCGCTGACCCGGCTCTCGGACCGCACCGGGGCCGCTCCGCCGTGGCGGAGCGGCCCCTCCGTCCGCCAAGGCCGAAAACCGTGTGTCCTGTCCCACAGGGGACGCAATAGGACGCAAGAGACGGCATCAGGGTTGCGTCAAGGAGCCCCAGGAAGGTCGGCCTCATCCCCTTTGCCGTAATTGTTGGCCGTAAGGTCGACGCTGCGTACACAGCAGTTTCAGGAAGACAATGGGGCCATGGCACGCGGCAAGCTACGGATATACCTCGGTGCGGCACCGGGTGTCGGCAAGACGTACGCCATGCTGTCCGAGGCGCACCGTCGCATCGAGCGCGGCACCGACTGCGTCGTGGCCTTCGTGGAGCACCACAACCGTCCCCGCACGGAAGTGATGCTGCACGGCCTGGAACAGGTCGCCCGCAAGGACCTGGAGTACCGCGGCTCGCGGTTCACCGAGATGGACGTCGACGCCGTGCTGCGGCGCGCGCCCGCCGTCGCGCTCGTCGACGAGCTGCCGCACACCAACGTGCCGGGCTCGCGCAACGCCAAGCGCTGGCAGGACGTCGAGGAACTGCTCGAAGCGGGCATCGACGTCATATCCACCGTGAACATCCAGCACCTGGAGTCGCTGGGCGACGTGGTCGAGTCGATCACCGGTGTCCGCCAGCGCGAGACGGTGCCGGACGAGGTGGTGCGCCGGGCGGACCAGATCGAGCTGGTCGACATGTCGCCCCAGGCGCTGCGCCGCCGGATGGCGCACGGCAACATCTACAAGGCCGACAAGGTCGACGCGGCCCTGTCCAACTACTTCCGCCCCGGGAACCTCACCGCCCTGCGCGAGCTGGCGCTGCTGTGGGTGGCCGACCGGGTCGACGAGTACCTCCAGCAGTACCGGGGCGAGCACAACATCCGCTCCACCTGGCAGGCCCGGGAACGCATCGTCGTCGGCCTCACCGGCGGACCCGAGGGCCGCACCCTCATCCGCCGCGCCGCCCGCATGGCCGCCAAGGGCTCCGGCAGCGAGATCCTCGCCGTCTACATCGCCCGCAGCGACGGCCTCACCGCCGCATCGCCCAAGGAACTCGCCGTCCAGCGCACCCTCGTGGAGGACCTCGGCGGAACCTTCCATCACGTCATCGGCGACGACATCCCGGCGGCGCTCCTCGAGTTCGCGCGCGGCGTCAACGCCACCCAGATCGTCCTCGGCTCCTCGCGCCGCAAGGCCTGGCAGTACGTCTTCGGGCCCGGCGTCGGCGCCACCGTCGCCCGCGAGTCCGGGCCCGACCTCGACGTCCACATCGTCACGCACGGTGAGGTGGCCAAGGGGCGCGGGCTGCCCGTGGCGCGCGGCGCCCGGCTCGGCCGCTCCCGGATCATCTGGGGCTGGCTCGTCGGCATCGTCGGCCCCGTGCTCCTGACGCTGCTGCTCACCAACATCGACGCGGACCTCGGTCTCGCCAACGACATGCTGCTGTTCCTGACGCTCACGGTGGCGGCGGCCCTGCTCGGCGGCATGCTCCCGGCGCTCGCGTCCGCGGCGGTCGGATCGCTGCTGCTCAACTACTACTTCACACCTCCGCTGCACCTGTGGACGATCTCCGACAACAAGAACATCGTGGCGATCGCGGTCTTCGTGGCGGTGGCGGTGTCCGTGGCGTCGGTCGTGGACCTGGCGGCCCGCCGCACCCACCAGGCGGCCCGGCTGCGCGCCGAGTCGGAGATCCTCTCCCACCTCGCGGGCAGCGTGCTGCGCGGCGAGAACAGCCTCGAATCGCTACTGGAGACGGTGCGCGAGACCTTCGCCATGGAGTCCGTGGCGCTCCTGGAGCGCGAGAGCGACGTGACGCCGTGGACCTGCGCGGGCAGCGTCGGCGCCCGCGCCCACGTCGGCCGCCCCGAGGACGCCGAGGTGGACGTGCCCGTCGGTGACCACATGGCGCTCGCCCTGAGCGGCCGTGTCCTGCCCGCCGAGGACCGCCGCGTCCTCGCCGCGTTCGCCGCGCAGGCCGCCGTGGTCCTGGACCGCCAGCGCCTGCAGTCCGAGGCCGACCAGGCCCGCACGCTCGCCGAGGGCAACCGCATCCGCACCGCCCTGCTCGCCGCCGTCAGCCACGACCTGCGCACCCCCCTCGCCGGCATCAAGGCCGCCGTGACCTCGCTGCGCTCGGAGGACGTGGAGTGGTCCGAGGAGGACCAGGCCGAGCTGCTCGCGGGCATCGAGGCGGGCGCCGACCGCCTCGACCACCTCGTCGGGAACCTCCTGGACATGTCCCGCCTGCAGACCGGCACGGTCGCCCCGCTGATCCGCGAGATCGACCTCGACGAGGTGGTCCCGATGGCCCTCGGCGGCGTCCCCGACGGCAGCGTCGTCCTGGACATCCCCGAGGACCTGCCGATGGTCGCCGTCGACAAGGGCCTCCTGGAGCGCGCGGTCGCCAACATCGTGGAGAACGCCGTCAAGTACGCGCCCGAGGAGGAACCCGTGTTCGTCTCGGCGAGCGCCCTCGGCGACCGCGTCGAACTGCGGGTCGTCGACCGGGGGCCCGGCGTCCCCGATGACGCCAAGGACCGCATCTTCGAGCCGTTCCAGCGCTACGGTGACGCTCCACGAGGAAGCGGCGTCGGCCTCGGCCTCGCGGTCGCCCGCGGCTTCGTGGAATCCATGGGGGGAACCCTCAACGCGGAGGACACTCCTGGCGGCGGCCTCACGATGGTGCTCACGCTGAAGGCGGCGGCCGGACGACCGCCCGTCGTACCGGACCTCTCCGCCCAGATGACCTCGTGACCGCCACCGAACGCCCCGTACGTGGCACCGAAAGCCGCGTCAGCGGCGCTGACAAGCCCGAAAGGCAGGTAGGAATGACCCGGGTGCTCGTGGTCGACGACGAGCCGCAGATCGTACGCGCCCTCGTGATCAATCTGAAGGCACGCAAGTACGAGGTGGACGCGGCACCGGACGGCGCCACCGCCCTCCAGCTCGCCGCCGCCCGCCACCCCGATGTGATCGTGCTCGACCTCGGTCTGCCCGACATGGACGGCGTGGAGGTCATCAAGGGGCTGCGCGGCTGGACGCGCGTGCCCATCCTGGTCCTCTCGGCCCGGCACAGCTCGGACGAGAAGGTCGAGGCCCTGGACGCCGGCGCCGACGACTACGTGACCAAGCCCTTCGGCATGGACGAGCTCCTGGCCCGGCTGCGCGCCGCCGTCCGCCGCGCGGAGCCCACCGGTGCCGGTGAGGACGACGTGATGGTCGACACCGAGGACTTCACCGTCGACCTGGCCGCGAAGAAGGTCAACCGCGACGGCCGCGACGTACGCCTGACCCCCACGGAGTGGCACCTCCTGGAGGTCCTGGTGCGCAACGCGGGCCGTCTCGTCAGCCAGAAGCAGCTCCTGCAGGAGGTGTGGGGCCCCTCGTACGGCACGGAGACGAACTACCTCCGCGTCTACATGGCCCAGCTGCGCCGCAAGCTGGAGGCGGACCCGGCGCACCCGCGGCACTTCATCACGGAGCCCGGGATGGGATACCGGTTCGAGCGGTAGCGAGACCGGGGGACGCCGGGACGCGGCGGGGGAGGGGTGGCCGGGTTTCGCCGTCCGGAGGCTTGGCACCCGTCCCGAGCGGGCATCAGCACAGGTGAGCGCACCCATTGCGGGGGCGCTGGTGACCACCGGTACGCTTCGGGTATGAGTGCTGTTCCTGGTTCTGCCCCTGGATCCGGCAAGCCGGCAGGCCGCTTCCGGCGCATGCTCGACCGGCTGTCGTCCTCCCAGGAGGACCTGGAGTCGCAGGAGCTGCGCGAGGACACCGAGACGGCCGGCTGTACGCGCATCGGTGACTGCCACGACCGCCAGATAGTCACCGTTACTGGTACGTTGCGCACGGTCACCCTGCGGCCCCGCGCCGGCGTCCCCGCCCTGGAGGCGGAGCTGTTCGACGGCTCCGCCGCGCTCGACGTGGTGTGGCTCGGCCGGCGCTCCATCGTGGGGATCGAGCCGGGGCGGCGCCTGATCGCGTCGGGGCGGATCTCCATAGACCGCGGCCGCAGAGTGCTCTTCAACCCCAAGTACGAACTCAGACCGCTCGGACGGGAGTAACCGGTGACGTCAGTCGACAAGCCGACCGACCAGGCCGTGGGCGACCGCCCGCAGGACGCGGAGGCCGCGCGCGCGGTCCAGGACGCCGAGACCAGGGCGCTCACGCAGGCCGCGCTGTTCGACGCCTTCGGCGGCATCCGCGGCACGGTCGAGACGATGGTGCCGGGCCTGCTGTTCGTGCTCATCTACACGATCAACAAGGACCTGCACCTGTCCGCCATCGCGGCCCTCGCCGTGGCGCTGGTCCTGGTCGTGGTCCGCCTGGTCCGCCGGGACACCGTCAAGCACGCCTTCAGCGGTGTCTTCGGCGTCGCGTTCGGCGTGGCCTTCGCCATGTTCACGGGCAACGCCAAGGACTTCTACCTGCCCGGCATGATCTACGGCACCGGGCTCGGTGCGGCCTTCTTCCTCTCCGCGCTCGTCGGCTACCCGCTGCTCGGGCTGCTGCTCGGCCCTGTCTTCCGCGAGAACCTGTCCTGGCGCACCCGCAACCCGGGCCGCAAGAAGGCGTACACGAAGGCGTCGCTGGCCTGGGGCCTGATCTTCCTCGCCAAGTACGCCATCCTCTTCCCGCTGTACTGGTGGGCGGACACCGAGCAGCTCGGCTGGGTCCTGATCGCCCTCAAGCTGCCGCCGATGGTCCTCGCCGTCTACTTCACCTGGGTGTTCCTGGCCAAGGCGCCGCCGCCGATCGATGTCTTCGCGGAGATGGAGGCGGAGGAGAAGGCCGAGGCGGAGCGGAAGGCCGCGGAGCGGCAGCGGCAGGCCTAGGGCCTTCGCGGGGCGCCCCAGTCCCGCCCCTTCTCCGATCCCGGGGCTTCGCCCCTGGACCCCAGGGGGTGGTTGTCCCCTTCCGGTGAGACGGCTCCCGCCGATCGGCGCTTCGCGCCCTGTCCTCAATCGCCGGACAGGCTCTTTCCCACCCACCTGCCCCGGCACTATCCAGCCCGTCCGGCGTTTGAGGACGAGGCGCGAAGCGCCGATCGGCGGTCACGCAAGTGGGGGCGCCCGGAAAGTTCCGGGCGCCCCCCACCTGCGTAGAGCCCAGGGGCTAGACGTCGCGGCGGACCGACAGCAGGTCCTCCAACTGCTCCTCCCGCGCCTGCGCGGCGACAAAGAGCAGCTCGTCCCCCGCTTCGAGCGAGTCGTCCGGTGTCGGCGCGAGCACGCGCGTACCGCGGATGATGGTGACCAGCGAGGTGTCCTCGGGCCACTGGACGTCGCCGACGCGGGTGCCCGCGAGGGCGGACTCCGGCGGCAGCGTCAGCTCGACGAGGTTCGCGTCGCCGTGGCTGAAGCGCAGCAGCCGGACGAGATCGCCGACGCTCACCGCCTCCTCGACGAGCGCGGACATCAGCCGCGGCGTGGACACGGCGACGTCGACGCCCCAGGACTCGTTGAAGAGCCACTCGTTCTTGGGGTTGTTGACGCGCGCGACGACCCGCGGGACGCCGTACTCGGTCTTGGCGAGCAGCGAGACGACGAGGTTGACCTTGTCGTCGCCGGTCGCGGCGATGACGACGTTGCAGCGCTGCAGCGCCGCCTCGTCCAGGGAGGTGATCTCGCAGGCGTCGGCGAGCAGCCACTCGGCCTGCGGGACGCGCTCGACGGAGATGGCCGTCGGCGCCTTGTCGACGAGCAGGACCTCGTGCCCGTTCTCCAGGAGCTCACCGGCGATGGAACGGCCCACCGCACCCGCTCCGGCAATGGCGACCCTCATCAGTGACCGCCTTCCTCGGGGCCTTCGGCGAACGCCGCCTCGACCTTCTCCACCTCGTCGGTGCGCATCATCACGTGCACCAGATCACCTTCTTGCAGCACCGTCTGCGACGTCGGCAGGACCGCCTCGCCGAGCCGGGTGAGGAAGGCCACGCGCACGCCGGTCTCCTCCTGCAGCTGGCTGATCTTGTGCCCGATCCAGGCGGCCGACGCGTGCACCTCGGCGAGCTGCACGCCGCCGGTGGGATCGCGCCACAGCGGCTCCGCGCCGGACGGCAGGAGCCGGCGCAGCATCTGGTCGGCGGTCCAGCGGACCGTGGCGACCGTGGGGATGCCCAGGCGCTGGTAGACCTCGGCGCGACGCGGGTCGTAGATGCGGGCCGCGACGTTCTCGATGCCGAACATCTCGCGTGCCACGCGGGCGGCGATGATGTTGGAGTTGTCGCCGCTGGAGACGGCGGCGAAGGCACCGGCGTCCTCGATGCCGGCCTCGCGCAGGGTGTCCTGGTCGAAGCCGACGCCGGTCACACGGCGACCGCCGAAGCCGGAACCCAGACGGCGGAATGCGGTGGGGTCCTGGTCGACGACGGCGACCGTGTGCCCCTGCTGTTCCAGGGTCTGCGCGAGAGCGGAACCGACTCTCCCGCAGCCCATGATGACGATGTGCACGTCGTTACCCCGCGCTCCTCATGGCCCTCGTGACCTGCGTAAATGCCCTACTCATGACTCTCGCCCTCGAATGTTCCCCGGGAATGCTCGAGTCCACGGTAACGGCTTCCTCACCCGGGTCGGATCCCGCGGGACGGTCAAGGGCCGGCAGGGGGCTCACTCGACGGCGCGCAGCATGCTCTCCATGGACTGGACCCGGACGTTCAGCTCGGTGAGTCGGGTCCGTATGGCTTCCTGCTGGGCCGCCACCGAGTCCCGCGCCTTGCGGTAGTCCTCCGTCTCCTGCGCGTACTCGATGTCGCGCTCGCGGCTGCGCCGCGTCCGGAACTCGGCCACCGCCATGATTGCGCCGGCAAGGACCAGGAAGAGAGCGATCGGGACGATCGCGTCGCTCATCTGGGAGTCCTCTTTGGTGAGTGCTTTCCGGCTTCACCCGTCCCGTCCGGTGGAGCGTCCGCCCCGTCGAGGCGGGCGGCCGCGAGAGTCGTATCGACGTTCAACTGCACGTCAAAGGTCGCGAGTTCGAAGCGCTTGAGGGCCCTGCCGTCGTCCGAGAGCTCCAGCCTGCCGATCACGAGACCGGCCTTCCCCAGACGTTCCGGATGCATGGACGGCAGGGGCCGGGGCACACCGAGGCGCCGGGCGAGTTCGCTCACGTACACGGGGCCCTCGCCCCCGCCCGCAAGCGCCCCGTCCTCACCCTGTGCCTGTCCGTCCTCGTGCTGCTCGGCCTCGCCGCCCCCGCCGTGACCATGAAGCTCAAGGACCCGGCCCGGGACAGCTTCTCCCGCGAGATCCCCGCCCTGCGGGGCCACGACCGGATGCTCGCCGCCTTCCCCTTCCCCGACTTCCCCGACCTGCGCATCCGCTACCAGGCCGTGGTCACCGTGCGGGCCCTCGACCGCATCCGCGACGACTACCTGCCCGCGACCGTCGGCGAGCTCGACGGCGTCGAGGCCGCCGTCAGCGGCGACGTGCCCCGCGGCGTGGACTACGTCGGCCACCAGAACGAGAAGCTGCCCCTGGTCCTCGGACTGCGGCTCCTGGTGACGTTCGCGATGACGGTGCACGCCTTCCGGTCCGTCGTCCTCGGACTGTTCGGCTTCGGCCTGAACCCGCTGTCCGCCGCGTCCGCGGTCGGGCTCCTGGTGCTCGTCCTCCAGGGGGAGTGGGCCGAGGACCTGCTGTCCTTCGTCTCCCTGCACGGCATCTCCTCGCGCGTGCCGCTGTTCCTCTTCGTGATCCTCTTCGGGCTCTCGATGGACCACCAGGTGTTCGTGGTCAGCCGGATCCGCGAGGCCGCCCTGAACGGGGCGCCCACCCGGCAGGCCGTGATCGACGGGATCGCGGCGTCCGCCAAGGCCGTCACCAGCGCGGCCATCGTCATGGTCACCGTCTTCGCCAGCTTCGTGATGCTGCACATCCTGGAGATGAAGCAGATGGGCTTCGTCCTCGCGGTGGCCGTCCTGCTCGACGCGTTCGTGATCCGCGTCATGATCCTGCCGGCGGCGCTGCTGCTGCTCGGCCGGGCGACGTGGTGGCCATCGAAGGCGGTGCGGCGGGCCGAGGAGCGACTGACCCGGGGGTACGCGGCCCCGGCCGACGCGAGCGCGCAGCCGCCGCCGGCGGGGCCGGGGACGGCCCGCGAGGGGTGAGCGGAGGAGCGGCGCGCAGCCGTGACCGCTGAGTGGGTGGGTCGGTCGGTGCGATCACACCGACCGACCCACCCACTCGCCTTTTGAACATCTCTTTAAACTTCCGGCCAGAAGCCCTTGACAGGTCCGGGGTACTGGGTGGGCGGCACGCTGACGGAGCGCTTACGATCCTCTGCGTGTCCAAACTGACCGACGTGCCCAAACGGATCCTCATCGGGCGCGCACTGCGCAGCGACCGGCTCGGAGAAACGCTCCTGCCGAAGCGCATCGCCCTCCCCGTGTTCGCGTCCGACCCGCTGTCCTCCGTCGCGTACGCGCCCGGCGAGGTGCTGCTCGTCCTGTCCGTCGCGGGCGTGTCGGCCTACCACTTCAGCCCCTGGATCGCCGTCGCGGTCGTCGTGCTGATGTTCACGGTCGTCGCCTCGTACCGCCAGAACGTGCACGCGTACCCGAGCGGCGGCGGTGACTACGAGGTCGCCACCACCAACCTCGGGCCCAAGGCCGGACTGACCGTCGCGAGCGCGCTGCTCGTCGACTACGTCCTGACCGTGGCCGTGTCGATCTCCTCGGGCATCGAGAACCTGGGCTCGGCGGTCCCGTTCGTCGTGGAGCACAAGGTGCTCTGCGCGGTCGGCGTCATCGTGCTCCTGACCCTCATGAACCTGCGCGGCGTGAAGGAGTCGGGCAAGCTCTTCGCGATCCCGACGTACGTCTTCGTGACGGGCGTCTTCATCATGATCGCGTGGGGCGCCTACCGTGGCCTGGTCCTCGACGACACCATGAAGGCCCCGACCGCCGACTTCGAGATCAAGGCCGAGCACGAGGGCCTCGCCGGCTTCGCCATGGTCTTCCTGCTCCTGCGGGCCTTCTCCTCCGGCTGTGCCGCGCTCACCGGCGTCGAGGCGATCAGCAACGGCGTGCCCGCCTTCCGCAAGCCGAAGTCGAAGAACGCCGCGACGACGCTCGCGCTCATGGGCGCCCTCGCCGTCACCATGTTCTGCGGCATCATCGGCCTCGCCATGGCGACCGACGTCAAGATGGCCGAGAAGCCCGCCAAGGACCTCCTGGAGAACGGCGTCCCGCTCGGCGGCGACTACGTCCAGAACCCGGTGATCTCCCAGGTCGCCGAGGCGGTCTTCGGCGACGGCAGCTTCCTCTTCATCGTCCTGGCCGCGGCTACCGCCCTCGTCCTCTTCCTCGCCGCGAACACCGCGTACAACGGTTTCCCGCTGCTCGGCTCGATCCTCGCGCAGGACCGCTACCTGCCGCGCCAGCTGCACACCCGCGGCGACCGCCTCGCCTTCTCCAACGGCATCGTGCTGCTCGCGGGCGCCGCGGCCATGCTCGTCTGGATCTACGGCGCGGACTCCACCCGGCTGATCCAGCTCTACATCGTCGGCGTCTTCGTCTCCTTCACGCTCAGCCAGATCGGCATGGTCCGGCACTGGAACCGCCACCTGGCCACCGAGCGCGACCCGGGCAAGCGCCGCCACATGATCCGCTCCCGGGCGATCAACACCTTCGGCGCCTTCTTCACCGGCCTGGTCCTGATCGTCGTACTCGTCACGAAGTTCACGCACGGCGCGTGGGTGGCGCTGCTCGGCATGGTCATCTTCTACGCGACGATGACCGCGATCCGCCGCCACTACGACCGCGTCGCCCACGAGATCGCGGCCGCCGAGGGCCCCTCCGACGACAGCGTCCGCCCCTCCCGCGTCCACTCCATCGTCCTCGTCTCCAAGATCCACAAGCCGACGCTGCGGGCCCTCGCGTTCGCCAAGCTGATGCGGACGGACACCCTGGAGGCGCTGAGCGTCAACGTCGACCCGGCCGAGACCAAGACCCTGCGCGAGGAGTGGGAGCGGCGCAGCATCAGCGTGCCCCTGAAGGTCCTCGACTCGCCCTACCGCGAGGTCACCCGCCCGGTCATCGAGTACGTGAAGTCCCTGCGCCGGGAGAGCCCGCGCGACGCGGTCAGCGTGATCATCCCCGAGTACGTGGTGGGCCACTGGTACGAGCACCTGCTCCACAACCAGAGCGCCCTTCGCCTCAAGGGCCGCCTGCTCTTCACACCCGGCGTGATGGTCACCTCCGTCCCCTACCAGCTCGAGTCCTCCGAGGCCGCGAAGCGGCGGGCGCGCAGGCGCCAGGAGTGGAACGCGCCGGGGTCGGTGCGGCGGGGGCCGGTGGAGAAGCGGACGAGGGAGACGAGCAAGAAGGGGTGAGGGTCCGCCGGGCACGGCCCGGCGGACCGGCCGCCCTCCCGGGCAGGCCGGGCGAGGGCTGTGCGGCCCTCCCCGGCTGGTGAGCGGCCCGGACAGATCCACGTAGACTGGTGGGCTGTCGTCCGGCCGTCCGCACCACTCGAAGTTCTCCATATTCTTGATGGCCTCGACGGTCTCGACTTTCTTGATGGTCTCGATGCCGTCGAGGCCGTCGACCCCTGTCCTTCCTTACCTCTTACGTTGTGGAGTCACCCCGCCATGCAGGCTGAACCGAAGAACTCACTGGTGGGCGAGGAGTACGAGGTCGAGGTCGGGCCGGTCGCGCACGGCGGGCACTGCGTCGCCCGTACGGCCGAGGGCCAGGTGCTGTTCGTACGGCACGCGCTGCCCGGCGAGAAGGTCGTCGCGCGCGTGACCGAGGGCGAGGAGGGCGCGCGCTTCCTGCGCGCGGACGCCGTGACCGTGGTGGAAGCCTCCAAGGACCGGGTCGAGGCCCCCTGCCCCTACGCGGGCCCCGGCGCCTGCGGCGGCTGCGACTGGCAGCACGCGAAGCCGGGCGCGCAGCGCCGCCTCAAGGGCGAGGTGATCGCCGAGCAGCTGAAGCGGCTGGCCGGGCTCACGCCCGAGGAGGCGGGCTGGGACGGCACGGTGATGCCGGCCGACGGCGACAAGCTCCCTGCCGGGGAGGTCCCGGCGTGGCGCACCCGCGTCCAGTACGCGGTCGACCCCGACACCGGCCGGGCCGGCCTGCGCCGCCACCGCTCGCACGAGGTGGAGCCGGTCGACCATTGCATGATCGCGGCCGAGGGCGTCAGTGAACTGGGCATCGAGCGGCGGGACTGGCCCGGCATGGCCTCGGTCGAGGCGATCGCGGCGACGGGTTCGCAGGACCGCCAGGTGATCCTGACCCCGCGCCCCGGCGCCCGCCTGCCCCTGGTCGAACTCGACAAGCCGGTCTCGGTCCTGCGCGTCGAGGAGAAGGACGGCGGCGTGCACCGCGTCCACGGCCGCCCCTTCGTCCGCGAACGCGCCGATGGCCGTACGTACCGCGTGGGCAACGGCGGCTTCTGGCAGGTCCACCCCAAGGCGGCGGACACGCTGGTGACCGCGGTCATGCAGGGCCTCTTCCCGCGCAAGGGCGAGACGGCGCTCGACCTCTACTGCGGCGTGGGCCTGTTCGCCGGCGCCATCGCCGACCGGGTGGGCGACGAGGGCGCCGTCCTCGGCATCGAGTCCGGCAAACGCGCCGTCGAGGACGCCCGCCACAACCTCGCCTCCTTCGACCGCGTCCGCATCGAACAGGGCAAGGTCGAATCGGTCCTCCCGCGCACCGGCATCACCGAGGTCGACATCATCGTCCTCGACCCGCCCCGGGCGGGAGCGGGCAAGGCGACGGTCCGGCACCTGGCGGGGCTGGGGGCGCGGCGGATCGCCTACGTGGCCTGCGATCCGGCTGCGCTGGCACGGGACTTGGGGTATTTCCGGGAGGGCGGGTACAGGGTGCGGATGCTGCGGGCGTTCGATCTTTTTCCGATGACTCATCATGTGGAGTGCGTGGCGATTCTGGAGCCAGCGGCTAAGGGGGCCTGACCTGCAGGTTCGTCTCCCGGGCGCTTCCCTCGACCTGTTTCCCTCTGCGCAACCCATCGAGCAGGGAACCATCCGCTTTGGGTCTCTGAGCTGCAGTCTGAGGCATGGAGGTGTCCGGCCGTGTCGTGCTCCCGACGTTGTCTTGGCACGATTGACGCTCAGACGACGCTCGTGATGAAACTTCGTCATGGCTTCCGTGAGCAGTGCTGATTTCCCGCGGCCTGCCTGACGTACTGGTCGTCTTGCGCATGCGCAGCAGCTGGAAACGGCGCGCTGAGCGCGCCCCTCGCCTGAGGGATCAGCGTGTGCGTGAAGGCCCACCCGGCGGTCTGCGATGGCAATGACTTCGTGTCCCGAGAGTACTTTGCGACTACGCATCGCACGGCTAAGTCGGCTATTGCGATTTCTTCCTGACCAACACCAGCATCTGTTTTCCCAGCAGTCACCGAACGCGCCGTTCGTGCCTCGCGCGCGCCCCCCGTGCGCACTGAGTCGGCCCCTTCGCCTCCAACAAGCTGTGTCTGTGGTGATCCACCGCTCGCGTCCACGGCTTGAAGGGGGACAAGATGCCGGAGGAGTGGATACGGGCTCTTGTGGCGGACTTTGGATCCGAGTGCAGGGATCGGCTGCGGGTCAGCGACACGGAGGCGTCCATCAGCCTGCCGGTGGCGAAGCTGGTGGAGACTTTCGGGCAACGCCGGAAGTTGAGCCCTCGCCTTCATCCCGAGTACCCCTTGCCTGAGGCTCGGGTGCGTCCTGACTACGCCGTGGAGACCTCGGGGCGCATCACTGGCTTCCTGGAGCTGAAGGCCCCGGGGCACGACGTCACGCCCGACGGCTTCACCAAGCGGGACCGGGAGCAGTGGGAGCTGATGCGTCGGCTGCCCAACGTGCTGTACAGCAACGGTCACACCTGGTGCCTGTACCGAGGAGGTTCGCGGCCTCACCGCACGGTTCGGCTTGAAGGCGATCTGTACCGGTCCGGCAGTCGGTTGCGTACCGGCGATGCGGACGGAGCGGCGTTTCGGGATCTGCTGCGGGAATTTCTCGGGTGGCAGCCCCAACGCATCACCACCGTCGGTCAGTTGGTGTCGTCAATTGCTCCGCTGTGCCAGTACCTGCGAGAGGAGGTGCTGGAGCAGCTCGCCCTGGAACGCAGGACGCCGGACGGTCCTCGCAGTCGACGGCGTGCCCCCAAGCCGTTCACCGCGCTGGCGCACCACTGGAGCAAGGTGCTCTTCCCCTCCACCGACGGACAAGACCCCAACCATCTCTTCGCCGACCGATACACCCAGACGATCGCCTTTGCCATGTTGCTGGCCCGGATCGAGAACGTACCGCTCACCGGCCGTAACTTCGCTGACGTCGCACGTGAGTTGAAGGCTGAGAACACAGTCATGGGCCGAGCCCTGCAGCTGCTGACGGAAACGGTGGACGCCGAGTTCGCCCGCCGCATCGACACGCTCGTGCAGGTCATCGATGCTGTCGATTGGGAGGTGATCCAAGCCCGCACGCCCGACGCCCACGTTCATCTCTACGAGGACTTCCTGCAGGAGTACGACCGCGAGCTGCGTCGGCGCTCCGGCACGTACTACACCCCACCCCGTCTCGTGAAGGAGATGGTCCGCTTCACCGACGCTGTCCTGCGCACCCGCCTCGGCTGTATGGAGGGCTTCGCGGACAGGCAGGTGACGATCGTCGACCCCGCCATGGGCACGGGCACATTCCTCAGCGAGATCATCGACAGGGTCGCCGAAGAACGCTCCCGCCGTGGGGAAGGCTTTCGCGGCGAAGCGGTGGAACAGCTGGCGGGTCGGCTGATCGGCTTCGAGCGTCAGATGGCCGCTTACGCCGTCGCGCAGATGAGGATCACCCAGACCCTCCGCAGGCAGGACACCGACACCCAACTCGGTGATCTGCGACTCCATCTCGCCGACACCCTCGCAGATCCCTACGAGAGGGCCACGCTCTTCACGTTCCTGCCCGATGGCGATCCTCTGGTCGAGAACACCCGCAAGGCGGACTGGATCAAGCGCGAGCAGAAGGTCACCGTCATGATCAGCAACCCGCCGGACCGGGAGAGAGCCGAGGGAGAGGGCGGCTGGGTGGAGAAAGGCCGCGAGGGGGATGACAAAGCGCCTCTACTCGATGCCTTCCGCCTCGGCGGCAGAAACGGAGTGCACGAGAACAAACTCAAGAACCTGTACGTCTACTTCTGGCGTTGGGCCACCTTCAAGGTCTTCGAACAGCACCGTACCGAGTCAGACCGCGGAATTGTCGCCTTCATCAGTACCGCTGGCTTCCTCAGCGGGCCCGGTTTCCGAGGGATGAGGAAGTATCTGCGTGAGACTTGTTCCGAGGGCTGGATCATCGACCTCAGCCCGGAGGGTATTCAGCCACCGTTGCGGACACGCCTCTTTGAAGGCGTTCAGCAGCAACTGACGATCGCCGTGTTCGTCCGCAGCAGAGCCGACACCGAACCTGCCCGTATCAGGTACGTCGCCCTGGACGGAAGATCTCGTGAGGAGAAGTACGCACAGCTCGAGGTTCTCGGGCCGGACAGTGCCCAGTGGCGCCCGGTGCGCCAGGACGCCCACGCCCCGTTCACGCCCGCGGCCCTCGGAGCATGGGATACGTATCCCGCTTTGGATGATCTGCTGCCATGGACAGTGCCCGGCATCTTGCCCAAGCGGACGTGGGTCTACGCCTCGGACCCCGACACGCTGCGCTCCCGGTGGAGGAGGCTGGCCACCGAGACGGACCTGGCCGAGAAGCGTGCCTTGTTCAGGGAGACCAAGGGCGGCCGTACCGTCGATCGGCCAGTCAAGCCGCTCCCCGGCTCCGCGCAGCGAAGGCGGTCGATGCTCGAGGCCGGTCCCGAGTGTCCAGAACCGGTGCCTGTGGCCTTCCGCCCATTCGATCGGCAGTGGATTATCCCGGACAATAGGGTCCTCGACAGATGCTCGCCGGAGCTGTGGGAGAACCGGGCCGAGGGCCAGATACACATGGTGGAGCTGCACTCCGAACGGTTTGGCGACGGCCCCGCCGCTCTGTTCACTGCGCTGATGCCGGACATGCATCACTTCGCCGGCTGGGGCGGTGGCAGGGTGATCCCCTTCCTGCAGAAGGATGGCACCCCCAATGTGACTCCCGGCCTTCTCCAGCACCTTAGTAACTCCTTCGGTGGTCTGGCTGTCGCTGCCGAGGACTTGCTCGCGTACATCGCCGCGATCACGGCTCACCCCGGTTTCCGGTCCCGCTTCGACGACGAACTCACGACCAACGGCGTCCGCGTACCCCTCACAGGTGATGCCGCGCTGTGGTCGGAGGCGCTGCACATCGGGCGGAAGGTGATCTGGGCGTCCACGTTCGGAGAGAGGCTTGTGGACCCGGCGGCGGGGAGGCCCGGTGGGCCCCAGGAAGTGTGGGCGACTGCACGGCCAGCGATCACGTACCGGAGACAGGTTGGCAGGGACGAACTGCCAGAGAGCTTCATCCACGATCCCGACCACCTCGAGCTCCACTTCGGACAAGGCGTTTTCGGGCCGGTAACTAAGGAGATGAGGGATTACCGCGTCAGCGGGCAGAACGTTCTCGACGGCTGGCTGAAACGCAGGACGGGACCGCCGTCTCGCAGAGCCGTCAGCGAGCTGGACCGTATCCGGCCCGAGGGGTGGTTACCTGCTTGGAGTGAGGAACTCCAGTACATGCTGGCCGTCCTGTGGCACCTGGTCGAGCTGCAGTCGGTTCAGAATGAGCTGCTCGATGGTGTTCTCATGGCACCGCTGGTCAGCGTCGCTGAGTTGCAGCGTCGGAACGTCCTGCCCGTTCCGGACACCGCGCGTCGTTCTGCTCCCGCACCGCTACAGACCGACCCCATCCCCGGGACCGAGGGAATCGACGCGCGCGAGCCGCACGCTGTAAGGCCACTCACCGCGGAGAGGGGCTCTTCTCCCTCCACCGCTCCGATGGCGCGGTCACGGAGGCGCCGGGAAGCCAGCGCTACGCAGGAAGCCCGCAGGAAGCGACAAAATCCGTAGGGCTGCCGCCTGACTCGGCGTCACGGGTAGGCCGCCGGGGACGCCGTCCGCGAGTGAGACTGTCCTGACACCACCTTGTGTACATCTCTTGCCCCTGGCTCTGATCACCTTTAGATGCCATCCAGCCGCCATCAGCCGATGTCCGGATCATCGGTCTCTCCGAGGAGGCGGGCCGCAAGCTCGTCGGCCCACTCCACGGCCCAAGCGCGCAAGGCTGTGATGGCGGCTTCGTCGAGCCCATACGCAGCGAAAGCTTCGTCGTCGGTCCACTCCGCGCCCGTGAGGTTCGCCTGGAGGTCCTCTCGCTCGAAGCGGCCTCGGGCGTGACGGCGGCCGAACTCTTCGAGCTCGGTATTGGTCCATCGCCGCGAGGCTGCGAACACGTCGATCAGGTCGCGGGGCGCTCCGCGGTCGGCGAGGGCTCGGACCTTGGTCCCGATCACGTCTTCTTCTGCGAGGACGGGCCCATACGGGCTCTGGGCGACCGGCCGCCAAAAGATTTCCTTGAGGATGTCGACCTCGCACTCCTGCCCGGTGACCGGGTCAGTCACCGTGAAGCGTGCGGACAGCGGGGCGGTCTCCAGCGCGTGCACCGTCCAGCCGCGGGCTTCCAGGCCGACGCGGAGCGTGGCCGCGATGTCGGTCATGGGCGCCGGGTTCTCGGTGGCGACATCGAGGTCCTGACTCGGGCGGTTGACGAGGCGGTGCGCCCGCACGGCGTATCCGCCAGTGAGGACCAGGGGGTACGGGGAACCAAGCGCGATCACATCCGCCAGGAGCCGCGTGTGCAGCTCCGGCATGTCCGTCACGCGGCTGCCCGGGTGCGGGAGGCGAGTTGGGGGAAGGCGTCTTCCCATACGGCGCGCACGGTGCGACCGACCAGGGTCCGCAGCACAGGCCACAGCTGGAGGAGCAGGTCCCGGTTGAGGTATCGGGGCAGATCATCACGCAGGCCCTCGTGCAGGACGGTGCGGTACAGGCCCATGCGCTGGCGAGGCTTGGTCAGGTCGTACGAGGTCATCCCCGACCAGGCCATGTGCAGTGGCAGCTCCACGATCCCCTGGGTAGGGCCGTACAACTCGTCCAGCGACTCCGGCAGACGCCGCCGGAACTTCTCCCGATAGAGCGCGAGGTCCTCGGCGTCCGCGCCCGGGAGGGCCCTCGGCGCGGGTGAGGCGTGCTGTGAGCTGGAGGGCATGAGTCCATTATGGCGGCCTGAGGGGTGCCGCGGGTCATGATGGGCGAGCCGGTGTCTGACGCGAGAGAGGCGGAGCCTACTGGGGAGCCGCCTATAGCAGCGTCGGTCTGCCTGAGTGGGCAGGACGGGCAATCGGCCGTGACGCTCGTTTGACGCTCTGGGCGTCCGTACCCCACGCGATGGGCTGAGGAAGCGCCTCTGACCTGTGTCTTTTCCCTGACTCGCTCAGGTCGAAACCTTCCCTTTGACGCATCACGTGGAGTGCGATTCTTGAGCCTGCTGAGAAGGGGCGCTGACCTGCGGTTTCGGCTGGTGTGCATTATGGGTGTTGTGTGCGTTGCGGGCGATATCTTGACGCACGAGCGACGCGCGTGACGCACGTATGACGCACGTTTGGTGCACTTCCTGATGGGTCATCAGGGGCGTGTTTTCGCAGGTCGCGGTGCACCAGGCGTGGTCCGCAGCAGCACCTCCTTGGCTTTCCCTTGGTGAAGCTCTGACGGCTATGGCCGGATTCGGGGCTCAGTGGGGGCGGCATTCGTAGGTGCTTCGGCTGCCCAGGAATGGTTCAAAATCGGCTTTGCCGGGCCGTGGTCGTCGTCGGCTCTGGCCGGGAGCGGGTCCAGGGCGGCGGGGAAGGGGCAGGTGCGCCAGTGTCCGCTCCGGGGCGTCCGGTGTGGAGGGCGGCCTGGCGCTGTGATGGGCCGTGGCGGATATCTCGGGCTCCTGCTGCGAGGTGGCGGTGGCAGGCCGCGAGAGGGGAGGCCGGTTCGACGCCTCGCGCGGCGCGTGCGACTACAGCAATGGCCGACGCCCGGGATCAGGCGGGGAACCTAGGCTGTGCGGTGGACGCTGCATAGACGTGGCTCCCGCAGTTGAGGTAGGCGCCGTCGCCGAGCACGGTCGCATCCGCGCAGTGCCGGCTCAGCCCGGATGCGCGCCAGGCGAGTGCGTCCGCGATGGTGCCCGGCACCGGAGAGGCCGCCGCGATCGCCATCCGGGTGTCCGCAGCGACGATGACCTGCACATGTGCCGAGAACCGGTAGGTGCGGCTGGACGCCCCGACGTCCCGGTCGCGGACCGGGGGCGACGTCCCGGTCCGCGACCGGGGGCGATGTTCCGTCCACGATCCACAGTCGCTCGGGGACATCCACCGGGCGGGAGACGGGCTCAAGCGCGAGCAGTGGCCCAGGCTTTGGAGCACCCGGCACACCGTGGACGACGGGACGCAGAACAGCGGTCCCAGCTGTCACATCGTCAAGTTCGTGCGGTAGTGGACCGCCACCGCCACCGCCACCGCCAGCGCCCGCTCGGCCAGCGGCAGGCTCCACGGGCGGCCAGCTCGTGCCGTTGCCGCCCCGCTCCCGCACCACCCTCAGCAGCCGCGCAAACTGAGCCACCCGCAGCCCGGTACACGTCTCCACCCACACCCGTTCAGCCCTCAACACCCCGGCCATACCGGGGAAACGCCCAGTTCACGGCGCGGGTCACCGAGCGCGCCGGGCCACTCGTACTGGCCGCACCCCCGCCCCGCGTCCTGTGGCTGCTGCGGATCACACGCCTGGCCTCCTTCTTCGCCGTACTGCCGACGTCGGGTGAGGCCCTCGGTCGCCCCACTGGGCCCGCTGCGGTCGCGTAGCGGCAGCAGCCCGATACGGCCTCACGTCCCGCCGTCACGGGCGCGCGGAACACGTCCGGGTGGCCACCTCAGCTCCCGGGGGCCTTTCTTTTCACACCCGACCCACCACAAAATGTGTTCGAGGCGAGTCCTGGTCATTGCCTTGCCATGCTCTTGACGACTCCATGGGTGGGCATATTATGACACTCACCAGTGGATTTCGCTGGACGATTTCACTGGCCGATGGGGGACTGCTCCTGCATTCAAGGAGCACCAGCGGGGTTTGCCCCGCAGATTATTGCGCCGATCTGAGGCGCCAAGTGGCATTCGACAGAGGGGGCGTTGTGACGTCTTCCGACATTGAAGTCGAACAGAAACAGAAGGTCGCTGATTCACTTCAGTTCATCGACGGCCTCGAGCTCGATCTTCCGGAAATGAGCTACTTCCCCGCAGGCGTGGCGCTGCAGGAGGAAGAAGAGTCGGCCGCGGTCGTCGCGGGGTCCGTCGTCGCTTTCACTGACGGCCTGAACGGTCAGCAGAAGTCCGACGTCCTCAACTCCACGCTGCTCGCGCAGCTCGCGGCGAACAAGAAGTTCGACCGGGAGAAGGAAACCGACAAGTGGTACGGCTTCTACCGGTCCGTGCTTGAGCAGGTCGGCTGGGTCGTGCCGTCCTTCTCGTTCGCGAGGCTCTCGGTGGCCGGCTCCCGGTTCACCGTGGACCGGGCCGTCATCGCACTGCTCCAGGCCATCGCCACGGGCCGCGAACTGGCGGTGGCGAAGGCCACCATCGCGGCGCTGAAGGCCCTGCCTGACAGGGACCGTCGCGTGGTGCTCTTCGAGAGCAGCTCGCACAGCGAGAATCTGGGCAACTTCCAGATCTCGGCGTGCGGCGTCTCGGCGCGCGACACCGTCGTGATGAAGATCGGTGCGTTCCACTTCAAGACCAACGAGCGCGTCACGCGCGTGCTGTTCTTCAGCTTCCCGCGCTCCAGCACGACGATGTTCCAGGCCCGGCAGACGATGACGCTCAACGAGGACGTGTACGAGCAGGTCCGCGAGGCGATCATCAGGAAGCTCGGCGACAAGGCCGACAAGTTCATCGACGAGCTGGAGATCTAGGGCGCCGGACGGACATCCGGAACCTGACGTCGTGATGGACAAGTCCGAGTGGGAGCGCCTGGCGGCGCTGGACGCGATGACGGACTGGGACCTGGGGCCTGAACCCGTACCACCGGGCCCCTTGCTCCCGGTCCCGCGGGGCGGTGCGGGTGCCGCGGTCGACGGCGGCGCTCTGGTCGTCCTCTCGGCCGCGGTTTCCGAGGGGCACAGAAGAGATGTGCTCCATTCCGTTCTCCTGGCCCAACTCGTGGCCAACAAGAAGTACGACCGGTACACGGAAGCGGAGAATTGGTACCGCTCTTACGGGGAAACCCTCGAACGTGTCGGCTGGGTCATCAAGGAACATGAGGGGCTCACCCGGCACAAGCCCCGCAAGTTTCCCTACCGACTAGGTCCCGTGATCCTGAAGGTGCTCACCCGCATTTCCGACGCACCGTCCGTGGAACGGGTGACCGCGGCACTGAAGGTTCTCACGACCCTGCCCGATGACGACCCGGCAGCGAAACTCTTCGAAAAGGAGAGCCATGTCGAACGCGCCGGAAACTTCCAGGTGGCCGCCGTAGACGAGACGGATGGCCTTGCGACCGTGCGGCTCGGCAGATTCCGACTCCGGATCGAGAATGAAGCCACGGAGATCGGGCGGCTGCTGCGTATGGAATTCCAAGCCGGTGCCGAAGTCTTCCGCGGATCGCAGATACTTCATCTCAACGACGAGGTGTACGGGCCGCTGCGCGACGGAGTCGCCGCGAAGCTGGGAGCCCGGGCCGATGCGCTGATCGTGCCGGTGAGCGGGCTCATCCGGTAATCGTTCCCTGGCCCCCGTCGACCGTACGCTGACCGGTGAACGGACAGCGTGGAACGCGGGGGCCGGGCAAGCGGGACGCGCCGGCAGGCGAGGATGCCACGGGCTGTGCGCGAGCAGCGGATGCTGGACTCGGCGGTGAGGATCTTCGGACAGCGGGGCTATCGGGCCGCGCCCATGAATGAGCTTCTTCGAGTTGCCCGCTCCCGCTCGGTCTGCGCGCGGACCGCCGGGTCGGCGTACTCCCGCATCAACTCCTGCCGTCCGTGGACCACTTCCCCAAGCAGCAGTGGTACGAGCGGCCAGAGCATCTCCAGCAGTGGCGCGCCCTGCGGCTGCGCGACGCCGATGCCCGCCACCACCGACACCACCCCTGAGGCCAGGGGCGCGATCACGGCGGTGCGCAGGGTCCGCCCGGCGGTGGCCCCGCACGGCGAGCGTGTACAGGGCCACCATCACCGGCAGGTTCAGCAGTTCCCCGATGTGCCCGTACAGCGCCCAGCCCGCGCACGCCGCGCCGGTGACGAACATGATGGCCACCGGCCACCGGCCACCGGATGCGACGCGGGCGGGGGGGGAGAGAAGGACTGCGAGGGGGCACGTTCCGGACGGTAGGGGCCGATCAGTGCCCTGCGTACGTCATCAGGAGTACGTATTCCCGCTGCGCTGTCCCCACCGGGTGCGTCCGCTCTATCCTCCTTCTACAGCCCTGTAGACAAGGGATTCTGACGGAACGTCGAAGAACGGTAAGGAGTGAACGCCGCGATGGTGTTCAAGCGACTGCTCGGATCGCTCGGGGTGGGCGGCCCCTCGGTGGATACGGTCCTCAAGCCCGGCGCCATCCAGCCCGGCGGGACACTGCGCGGGCAGGTGAACCTCCAGGGCGGCAACGCCGACGTCGACGTCGAGCACATCACCCTGGAGCTGGTGGCGCGTGTGGAGGCCGAGCACGACGGCGGTGAGCGCGAGGGGTATGTGGCCTTCGACCGGTTCATCGTCGGCGGCGGCTTCCGGCTCGGCGAGGGCCAGCAGGACAGCGTGCCGTTCGCGATCACCCTGCCATGGGAGACGCCGATCACCGAGTTGTACGGGCAGAGCCTGGGCATCGTCCTCGGCGTGCGCACCGAACTGGCGGTGGCGGGCGCCAAGGACAAGGGAGACCTGGACGCACTGGCCGTCGCCCCACTGCCTGCCCAGGAGGTGATCCTGGAAGCCTTCGGGCAGCTCGGCTTCGGCTTCAAGTCCGCCGACCTGGAGCTGGGCCGCATCGGCGGCACCGGCCAGCAACTGCCCTTCTACCAGGAGATCGAGCTCGCCCCGTCCCCGGAGTACGCGCACACGGTCAACGAGATCGAGGTGAGCTTCCTGGCCCACCGCGACGAGATGGAGGTGGTGCTGGAGGCCGACAAGCGCGGCGGCTTCTTCTCCTCCGGCCATGACGCGGTCACCCGCTTCGCCGTCTCCCACGAGGGAATCACGCACCAGGACTGGAAGAGCGTGGTCGACGGCTGGGTGCGGCAGATGGTCGAGCACCGGTCCTCGTACGGACACAGTGACGCCTACGGCCACGGTCACGACAGCCACGGCCACGGTCACGGCTTCCACCCGCACGGCCACGACGGCCACGGTCACGGCGGGCACCATCGCTCCGGGCCGGGCGTGGGCACCGCCGTCGCGGCGGGTGCCGCTGGGCTCGCGGTCGGTGTCGTCGGCGGCATGGTCGCGGCCGAAGTGGTCGACGAGGTCGGGGACTTCTTCGAAGGCGACGAAGACGCGGAAGAAGAGTGAACACTGAGCATGCCAGGCGGAAACCAGGCGTACTCCTGCTAGCTTCTACATTTCTGTAGAAGATAGGTGTTGTCCGGGCTGTGCTCCCTGCGGCCCGGACAACACTCACGACATCGGCTGGAGTTGAGCGGGCATGGCCCTGTGGGACCGTTTGAAGGAATCCGCGTCGCAGATGCAGACGCAGCTCATGGCCAAGAAGAACGACCTGAAGAGCGGCGCCTTCCGGGACGCCAGTATGGCGATGTGCGCCCTGGTCGCGGCCGCCGACGGCTCGGTGGACCCCTCCGAGCGCCAGCGCGTCACCGAACTCATCCTCACCAACGAGGTGCTGCGCAACTTCCCCTCCGAGGACCTCCAGCGACGGTTCGAGGCGAACCTCGACCAGCTGGCCGCCGACTTCCAGCTCGGCAAGGTCAGCGTGCTCCAGGAGATCGCCAAGGCCAAGAAGAAGCCCGCCGAGGCCCGCGCGGTCATCCAGATCGGCATCGTCATCGGTGGTGCCGACGGCGACTTCGACAAGGACGAGCAGGCCGTCGTGCGGGAGGCGTGCTACACGCTCGACCTGCCGCCGCACGAGTTCGACCTCTAGGTCTCCGGCTCCTTCTGCCGGCGACCGGGGCGTCGACGTCATCCCCGCCTTGTCGCGGAATCGCGCCAGGGCGGGGTGGTGCGATCAGCGCACGCGCTTGAAGTCCTCGCCTATGGTCACCGTCACCACGCCGGGTGTCGCCTCCGCGTCCCGCACGGCGCGGGTGCCGGGCAGCCGGGAGGCGACCTGCTCGGCGCGCTCCTTCATTCCGTCCGGGTAGCTCACCCGCGTGGCGTGGGCACTCGCTGGCGCGTTGCCGGTTTCCGTGACGACGAGGCCCGCCTCGCGCAGCTGCTCCGCGGCCGCCCCGGCGCGGCCGGGGCTGTCCGTCCCGTTGAGGACGCGCACGCGGACGGACGAGGCGTACACCGGATTCTTGGCCGCGGCCTTCAGCTTCCGCTTGTCGGCCTTGCCGACCTCCTTGTCTTGGGCCAGGGCGGCGAACAGGTCGGCGGCCTGCGGGAACTGCCACACCACGTTCGCCCGGTCGGTGGGGACGTCGGCCTGGCGCGGGTAGTTCGGGACGGTCAGGAAGGTCAGCCGGTCGCCCGGGACGCCCTTCAGCTCGGACGCCAGCCCGTACAGGGGCTTTATCCCGGCCAGCGAGCTGTCCGTGGTCAGTGACGTGGTCGCGGACTTCAAGAAGCCGTACAGCGCCTTGGGGTTGGTGAGCTTCGATTGCGCCTTTTCGGCGAGGGCTTCCATGAACTCCTGCTGGCGGCCGATGCGCCCGATGTCCGAGCCGTCGCCGACGCTGTAGCGGGTACGGACGTAGCCCAGCGCCTCCTCGCCCCTTATGGTCTGGCAGCCCGCTTCCAGGTCCAGGTGGGCCTTCTTGTCGTGGATCGCCTCCTTCGGGCAGACCTCGATGCCGCCCAGGGCGTTGACCATGCCCTTGAAGCCCTGGAAGTCCAGGGAGGCGAAGTGATCCACGCGCAGGCCGGTGTTCGCCTCCACGGTCTTTATGGTGCAGGCCGCGGCGCTCGCCACATCCCCGGTGCTGCCGCCGATCGAGAACGCTTCGTTGATCTTGAAGTGGTGGACGGCGGACAGTCTGCCGTCGCCCTTGTCGCAGGCGGGGATCCTGACCCAGGAGTCGCGCGGGAAGGACACGACCGTGGCCCACTTCCGGTCGGCCGGCAGGTGCACCAGCATCAGGGTGTCCGACTGCATGGTCTCAAGGCCCCTGCCGTACTTGGCGTTGGCGCCGTCTCGGCTGTCCGAGCCCACGACCAGGATGTTCTTCGAGCCAGGGCTCAGATTGGCGGGCCGGTCACTTCCCAGCTTGGCGTCGATGTCGGCGGCGTGGATGTTGCCGTTCAGATCCTGATAGATCCACACCCCGACCCCCGCGGCCGTCAGCACGAGCACCGTGAGCGAACCGAGCACCCACCGCAGCGGACGGTGCTTCCTCTGCGACGGTCTGTTGCGGGCGCGCGAATCGCACCGATGGCGTCCCATCCCATCTCCAGTCCAGCTCCGGGGTCACAAGGGTGTGGCGTCAAGGAGCTGAACTCTACATGCGTGTAGAAATTAGGGTAGGGCTCGCGCCGTGAGGGGGCCGGGACGCGGGTCGGGAGGCGTGCCGACGTGCGAGCGCTCGCGTCCGCCCCGATGGAGGGTGCGCGATGCCTCGACTCACGGTGGGGCGTCACTCGGAGTACCTCTTCGGGCCCGACTGCCGCTACCTGTCCGGGTGATGATGGCGGAGTTCTCTCTCCCTCGTCCGGGTGGGCCGTCCGGGGGCGGGTGTATTGGCGCCGAATTGACGGCTCTCCGCTCCGCAGGCGGCTCCTGTCCTCTAGCCTTCTACATGAATGTAGAAGGCGGGGGGTGCCCCTTGCCTTGCCGTTTCCGTCTCCTGGGAG
Source organism: Streptomyces flavofungini (assembly GCF_030388665.1). NCBI lineage: Bacteria > Bacillati > Actinomycetota > Actinomycetes > Kitasatosporales > Streptomycetaceae > Streptomyces > Streptomyces flavofungini. Next base: position 2,319,616 of record NZ_CP128846.1, on the reverse strand, counting down.
GACTGTCATGGCCACGATCGAACTGGGCAAAGTGGTGGATAAGGCGTGGGTGGACAAGGAGATCGCGGAGGTCCTCGCTGCGCCGGTGTCCGCGTTGAAGGGTGTATCGGACCGCGACGGTGAGCTGCTCAAGGAGGCGTTCGGCGTCAAGACGGTGGCCGATCTCGCGGATCTGAAGTACGTGCGGTGGGCGCAGGCGCTGGCGGCACTGGAGGCCGCGACGAAGTAGCACGCCATCTGCGGGCCGGTGGACCACGCGACGAGCGAGGGCGCCGGCCCGCCCCAAGGTGCTGCGGGGAGAAGCCCGCAACCAACCCTGTGTTCGTCGGCTGTATCCCGCTGAGCGGGACGAATCCTCCATAGGGGCAATGAGATGGGTATCTCGGGTGTCATCAGTGCGGTACTGATCGGCCTGATCATCGGAGCTCTGGGACGCCTGGTCCTGCCGGGGCGCCAGCGGATCGGCATGCTGTGGACGATCGCCGTCGGCATCGCCGCGGCCCTGGTCGGCACCGGCATCGCCGCCGGTCTCGGTGTGTCGGAGACCCGGGGCATCGACTGGATCGAATGGGCGATCCAGGTCGCCTTGGCCGCGGCGGGTGTGGCCGCGCTCCAGCGGTTCAAGGACCGCGCCTGACCGGCCGCCGCGCTGCCCCTGCTGGATGGGCCTCGGGCTGTGCGCAGGTGCCCGCGACAGCTGGGGCACGACCTACAGGGGTGTGGCCGCGTGCAGGATGAGGATCATCGTCACGGCCGAGTTGGCCGAGGACATGGCCGAGGCGACCGTCCCGACGGCCGCCGTCCATGCGGCGAGCCCCACCGAGGTGAACACCGAGGGCCAGCTGCGGGCGAGGGGTGCCGGGCCCAGCAGGGCCGCGACGCGGCGCGGGACCGGCCCCGCCCCTGTGAGGCCGGCGAGCGTGGGCGCGGGGGCGCCCTTGGAGACCAGGGCGGCCTTGCCGATCGCGATGGCGACTGTTCTGCGGTCGCCGACCGTCTGGGCGGCTTCTTCGTCGGCCCAGCGCTCGGTGGTGTACGCGACGGCCGTGCGCAGTGGGCGCAGGAAGGGGTTGGCGCGGGCTGCCAGCTGCACCGCGAGCAGGTGCCGGTGATGCCCGGCGGCGAGGTGGGCCCGCTCGTGGGCGAACAGGGCCCGGCGCTGGGGTGCCTGGAGGCAGGACAGCAGGCCTGTCGTCACCACGATCCGGTCAGGTGCCCTGCCGCCCGGTAGCGCGTACGCGTAGGGCTCGGCGTCGTCCAGCACGACCACCGTCGTGTCCCGCACCCCGCGCAGTGCCAGGCGGGCCCGTCGGCGTACGAGCCGGTGGCGGCGCATCGTGCGTCCGCAGCCGGTGGCCACGACGAGGAGGACGGGGATGGCGATCTTGCCGACGACCTCCTCGTACGGGACGGCCTCGCGTACCTCCGGGTCCGACCAGCCGTCCGGCAGCGGGTTGCCGGGCAGTTGTGCGGTGCCCACGACCATGAGCAGGCCCAGGCTGACCGTGCTGCACGTGGCCATCACCACGGCCACCCCGGTCAGGAGGCGGGTGGCTAGGCGCGGGTGCAGGTGCTGTTCGGCCAGGCGTGCCACCGGCCAGGCCGTCAGCGGCAGCACCAGCGGCAGGAAGATGAAGACCCCCATGAGGTGTCAGTCTTCCCGCCCCGCGGGGGTGTCGCGCAACAGGTCCCGCAACACCCGCTCGTCCTCGGCGGACAGGGCCGTGATGAAGCTGGCGAGGACCGCTTCGCGGTCCCGTTCGCCGTCGAGGACCTTGCGCATCTTGTGCGCCGCGAGTCCCGCCTCGTCGGAGGCCGAGGTCCATACGAACGACCGGCCCACGCGCTCCCTGGTCACCACGCCCTTGGCGAGCAGTCGGGTGAGGATCGTGATCACGGTGGTGTAGGCGAGGTCGCCGCCGAGCCGTTCCTGGACCCAGGCCGCGCTCACCGCCTCGTCGGCCTCGCGCAACGAGGACAGGACGAGTGCTTCCAGCTCGCCCTGTCCGCGCCGCCGGTGGCGTGAATCGTCCCGGCCGCGTCCTGTGTCCGTCATGCCCGGCTCCCTTCTGCTCCGGACCTCCCCCGTGTGTCCGGAGCGCGCCACATCGTACTGGCCCGCCGGTGGGCAACCGGGGCTCATCAAGGCCGAATTCAGTCGTAGGCGGTCGCGGGACGTCCCACCCGAGTTCTCTACAGTGCTGTAGATTCTAGGCTTCGTGGGCTGCGCGTCCGAGCCCTTGGTTGACTCAACTCGGGAGTAGAGCATGGGAGTTTCGCTGTCCAAGGGTGGCAACGTGTCGCTCGGCAAGGAGGCCCCCGGGCTGACGGCCGTCCTGGTCGGTCTCGGCTGGGACGTGCGTACCACCACCGGCACGGACTTCGACCTGGACGCGTCCGCGCTGCTCGTGGGGGACTCCGGCAAGGTCGCCTCCAACGGGCACTTCGTCTTCTACAACAACCTCAAGAGCCCCGACGGCTCCGTGGAGCACACCGGTGACAATCTCACCGGCCAGGGCGAGGGCGACGACGAGGTCATCAAGGTCGATCTCGCCGCGGTTCCCGCCGACGTCACCAGGATCACGTTCCCGGTGTCCATCCATGACGCCGAGGCCCGCCAGCAGTCCTTCGGCCAGGTCCGAGGCGCCTTCATCCGTGTCGTGAACCAGGCCGACAGCCAGGAGATCGCCCGCTACGACCTCACCGAGGACGCCTCCACCGAGACGGCCATGGTCTTCGGGGAGCTGTACCGCAACGGCGAGGAGTGGAAGTTCCGCGCGGTCGGCCAGGGCTACGCCAGCGGCCTCGCCGGTATCGCCGCCGACTTCGGCGTCACCGTCTGAGAACCAGTTCGCCAGCCTCCGCCAGCTCGGCGGGCCAGGGATGCGGACCTCGTGGAGGCTGGCAGACCACGGCACGCGCGTGCTCAACCTCATCGTCAGCATCGCCGGGAAGAGATGTGACACACCTGCCGCACCTGCGCCCGGAGGACCGGGCCGACTTCGAGTGGGTCCTGAACCTCGCCCTGGACGTCACCGACATCCGCTCCGCCCTGGAACAGGGGTCGACCGCCCCCGACAGGCACCAACTTCGCGCCCGGGCCTGGGCCTCCGCCACGGAGATAGCCGGGACGGCCGCCGATGAGTACCGGGCCTATCGGCGAGCCCGCGCCGCAGTGACCCACGTCCTCCAGGACCCGGGCGAGCCGTCACGGCCTCCCACCAGTCCTGGAGCCGGGGTGCTGCTTCCGGCCGTCGCGGTCCTGGCTCCGCTCCTCTCCGCGATCGCCGGCGTGGCCTTCCTCTTCCTCGGGTACGGCATCCGACTCGTCACGCCAGAGAGCCGGATGGCCCCCTCCCTCATCACCTCCGGATGGATCAGCGCCCTGATCTCGGTCGTCACCACCGCTATGGGACTCGGCGGCCTGCTCACGACAGCACTTCGCCGACGCACCACTCCGGCTCCGCCGCTTGTCGTCCACAATCCGGCGGCCGAACAGGCCCGTAACACCTGGCAGCAGGCGCTGCTGGAGCGCGGCATGCTCCCGTACCTGCGCCAGCAGCTCTCCGCGAGCCCACCCCACCCGCAGTAACCCACACCCCCCCCGGCCACTCGCCCCAGTACAGAAAGAAGCTCCTCCATGTCCTCCGTGAACCTCACCAAGGGTCAGCAGATCAACCTGAGCAAGACCGATGGCACCACGCTGAGCTCCGTACGCATGGGGCTCGGCTGGCAGGCCGCCCCGCGCAAGGGCTTCCTCGCCAAGCTCACCGGCGGCGGCGAGATCGACCTGGATGCCTCCGCCGTGCTGTTCGCCGCCGGACAGCCGGTCGACTTCGTGTTCTTCCAGCACCTCACCAGCAAGGACGGGTCCGTGCGTCACACCGGCGACAACCTGGTCGGCGGCGCGGGTCAGGGCGGCGACGACGAAGCCATCCTCGTCGACCTCGCCCGCGTCCCCGCGGAGGTCGACCAGATCGTCTTCACCGTCAACTCCTTCACCGGCCAGACCTTCGCCGAGGTCCAGAACGCCTTCTGCCGCCTGATCGACGAAACGAGCGGACAGGAGCTGGCCCGCTACACCCTCACCGGCGGCGGCAACCACACCGCCCAGATCATGGCCAAGGTCCAGCGGACCGGCCCCGGCTGGCAGATGAAGGCCATCGGAGAACCGGCCGCGGGTCGCACCTTCCAGGACCTCATGCCCGCCATCGCCGCCCACCTGTGAGCCACGGCGTACTCACGCGCCGCAAGGCCAGAACCCTCACAGGGACCGCTCGTTACGCTTCTGCTCATGCGAGCGGTGGCGAAGAACGACCTGACCGGGCGGGCCCGACTGCGCGAGGCGGCACTTGAACTGTTCGCCGAGCGGGGCTTCGAGGCGACGTCGACCCGGGCCGTGGCGGCTGCCGCGGGACTGTCCCCGGCACTCGTGACCAAGCACTTCGGCTCGAAAGAAGGGCTGCGGGCGGCCGTCGACACCCATGTGCTCGACCGCATCGGACGCGAACTGCGTGAGCTGGAGCCCGGGGCGGAGCTGATGGCGTCCCTCGGCGACGTCTCGGCGCGTGTGTTCGGGGCGGACCCGGTGCTGCGCGGCTATCTGCGCCAGGTGCTGCTCGAGGACAGCGAGGCGAGCGCGGCCCTTTTCGAGCGGCTCCTGAGCGGGGCGCGGGTGGAGGTGGAGCGCCTGGCCGCCGTCCACGGAAGCGACGCAATGGCGGCGGACGTCGGGGAGTGGGCGCCCTTCCAGATGCTGTGCCTGATCCTCGGCCCGCTGCTCCTGGAGCGCGTCATGCAGCCCAACCTCGACGAGCCGATGTTCGCCCCCGAGGTGCTCGCGCGCCGCAGCGCGGCCAACCAGATCCTCCTGATGCGGGGGTTCTTCGGCTCCGCAGAAGAGGCAAAGGGGGGCTAGCACCAGTGCGGGGTGTGCATGCGTACACCATGGTGTACGCATGCACACCGCATCGGGCTCCGACGCCCCTTCCCAGCAATCGACACCGCGCTCACCCACCCGCCTCGACTGGCTCGACAACCTCCGCGTCGCCCTGACCGTCCTGGTCGTGATCCACCACGCCGCCCAGCCCTACGGGCCCGCCGACTGGTGGTACGTCGAAGACCAGCCCCGCACCGGCCCGCTCGCCACCCTCTCCGCCCTCGACGGCTCCTTCTTCATGAGCCTGTTCTTCTTCGCCTCCGCGGTCTTCGTGCCCGTCTCCTGCCGGCGGCGGGGCGGACGCGCCTTCCTGAAGGGGCGGTTACTGCGCCTCGGCATCCCCTTGACCGTGGGCGCGCTCACGATCGTGCCGGGGCTGATGTACGCGTACTACGTGCACTACCGCGGCCTGCCGTCGATCGCGTTCCCGCGCTACTTCACCGACGTGTACCTCGGGCTCGGGGACGAGCCCGCCGACTGGAGCGGACCGTCCTGGCCGGACCTGCAGTTCGGGCACCTGTGGTTCATTCAGAACCTGCTCGCCTACAGCCTGCTGTACGTCCTGTGCCGGTGGCTGGCCCGCCTCCTGGCCGGCGACCGCGAGCGCGCCCGCTCCCCGCGTGCGGAAGCGGCGCCCGGGCACCGGCACCTGCTGCTGCTCGCCACCGTGATCGCCGTCGCGTCCTTCCTGATCCGGCTGGCGTACCCGCTCGACGAGTGGGTGCCGTTCCTGGACATCCTCCAGGTCGAGCCCGCCCGGTTCCCGCAGTACGCCGCCTTCTTCACGCTCGGCGTCCTGGCCTCGCGGCGCGACTGGCTTGAGCGGTTCGACGCCCGCGTCGGCTGGGTGTGGCTCGCCGGGGGTGCGGCGGGAGCGGCTGCACTGTTCGCGGTCGGCGCTGACGCGGACTGCTTCGGCCCCGGCGGACTCGACACGCCATCGGCGCTCTGGGCGGCGTACGACAGCGCGCTGTGCGTGTCGCTGTGCGTCGGCTTCCTCGCGCTCTTTCGTGAGGCCGTCACCCGCCGCGGACGCCTTCAGAAGGAACTGGCCGCCGGCGCCTACGCCGTCTACGTGATCCATCTGCCGCTGGTGGTGACCGCGCAGTACTTCCTTGCCGACCGGGCTCTGCCGCCCGTGACCGCCTGGCTGATCGTGTCGGGTCTCGCCGTCCCGGCTTCCTTCCTGCTCGCAGCGGGGCTGCGCCGACTGCCCGGAGCCCGACGGGTGCTGTAGCAGGGGCGGTTGAGGTCTGCTTCGCTATGGGTGCCTACTGGACGTCGAAACGGTTTGCTCCGCTTCCCGCTGCGGGGGTGTGAGGGTCCGTTCGAGATCGTCGAGGGCGCGGCGCGCTGTGGCGATGCGTTCGCGCAGCAGGTCCTGGTCGACGGGCGCCGCGGTGCCGGAGGAGGCCACGGCGTCACCTTCCGCATCGCGCTTCTTCTCCATGTCGCGTGCTTCCTCCAGCGAGGTGATGACCACGCCGATGAGGACGTTGACCAGGACGAAGGAGGCCAGCAGGACGTACGAGGCGTAGTAGACGAAGCTCCAGCGGGAGATCTCCAGACCCGCGCGGACCGCGTCCCCCAGGCCGTCCAGGGTCATCAACAGGAACAAGGTGAGGACGGCACGGCCGATGGAGCCGAAGTGCTCGGGGTCGTGGTCGGCGAAGAAGACCCAGCCCACCATCGCGTACAGATACAGCAGCAGCGCGCCGACGAGCAGGAAGCTGACCGTACCCGGCAGGCTGCGCCCCACGGCGACCATCACCACGCGCAGCTGCGGCAGGAAACGGGCCGCCCGCAGGATGCGCGCCAGGCGCAGCAGCCGCAGGATGGTGCCGTTCTCACGGATGACCGGCAAGAAAGCGGACAGGAGCACGGCCAGGTCGAAGAGGTTCCACGGGTCGCGGAAGAAGTCCCTGGGCCGGTCGGCGTGCGCGGAGACGCGCAGGAGTATCTCGATGGTGAAGGCGGCCACACAGACGTGCTCGGCAAGGCTCAACCACCGGTGCCAGTCCGCCACCAGACCCGCGTACGTCTCCACGCCCAGCAGGGCCGCGTTGGCGAGGATCAGCGCGAAGACGGTGACCGTGAACCAGCGCGCCTCGGTGACGGCCCTGCAGCGCGCCGCGAGAACCTCGCGGGCGGACGGAGCCCTGTCCGTAGGGTCTGGCACTCTGCTTCCTCACATCTCGACGGCGCGCTCCCGCTACGGCCAACAGGACGGAAGGGCGGGGTTGTTGAGACGTCTCCCCATGGGCGACACTTCTACAGGATTGTAGATACCGGCGCAGCGGGCGTCGGCCGCCACACGTATCCGGGAGTGAGTGGACCTGATGTTCGGCTTGAGCGAGCTGGCCCTGATCCTCCTTGTCGTCGTGGTCGTCCTCGCCGTGAGGAAGCTGCCCGAGCTGACACGCTCAGCCGGCAAGGCGACCCGCATCCTCAAGAGCGAGAAGCGCGCGCTGAAGAACGACCCCGAAGGCCCGGACCCCGCCCAACGCCACTGATCGCACGGGCCGCGGTCGACAACGGGTGCTGTCGACCCTGGAGACATCTGCTCGCGGTCATGGCCCAGAGCATGGCGTCGATGGCGTACTTGAGACCGTGCGGTCCGGCTGTGCGCAGCGGGGCGGCGGATTGGGCGACGGACTGGGGATCCGAGTCGACGCGCAGCCGGGACGACGTCCATCTCAGTGCCGCGTCATTGATCTCCGGATGGATCACTTCGACCAGCACCGCGGCTGACGTGACGGCGGGTGGGCGGGCGGCGCATGCGGCAGTGAGCCATGCGCGGACCTCGTGGAGCCGCAGAGGGCGCTGATCCCGGCGATGATCAGGTCGCGGTCCGTGCGGAGTGTGAAGTGGGCTCCCGGGAGGCGGACGAAGCGGAAGGCCCGGGCTGTTTCCTCTACCCAGGCCGGGAGGGTGTGTGGGGGGACGACGGCGTCGTGCTGGCCGGCGAACAGGGTGAGGGGGCAGGGCAGGTGTGCCGGGCCCGGGTGGTCGTACCGTTCGGCGAATCGGAGGTCGGCGCGGAGGGCGCGGAGGAACAGGCGCATGAACGGGGGGCTGTTCAGGACCTCTTCCGGGGTGCCGCCCATCCGGCGCAGGTAGTCGATCAGTTCGGCGTCGCTCTGGTCGCTGTGGCCGCTGTCCGTCTGGGGCCAGCGCGGTGCGGGCTGGCCGCCCACGAACAAGTGGAGGAGATTGCCTCGCTGTTCGGGGGTGAAGGAGCGGGCCAGTTCGTACATGACGAGGGCGCCGGTGCTGTAACCGAAGAGCGCGAACGGTGCCGTGAGGAGGGGTGCGGCCGCTCTCTTCAGGCGTGTGACGAGTTCGGGGAGGGAGTCGATGTTGGGTTCGCGGGCGCGGTGTTCGCGGCCGGGCAGGGCCACCGCCGCCACCTCGATCCGTCCCGACAGGGCCGCCTTCCACGGGCGGAACTCGCCCGGGCCCGCTCCTGACCCGGCCAGGCAGAGGAGCGAGGGCAGTCGGGGATCCGGGGGGACGCCGGGGAACCAGCGTTCGAATCGGTCGTCGGCGTGGTCGGCGTGGTCGGTGTGAGCGGTGGGGGAGTCCGGTGTGCTCATGACCGTGTTTCCGGTTCCGTACTGGGGATGCGGCGCAGCTCCTCGCCGAGGAGTGTGAGGAATTGAGTGCGTTGCTCCCGGAGGAAGAAGTGGCCGCCGGGCACCGTGTGGCTGCGGAACGGTCCGGTGGTGACCCGTGCCCACGCGTCCAGGTCGGGGGCGCTCGTCTCGAAGTCGTCCTGGCCGCCGAAGGCGACGACTGGGCAGGTCAGAGGAGGTGCGGAGACGGCCTCGTAGCTCTCGCGAATGCGGTACGAGGTGCGGACGTCGCGCACCAGCCAGTCGGCGAACCAGCGTTCGTCGAGGAGTTCCGTGGGGGTGCCGCCGAGTCCGCGGATCCAGGCGAGGAGTTCGGCGTCGTCCAGGTGGCTGATCCGCGATCGTGCGGTCGGCCCGGCGGGCGCGGCCAGGCCCGAGACGATGAGCCCTCGCACGTGCCCGGGGCGTTCGGCGCTGATCCGGCGAGCCAGGTCGTACATGACCAGCGCGCCGAAGCTGTGGCCGAACAGGATCAAGGGGAGGGGAGTCGGGGGGAGGGGAGTGGTGTCATCGGTGGTTCCGAGGGGGCCAGCCGTTTCGGCGGTGTCGAGGGCTTTCGTGAGGTTCTGCATGAGCGCGGGCAGGTCGGTGCAGGGCTCCTCGCGCAGGCGCTGCTCGCGGCCGGGCAGTTGGACGGGCCACACCTCGGTGTCCGAGGGCAGCTCGTCGGGCCAGGTCAGGAACTCCGAAGGGCCGCTGCCCGCGCCCGCCAGGCACAGCAGACGCCGGCGCGGGGCCGGTCGGCGCGCGACGTAGTGGAACCAGGGGCCGTGGTCGGTCGGGTCGGTCGGGCCCGTCGTGCGGGCGTGAGTGCTCATGCCGCTCCCCCCTCGCGCTTGTCCAGGGCGGTGGCCAGCTCCGCGGGGGTCGGGTTCTCGAACACGTCGACGGGCTCGATGTCGACGGCGAGTTCATCGAGGACACGACGCAGCAACTGGGCCATGGTCAGGGACGTCATGCCGATCAGGAACAGGTCGTCGCGCGGGGAGACCGCGGGGACGTCCAGCAACTCGGCGGCGAGAGCGGTGAGATAGCGCTCGGTGGCGGACCGCGGTGCCGAGGTCCTGTCCCGCTGCGCGGCGACCGCGTCGTCGGGAGCGGGCAGCGCGGCGACGTCCAGCTTTCCCCACGCGGTCGACGGAAGCTCCGCCATGGGCACGTACAGGCTGGGCACCATCTGGAGGGGCAGCCGCTGTTCGACCCATTCCGTGAGGGCGTACCGGTCGACTTCGGCTCCGTGGGCGGGAACGACGTAGGCGACCAGGCGGTCCCCGTCCTTGCGCACCGCGCAGTCGTGGACGGCCGGGTGCCGGACCAGGGTGTGGCGGACTTCGCCGAGTTCGACCCGCAGGCCGCCGAGTTTGACCTGTTCGTCCTCGCGTCCGACGAACCGCAGCGTGTCCGGGCCGCCGTCCTGGACGACGATGTCGCCGGTGCGGAAGACACGGCCGGAGGGGCCGGTGGGAAAGCGCGCCGCGGTGAGCTCGTCCTGGTCGAGGTACCCGGCGGCGAGGCCCGCGCCGCCGACGCAGGCCTCGCCGGGCGTGCCCGGCGGGACCGGCCTCAAGTCCCGGTCCAGGACGGTGAGCGAGCAGCCGGGCAGGGGTCGGCCCAGGGGCGCCGAGGTGCCCGCCCCGATCGTGTGCTCGTCCAGTTCGGCGTACGTGGACCAGATGGTGGCCTCGGTCGGACCGTAGGCGTTGACGAGTCGGCCCCGGGCCGCCCAGGTCCGGGCCAGGTCCGGCAGCAGGGCCTCACCCGCGCTGACGACGAGGCGGAGGTCCGGGACCCGGTCCGGTCGCAGGGCGCGCAGGGACGAGGGCGTGAGCACCGCGGCCGAGACGCGCGCCCGGGTGAGGAACCGCTCCAGCGGTGGACCCGGGTACCGGTCGTCGGGCGTGGCCACGCAGAGGCAGGCGCCCGCGGTCAACGCCAGGACCATCTCGAAGAGGGCGGCGTCGACACACCAGGGCGCCACCTGCGCCACCCGGGTGCCGGGAACGATCCCGAAGACCGCGCGCTGCGCACGGGCGACGTTGGCGAGCGCGGCGTGGGTGCACACCACGCCTTTGGGCGCGCCCGTCCTTCCGGAGGTGTGGATGACGTACGCGGCGCCGGGCATCGGGCCGAGGGCGCGGGGGGCCTTGCCGGTGTCGGTCACCGTGTACGTCTCCCCGGAGGCAGAGGCGTACGGCCCCCCGGACCCGGAGGGGTACGTCTCCCCGGACCCGGAGGGGTGCGGGCTCCCGGGCCCAGAGGGGTGCGGGCTCCCGGACCCGGAGGGGCATGCCCCCGTGTCCTCGCCCGCCGACACCACGAGCCGGATCCGCGCCACGTCGATGATCTCCCGTTGCCGCAGCGGCGGTTGCGAGGGGTCGAGCGGCACCAGAACGCCCCCGGCCCGCGCCACGCCGAGCACGGCGCCGACACCCGCGGCCGAGGGCGTGATCCGCACCGCGACCAGTTCGGCGGGCCGTATCCCCCGCTGCCGCAGGGCCCGCGCGCACGCGTCGGCACGGGCGGAGAGCGTCGCGTAGTCGACACGGCCGTCGGCGGCGTCGACGGCGACGGCCGTAGGACGCAGGCACACGTGTTCGTCGACCATGTCGATCACGGAGTCCGTGGCGAGGACGGATGCGGGTCCTGCCGGAGTGTCGATCGGCGGACTCATACGGGGCTTCCCTTCTCGGCGTGGCCGCTCAGCGCGATCGGAACGCGCAGCGGGCACGGCAGGTTGACGTTGTCCGACCAGGGCACGGACGCGTCGGTCAGCGTTGGACGGCGTCCGGGCCCGAAGAGGTGCTCTAGGACGAGCCGTGATTCGAGGCGAGCCAGCCGGGCACCGGGGCAGCGGTGCCTGCCGTGGCCGAACGCCAGGTGCCCGGCAGGCGCCGCACCGCCGTTCGCACGGTGGTCGAGCGCGTGCCAGTTGGCGGCGGCGAGCAGCACCAGAACGGACTGTCCCGCGCGCAGCCGGTGGCCGCCGAGTTCGGTGTCCCTGGTGACGAGGCGTCCCACGAACCGCGACGGCGAGACCCGGGCGAGCAATTCCTCCACCTCGGCGTCGCCCGGTGTGCCCGGGGGGAGCGGGCCCCATGTGGGGCGCAGTCGTTCCAGCACCGCGCCGGAGAGGAAACCGGTGGTCGTCTGGTGTCCGGCGGCGATGAGCATGAGGAGGTTGGCGGCGATGTCGAAGTCGATGCCCATGCCGGGGCCGGGGCCGGGGCCGGGGCCGGTGCCGGTGCCGGTGCGGGGCTCGGCCGTGGCGTCGGCTCCGGCGATCAACGTGGTGAGAGCGTCCGGTCCGGGCGACGCCCGGCGGTGCCGTACGAGATCCAGGGCGTAGTCGGTGAACTCCGCGACGAGCGCGAACACGCCGGCGTCGGCCTCGGGGGCGACGCCCGTGACGACGCGCGTGTAGGCCTCCGACCAGGTGCGGATCGCCCCCGTGTCGGCTGGGGGCAGGGCGAACAGGCGGGCGATCACGTCGAGCGGAAGCGGCGCGGCGAGGTCGGCGACGACGTCCAGACGACCGCTTCCCCTTGGGGCGTCTCCGCCTCCGCTCGGGGCGGCGCTGGTCGGGGTGCCTCCGCTCGTGGTGCCTCCGCCCGTGGTGGCGCCGGTCGTGGCGCCCCCGCCCGCCGCGCCGCTGCGCACCAGGTCCGCGACCCTCCGTACGATCCACGGCGTCAGTGCGTCGACCCTGCCGGGAGCGAGGGCGCGGCGGATGATCCGGGCCCACGCGGCGTGGGCGGGGCCGTCGAGGAAGAGCGCCTGCCGGGCCAGCACATCGGCGACGCGTCGGCGCGCGTCCCCGGGAGCGCCCGGTGCCGTGTGCCGGGCCGTCCCCGAGAGCCGTAAGGCGCTGAACTCCGGTCCCGTGCACGCCCTCAAGGCCTCGGCCCGGCCCGCCACCAGCCACGTCCCCGCGTAGGGGTCCCAGTGGACGGGGGCCGCTGCGCTCAGGCGGGAGAACAGGGTCCGGGCGTCCTGCCGCATGCTGCGTGCCGACAGCGCGTAGATGCTCAACGACCGGTCGTACGCCGCGCTTGTGGAGGCCATACGGTGCCTTCCCGCAGATCGAGGGCGGTGGTCGGGGACGCCGGTGGTTCAGGAGGGCGAGGCCGGTCCCGCCAGACAGTCCGCGAGCAGGATCTGCGGACAGTGGAGGTAGTTGTCCCAGAAGCCGTCGGCGTACAGGCGGCGGCCTTCGGCGGAGATCCTCGGCCGTATCCAGGTGATCCGCTCGAACCCGGCCCGGCGCAGGGCCCTTTCGTGTGCGGCCCTGGACCAGCGGTAGGCGTCGAGCGTGACGGAACGGGCGCCGACGTGGACTCTCGCCCGGTACGGGAACCCGTCGGTGCGCGCGGCACCCGGCTCGGCCGCCTCGGCCTCGTCGTCCTTGTCCGCGTCCTTGTCCGCGGCGTCCGCGGCCTCGTCCGTGCGGTGGGGAGCCACGACCTCATATCCGTAGGGCTCGTACCAGTGCGGCGTCATGGACACATCGGGGTTCAGCGTGACGGTGAGGTAGCGCCCGCCCTGCGGCCGCAGCGCGCCGCGTGCCGTCCTGCACATGCTGGTGAGTTCCTGTTCCGTGCGCGCGTAGGGCAGCAGGTACACGCTCACCACGGTGTGGAAGATGCCTTCGAGTTCCGGATCACCCGAGTCGGCGGGTGCCGCACCCCGTGGCGTCCGGCACGCGTCCCGCCGGACATACCGCACCCCCCGCGGCCGGTCCCGTTCGAGCCACCGGGCGTGTTCCAGCATCCCCTCGGACGCGTCGATCCCGGTGACGTCCACCGCGCCGAGGTCGCGCAGGAGCCGCGTGTACTGCCCCGTACCGCACCCCATGTCCAGGACTTTCCTTCCGCGTACGTCACCGAGCACGTCGAGCAGCGTGAATCGCTCGCTGTGTACGCGCACGGGGTTCTCCTCCGCCATGCGCGCGTAGTCCCGCGCGAGCGCATCGAACTGGCCTTTCAAGGCGCACCTTTCGCTTGCGGGACGGCGGCAGGACCGCGATCACCGGCGGGGTCGCAGGGATGGCGGGCGGCTCAGGCCGGTACGAGGTCCTCGGCCGGGCGGCCCGACATGAGCAAGGCCGCGTCGAGCACGTCCCACAGCGCGACCAGGGAGTCCAGGAACATGTCGGCGCCTTCGAGGATCAGCGCCTCCGTCGTGGGGGCGAGAGCGGATCCGACGGCTGCGACGGCGTTCCTCTCGTGCTGTTCCTCGGCGCCGATCTCACCCCAGTGCTCCAGCATGTAGTGCATCTCGGGGTCTTCGAGCGCGACGCCGTAGCGGCCGGAGTCGACGAGCGCGGCCTTCCAACCGGGAATCAGATGCCGGTTGGAGACCATTTCGAGCGCGAGCGCCGTGCCGAGATTGCGGAGCGTGGAATCCCGGTCGGTACGCTCCCGGCGGTCGAACACCGCCCGGGCCCGGCGTGTCTGCGCCAGCAGCCCGGAATCGGGGTCGTATCCCGGCAAGCGCATGAGGATCTGGTCGGAGAAGTCCTTCAGGCCGCTCTCGACCGCTTCCTGGTCGTAGACATCGGTGAAGACGTCGTGCCCGGCGGCGCGGTTGACGATGTGCCCCGCCATCGCGGCGAGTTCGGCGCCGTGGTTATCTTCGCTTTCCACTATCTCTTGGAGCAGCGCACTCTCGGCGGACAGCTGATGCTTGTCGAGAGCCATGGGGAAATTGCGGCCCGGACGGGTCGCGTCACAGAAACTCCGGATCTGATGGAAAAGCGTCGCCAATACCCTGCTCTCGGGCTCGGCGTCCCGCCAGTGCTGGAAGATCGGGTGGTGACAGCATCGATGGTCGCGAATTCGGCTCACCAGGTCGTCGACAGTGGTCACGGGCATGATGGCGTGCTCCTCCGGCGATGATGGGATCGAGGCCTGTGGCGCGGCGGAGATCGGAAACGCCCGTCGACGGGCCCGGCCCACGTTTCCGGCCGAGGTGCCTGCCCTGCCGACGGACGCTCCCGACGGACGCCCTAGCCGAGCATCCCCACGGCCGATTCGCCGAGCACGTAACTCTTCATCGCCGCCACGAACTCGTCGATGGTGACCCTTCCGTCCTTGTCCGTGTCCATCGCCCGGAAGGACTCGGTGATGTTGTCCGCCGGAGCGCCGATGACCGTGAGCCACCGCGCGTACTCCTCCTGGCTGATCTCACCGTTGCCGTCCACGTCGCACAGGTTCGCGCAGGCGTAGGCGTACGGGGCCAGGACCTCGGCGAAACCGGTGGGGCCCCGGTCGGTGATCGTCGCCGTGGACACGGAGACGAACTCCTCGCGGCTCAGCGACCCGGACTTCGAGCCCGCCTTGCGCATGATGTAGTCGTAGACCGCCATGGAGCCGTCCATGACGGCACGCGCGCGAGGTGAATCAGCGTCGGCGCCGAACGCGCGAATGAGCCTGTTCGCCTCCTGCTCGAAGTCCGAGCGGTCGATGCGGCCGTCCTTGTTCGCGTCGAAGAATTCGAAGCGGTACTCGAAGACCTGTCCCTTGTCGCTTGTCGCCATTTCCGCCTCCACGTGAATGGGTGAACCCCACGATCGAATGTGGAACACGGCACGAGATGGATCTCGTTGTCGCCCCGAAAAAGTACGCGGATCGTCGATGCGGCGACAAGAATTCATCAAGCCATGTCGCCGGAAGCGGCTGGCCCGGGCCGTGTTGGCCGAAACGGGACCGCCGCGGAACGATCTCAACAGAGATCTTAATGAAATTCTCAACAAAGATCTCGGCAATGATCCAGAAAGGCCGGTGGGTAGGCAGGACGGGAAGGTGGGTAGGTGGGCGAGCGGGGCGGGTGGATGATTTCGGCTCGATACGCACGTTGTGTGAATGCGACGGTAAAGGCAATCTTGAGAGCCGTTTATCGGTGACCATACGAGGCGATCTCCGCACTGTCCCCCGCGGCGGGCAGTCGCCGCGTGGAAAGGATCTGCGGGCCCATGGCAGCCACGTTCACTGTCGGCACCGTCCCCGGAGCGCTGCCCCTGCTCGGCCACGTCGCCGCGATCGGCAGGTCGCCGCTGGAATTCATGGCCGCCCTGCCCGTCCACGGTGATCTGGTGCGCATCCGCCTGGGGCCGTGGCCGGCCTACGTGGTGTGCGATCCCCTCTTGACGCACGAGGTCCTGGTCAACGACCGGGTGTACGACAAGGGCGGTCCGACGTACGACAAGCTGCGGCAGGTGGGCGGCAACGGCCTGGTGACGTGCGCGCACCGGTTCCACCGCAGGCAGCGGCGGCTGGTGCAGCCCGCCTTCCACCGCGACCGTCTCCCCGGCTACGCGCGGGCTATGTCCCACCAGGTCGACGTGACCACAGGACCGTGGCGCGACGGTCACGTGATCGACGTGGTCGCCACCATGAACGCGTTCAGCACCGGCGTCGCCACGCGCACCCTGTTCGCCGCCGACGTCGACGAGACGGTCCTCACCGAGATCCAGCAGGCCACCACCGACATGTTCGACGGTGTGGCACGACGCCTGCTCCTGCCCTTCGCGTGGCTGGACAGGCTCCCGACCCCGGGCAACCGCCGCTTCGAACGCGCCCGGCGCCGACTGGAGCGCCACACGCGTCAACTCATCACCGACTACCGGAAAGCCGGCGTCGACCACGGCGATCTGATGTCGATGCTGCTGGCCGCCCGTGACGACGAATCCGGCGGCCTGACCGACGCGGAGATCCACGACCAGGTGCTCACCTTCTTCTCCGCCGGGAGCGAGACCGTCTCACCCGCGCTTGCCTGGGCCTGGCACCTGCTCGGCCAACACCCGGAAGTGCGGGCGGAGTTGCACGCCGAGGTCGATTCCGTGCTCGGCGGCCGCGTCGCGGAGTTCGCCGACGTCCCCCATCTGAAGGTGACCGCCCGGATCATCACCGAGACGCTGCGCCTGTACCCGCCGGTCTGGCTGCTGACCCGGCGCACCGCGGTGGACACCGACCTCGCGGGGCAGCGGCTGCCGGCCGGCACCGTCGTCGTGTTCAGCCCGTACGTCCTGCACCACCACCCGGCACTGCACCCCGACCCCGAGCGGTTCGACCCCGACCGCTGGCGGAACGGCGCCGGTTGCCCCGCTGCCGAGCGGGCCTTCACCCCGTTCGGTGCCGGTGCCCGCAAGTGCATCGGTGACGAGTACGCCAGGACCGAGGCCGCGCTGGCGCTCGCCTCCATGGCCGCCCGGTGGCGTCTTGAGCCCCTGCCGCAGGCGCGGGTGCGTGCCGCGCCACGGCTCGCGCTCGCCCCGCGCTCCCTGCGCATGCGCCTGCACCGACGCTGACCCGCCCGCACCGACGCCGACCCGCCCGCGCCGTCCCATCCGCACCGACGCCGACCCGCCCGCAGCGGACGTAGGACACCGCACCCAGTCCAGCCACCTGAAAGTGTGGTCCCGCGATGCAGAAGCCGAACCGGCCCACGACGCAGGAGCTGATCTGCTCCGACGCGGCCCTGGCCGTCCACCGCGCCATCAACCGGACGTCGAGCCCCTATCCGCGCCACAGCGGCATCCCGGAGCGCTTCGAGCACTGGGCCGCGCTCCGCCCGGAAGCCCCCGCGGTCGTCCAAGGGAGCCGGGAACTCAGCTACCGCCTGCTCAACCGGCTCGCGAACGGGCTGGCCCGCGAGCTGCGGACCCGGCGCGTCGGCCCGGGCACCACGGTCGGCGTGTGCGTGGCCCGCTCCCCGGAGCTGCTGGTGGCCCTGCTCGGCGTCCTCAAGGCAGGTGCGACCTACGTCCCCCTGGACACCGCGTGGCCGGACGAACGGCTGCGTTACGTGCTGCGGGACACCGAGGCCGCATGGGTGCTCAGCGACGCGGCGGACGCGCTCGTGCCACGGCTCGACGGCGTCCGCCCCGGCGTACTGCCCGTCGACACGCAGGAGTTGACGCCTGACGACACCGACCGGCCGAGCGGGGCGAGCGCCGACAGCGTCGCCTGCGTCAACTTCACCTCCGGCTCGATGGGCCGCCCCAAAGGCGTACCGATCCTCCATCGCGGCATCAACCGCCTGGTGCACGGCGCCACGTACGGCCCCATGAACGAGCACAGCCGCGTCCTTCAGATCACGCCGGTCACGTTCGACATCGCCACCTGGGAGATCTGGGGGGCTCTGCTCAACGGCGGGGTCTCGGTGCTGTATCCCGCCGAGCCCATCCGGCTGTCCACACTCGACAAGGTCGTCAAGAGCGGCGGTGTGACCATCACGCTGCTCACCACGGCGCTGTTCAACCTGATCGTCGACGAGGCTCCCGAGGTGCTGGACACCGTGGCCACGATCACCACGGGCGGCGAGGCCCACTCGAACCGGCACATGGCCGAGGCCGTCCGGCGATACGGTCCCGGCCGCGTGGTCAACCTCTACGGCCCCACGGAGTGCACCTGCGTCGGAACGTACTTCCCCGTCGACGAACCACCGCGCGACGACGCCCCGCTGCCCATCGGCAAGCCGATCCAGAACACCCGCCTCTACATCCTCGACGACCACGCGCGACGGCTGTGCGAACCGGGGGAGAGCGGCGAGATCTGCCTGGCCGGTGACGGCCTGGCGGCGGGCTACCTGGGCCTGCCGGAACTCACCCGCGCCCGCTTCGTCCACCGCGTCGTCGCCGGGGTGCCGGAGCGGCTCTACCGGACCGGGGACCGCGGGCATCTGCTGCCGGGCGGCGACGTGGTCTTCGAAGGCCGCCTCGACGACCAGGTCAAGGTCAACAGCTACCGCATCGAGCTGGGCGAGATCACCCACCAGCTCAACGCCAGCCCGGCCGTGAAACGCAGTCACGTGACGGTCCGCGAGCACCACGGCGCCAAGTCGCTCGTCGCCTTCGTCGTGCCCGCCGCCCCTGCCACCAACCCGGAGAGCCTGCGCGACCACCTGGCCACGAAGCTGCCCTCCTACATGGTCCCGGCGCGGATCCACCTCTGCGAGACCTTCCCCCTGACGCCGAACGGCAAGGTCGACGGCCGCGCCCTCGTCCGGCTCCTCACCGACCAGGAGGCGTCCACGCCATGAGCGACGTACGCGACGCGGCCGGCTCGACCCGCCGCGCGCCCTTCGAGCCCTCCGGGCCGGCCGCCGCGCAGTCGGCGCTCGCCGATATCTGGCGCGACCTGCTCGGCCCCGCCTCCTTCACCGCCGGGGACGACTTCTTCCACGTCGGCGGCACCTCGGTCACCGCGATCAGGTTCCTCCAACGCGTGGAGAAGAGGTTCGGCCCGGACACGCTCACTCCTGAGCAGCTCTACGACGATCCCCGCCTCGGCGCGCTGGCAGCGGCCGTCTGGGACGCGGTGCGGGCGAACTCCTGACCACCGGCGGCCACTCCTGCGGTACGGCACCCCGGCCCGAGGGCCGCTCTCCTCGAAGCACACCGCTTCCACCGCTGGTCGGAATACAAGGTTCCGCTTGGGCTCCCGGTGTCGTCGCCCGGCCGCCGTTCGCCCCGGCGCGGCCCCGTCCGGATGTCCGACTTGTGTTGTCCCGGCGACGGGACACGGCAAACCATCGTGTGTCCGCGAACTGAATGTTGACTCTTTTCGCCGGGTGCGCTCCGGTGGCGCAAAGCGCCTGTACCGGCTGTTCCTTGCTCCTGTCGAAGGGTGCTCATAGGCTCGTTGCGCGGGAGCGGGGGCATTTCCCGCCGGAGGTTCCGGAGTGACCGCCGTCCGGTCTTCTTCATTTCACTCAGCATTTCCGTCGAGCGGCTGGCTCCGTGCCCGCGCACAAAGATGTGCGCATGTTATTCGTTAAAGGTCTTCCGTGGCGGGACTCTGGGGTTGACGTATCGACGTGAAGGTGTGCGGGGGGCTCCGGCCTGGGCAACCAGGGTGATCTTGATGGCGGTTGACTCCGTAGCCGCGAGGTACGAGCCTGTCGGAGCAACGGGAGTACAAGAGCTGCCCAGCGAGCGGGTTCTGGCTGCTCGGCCGAACCGAATGAGCGATGCGGGCGATCAATTGCGTCGATGAATGGGGCTTTAACGCCCTGTCATTCGTGCGCGCTTGCCGCTCGGCCTCCGCGGCACGGATCAATCAATGATCCCGGCTTCAGGTCCAACGTCTAACCACTGAGGGGGATGGTCGCTTTGTGTTCTTTTGAGCAGGGTGCGTTGCGGGGCGAGCTCAATGACACGGAGGTTCCGGTACCGGTGGGGACGATTCCTGAACTGTTCGAGCGGCAAGTCATCGCGGCGCCGGATGCGACCTCAGTGGTCTTCGGCGACGAGTCACTGACCTTTGCCGACCTCGACGCGCGCGCGAACCGTCTCGCGCGCTTTCTGATCGAGCGCGGTGTCGGCGCGGAGACCGTCGTCGGCGTGGCGCTGCGCCGGTCCCCCCAGTGGTGCGTGACCGTGCTCGCCGTGATGAAGGCGGGCGGCGCCTATCTGCCGGTGGACCCGGCCTACCCCGCCGACCGCATCGCCTACATGGTCGAGGACTCCGCGGCCGTCCTGGTCCTCGTCGACGAGGACACCGCCGGGCTGCTGCCCGAACTGCCCGCCCCCGTCGTCCGCCTCGACGACCCGGAGGTCACCGGCGCCGTCGCCGCGCACGACTCCGGGGACGTCGGCGACGCCGAGCGCGCCACCCCGCTGACCGTCGCCAACGCCGCGTACGTCATCTACACCTCGGGGTCCACGGGCCGCCCCAAGGGCGTCACCGTCACCCACACCGGCATCGCCAACCTCGTCGGCGCCATGCTCGACCGGATGAACGTCACGCCGGACAGCAGGATCCTGCAGTTCTGCTCGCCGAGCTTCGACGTGTCCGTGGGCGAGCTCGGCATGTCCCTGCTCTCCGGCGCCACCCTCGTCATGGCCGACAAGGACGCCCTCGCCCCGGGCGCCCCGCTCGTCGAGACCATCAACCGGCACGCCGTGACCCACGCGGTCATGCCGCCGGCCGTCCTCGCCGCCCTGCCGACCGGCTCGCTGCCCACCGTGCGCAGCCTCGCGGTCGCCGGTGAGGCCACCGCGCCGGAACTCGTCGCCACCTGGGCCGCCGACCGCCGGATGATCAACGGCTACGGCCCCACGGAGACCACCGTCGCCGTCACCCTGAGCACCCCGTTGACCGGCGACGGCCAGGCCCCGCCGATCGGCGCTCCCTTGTCCAACACCCAGGCGTACATCCTCGACGACGACCTGAAGCCGGTCCCCGAGGGCTCCCCGGGCGAGCTGTACATCGCCGGCGCGCCCCTCGCCCGCGGCTACCTCGGCCGCCCCGCCATGACCGGTGAGCGCTTCGTCGCCTGCCCGTTCGGCGGGCCCGGCGAGCGGATGTACCGCACCGGCGACCTCGTGCGGTGGGGCGACGACGGCCAGCTCGTCTTCCTCGGCCGCGCCGACACCCAGGTCAAGATCCGCGGCCTGCGCATCGAACTGCGCGAGATCGAGGCCGCGTTGCTCGCGCACCCGCGCGTCGCGCACGCCGTCGTGACCGTCCACGAGGGGCGGGGGACCGGCAAGCAGCTCGTCGGCCATGTCGTCCCTGCCGGAGCCGGTGACGCGGAGGCCGCGCGGGAAGAGGCCGCCA
This sequence comes from Streptomyces flavofungini, assembly GCF_030388665.1. Taxonomy (NCBI): domain Bacteria; kingdom Bacillati; phylum Actinomycetota; class Actinomycetes; order Kitasatosporales; family Streptomycetaceae; genus Streptomyces; species Streptomyces flavofungini. The sequence goes on along the minus strand of NZ_CP128846.1, from coordinate 2,298,482 downwards.
AGAGCGGCGGCACCGGCCACATGACCTTCGACTCGGGCTTCTCCACCGGAGAGCTGCGGAGCTACCTCGGGCAGCGTCTGCCGGATTTCATGGTGCCGGCGACGGTGATGGTGCTGGACCGGCTGCCGTTGACGACGAATGGCAAGGTCGACAAGAAGGCGTTGCCGGAGCCGGAGTTCAAGGGGAGTGCCTACCGTGCGCCGCGCACGGTGGAGGAGGAGGTCCTGGCGGGTGCGTTCGCCGCGGTGCTGGGGCTGGAGCGGGTCGGGATCGATGATGATTTCTTCGCGGTGGGCGGGGACAGCATCCAGTCGATCCAGGTGGTCTCGCGGGCGCGGGCGGAGGGGCTGGAGGTCAGTGCGCGGGAGGTGTTCGAGTCCCGGACCGTGGCGCGGCTGGCGGAGGTGGCTGTGGCCAACCGGGTCTCGGGTGCGGTGGCGGTGCTGGAGGAGCTGGAGGGCGGGGGTGTCGGGTGGATGCCGTTGTTGCCGGTCGCGCGGCTTCTGCGTGGGTGGGGGCCGGGCTTTGACCGGTTCTTGCAGGCGATGGTGCTGGATCTGCCCGCGGGGATCGGGGCGGGGCAGCTGGCGGCGACGCTGGGTGCGGTGGTCGACCGGCATGATCTGCTGCGGGCGAGGCTGGTGGAGGACGGCGGGGGCGGGCTGGAGGTCGCCCCGGCCGGGTCCGTGGACGTGGCCGGGCTGGTCAGGCGGGTGGAGTGTGAGGGTGACTGGGCCGGTGCGGCCTGGCACGCGGTGCTGATGGCCGAGCTGGAGGCGGCGGCGGCTTCGCTGGATCCCAAGGCGGGGGTCATCGCGAAGTTCGTGTGGTTCGCCCCGGCCGGCAGTGACGTTCCGGGGCGGTTGCTGGTCGTGCTGCATCACCTGGTGGTGGACGGGGTGTCCTGGCGGATCCTGATGCCGGATCTGGCGGTGGCCTGGGAGCAGGTCCGTGCCGGGCGTGTTCCGCAGCTGGCGCCGGTGGCGACGTCGATGCGGCGCTGGGCGCACGCGTTGGCCGAGGAGGCCCTCAGTGAGAAGCGCGGCGCCGAGCTGGAGTTGTGGCAGCGGATGGTGGAGGGTCCGGACCCGGTCCTGGGCGCGCGGCGTCTGGATCCGGCCGTGGACGTGATCGCCACGTTGACCGAGACGCGTGTCCAGCTGCCCGCTCCGGTCACCGAGGCGCTGCTGACGACCGTCCCGGCCGCGTTCCGCGGGGAGGTCAACGACGGTCTGCTGGCCGCTCTGGCGCTGGCGCTGGCGAAGTGGCGCCGCACCCGTGGCATCCACGAGTCGTCCTCGCTGATCCGTCTGGAGGGCCACGGCCGGGAGGAAGCGGCCGCGCCGGGCGCGGATCTGTCCGCGACGGTGGGCTGGTTCACCAGCGTCTTCCCTGTCCGTCTTGACCTGGCCGGCGCCGACCTGGACGAGGCCATCGGCGGCGGTCCGGCCGCCGCCCGGGTCCTGAAGGCGGTCAAGGAACAGCTGCGGGCGATCCCGGACAAGGGCATCGGCTACGGCCTGCTGCGCCACCTCAACCCGCGGACCGGCCCGGTGCTGGCCGCGCACGGCCACGGCCAGGTCGGCTTCAACTACCTGGGCCGGTTCTCCGCCCACACCGACATGCCCGCCCACACCCAAGGCCTCGGCTTCACGCAGGCCACGGACGTGGAGGAGCTGGCGGAGCTCGACGCCGCGCAGGACCAGGCGATGCCCGCCCCCGCCGAGGTCGACATCAACGCCTCGGTCACGGACACCGCCGAAGGCCCGCGGCTGGGTGCGCTGTTCACCGCCCCCTCCGGCGTGCTCGCGCAGGAGGAGGTCCGTGAGCTCGCCGATCTGTGGTGCGCGGCCCTGGAGGGCCTGGCCCGGCACGCCGCCCAGGCCGGCGCGGGCGGCCTGACCCCGTCCGACATCCCCCTCGTCAACGCCACCCAGAGCGACATCGAGGCCTGGGAGGAGCAGTTCCCCGGCCTGTCCGACGTCTGGCCCACCTCCCCCCTCCAGTCCGGCCTCCTCTTCCACACGCTCATGGCCGACGACGCGGAGTCCTCGTTCGACGCCTACCAGGTGCAGTACGCCCTCCAGCTCTCCGGCCGGATCGACCCGGCGCGGATGCGCGCCGCCGGGCAGGCCATGCTCGACCGCCACCCCGCCCTGCGCACCGCCTTCGTCAACGACGCGTCCGGCGACCTCGTCCAGCTCGTCGTGGACGGAGTCGAGCTGCCCTGGCAGGAGGTCGACCTCAGCGGGACGCCCGAGGGCGAACGCGACGCGGCGTTCGAGACGTTCATGGCGGACGACCTCAAGGCCCACTTCGAGATCACCAAGCCGCCGATGCTGCGGCTCTCCCTCGTCAAGCGCGAGTCCGAGCGGTTCGAGCTGGTTCTGACGGCGCACCACGCGCTGTTCGACGGCTGGTCGCTGCCCCTGCTCATCCAGGACGTGCTCCGCTTCTACGGCACCGGCGGCGACACCTCGGGCCTGCCGCCCGCGCGGACGTACCGCGACTACCTCGCCTGGCTGGCCCAGCAGGACCCCGAGGTCTCCGCCGAGGCCTGGCGGCACGAGCTGGACGGCGTCGACGAACCGACCCTCCTCGCGCCCGGCGCGGAAACCGGAAGCCACAGCTCCGGCATCGCGCAGGTCGACGTACCGCTGACCCCGGCCGAAGCCACCGAGCTGACCCGGCGCGCCGCCGACCTCGGCGTCACCCTGAACACCCTGGTGCAGGGCGCCTGGGGCCTGCTCCTCGGCCAGTTGACGGGGCGTCAGGACGTGGTGCTCTCGTCCACGGTCGCCGGGCGTCCGCCCGCGCTCGCGGGGGTCGACTCCATCGTCGGCATGTTCCTCAACACCCTGCCCGTACGCGTCAAGTGCGCCCCCGGTGACACCCTCGCCGACCTGCTCACCGGACTCCAGGACCGGCAGGCCGCCCTCCTGGACCACCACCACTACGGCCTCACCGAGATCCACAAGACCACCGGACTCAAGACCCTGTTCGACACCCTCGTCGGGTTCGAGTCCTTCCCGCTGGACCGCGGCGCGATCAGCGAGGTCAGCGCGGCCGCCGGCATCACCATCACCGGCATCCGCGCGTTCACCGCGAGCCACTACCCGGTGACCGTCTTCGTCTACCCGGACGGGGAGTACCCGCGCCTGAACGTCCAGTACCAGCAGGACGTGTTCGACAAGGACGAGGCGGACACCCTCGCCGCGCGCTACGGCCGGATCCTCGCCACCGTCGCCGCCGACCCGCACCAGGCCGTCCGCGCCGTCGACGTCCTCGACCCCGCCGAGCGCGAGCGGCTGCTCGTCGGGCTCAACGACACCGCCGAGCCGACGCCCGAGCTGACGATCCCCGGCTTCTTCGAGGAGCAGGCGGCGAAGACCCCGGACGCGGTCGCCGTCGTCTTCGACGACCGGCAGCTCACGTACGCGGAGCTCGACACCCGCGCCAACCGCCTCGCCCGCGAACTGATCAAGCGGGGCGCGGGCCCCGAGACGGTCGTGGGTCTCGCCCTGCCGCGCTCCGCGGACCTCGTCGTCGGCATGCTCGGCATCCTCAAGTCCGGCGCCGGATACCTGCCGATCGACCCCAAGTACCCGAGCGCGCGCCTCGGTTCGATCCTCACCGAGGCCGCCCCGCGGTTCGTGCTCACCGACTCGGCGACGACCGGGGTGCTGCCCGCCTCCGACGTGCCGCACGTGCGCCTCGACGAGCTGGCCCTCGACGACGCGCCGGACGGGCCCGTCACCGACGCCGACCGGCCCGCGCCGCTGCGCCCCGACGGCATCGCGTACGTGATGTACACGTCCGGTTCCACGGGCACCCCCAAGGGCGTCGTCATCACGCACGCCAACGTCGTCAACGGCGTGACGCGCCTCGCGGGGCGGGTCGCGGGCGGCCCCGGCTCCCGGATGCTCGCGGGCACCTCCGTGAACTTCGACGTGTCGGTCTTCGAGACCTTCACGACGCTCTGCACCGGCGGCACCGTCGAGGTCGTCAGGGACGTCCTCGTCCTCGCCGAGCGCGACAGCTGGTCGGGCAGCGCCATCAGCACCGTGCCGTCCGTCTTCAACGAACTGCTCGACCAGATCGCCCCCAAGACCAAGGTCGAGACGCTGGTGTTCGCCGGTGAGGCGCTGCCCGCCGCGCTGGTGGGCCGCATCCGCGAGGCCATGCCCGGCGTGAGGGTCGTCAACGCCTACGGCCAGAGCGAGAGCTTCTACGCCACCACCTTCGCCCTCGCCGCCGACGAGCCCTGGACCGGCGCGGCCAGCGCCCCCATCGGCACGCCCATCGGCAACATGCGCACCTACGTCCTCGGCCCCGGCCTCACCCCGGTCCCCGCGGGCGTGGTCGGCGAGCTCTACGTGGCGGGGAACATCGGCCGCGGCTACTACGGCAGGGCCGTCCTGACCGCCGAGCGGTTCGTGGCCGACCCCTACGGCCCGGCGGGCGCGCGGATGTACCGCACCGGCGACCTGGCCCGCTGGAACGCCGACGGGCAACTGGAGTACGTCGGCCGGGGTGACGCGCAGGTCAAGGTGCGGGGCTTCCGCATCGAGCCCGGCGAGGTCGAGGCCGCCCTCACCGACTTCCCCGCCATCGCACAGGCCGCGGTCGTCGTCCACGACGGCGGCGAGAGCGTCGGCAAGCGGCTCGTGGGCTATGTCGTGCCCACCGAGACGGACGGCGCGAGGAGCACGGTCGACATGACCGAGCTGCGCGACTTCGTCATGGGCCGCCTGCCCGAGTTCATGGTGCCCGCCGCGGTCGTGGTCCTCGACCGCTTCCCGCTGGCCCCGAACGGAAAGCTGGACCGCAGGGCCCTGCCCGAGCCGGAGTTCGCGGGCGCGGCCTACCGCGCGCCGCGCAACGAGAAGGAAGAGACGCTCTGCACGCTGTTCGCCGAGGTCCTCGGCGTGGAGCGGGTCGGGATCGACGACGACTTCTTCGACCTGGGCGGGAACTCCCTGTTGGCCACGCGGCTCACCAGCCGCATTGGCAAGGCACTCGGAGTCAGTGTGCCGATCCGGGCGGTCTTCGAATCGCACAGCATCGCCGAACTATCGCGCACGGTGCAGAACGCCACGGCGTCGCGCCGACCCAAGCTGCGCAGGATGAACAGGAGTGGACAGTAAAATGATCCCGTTGTCTTTCGCGCAGCGACGGTTGTGGTTCATCAGCCGCTTCGAGGGCCCCTCGGCGACGTACAACCTTCCCTTCCTGCTCCGCTTCAGCGGCGACCTCGACACCGCCGCCCTGGAGGCGGCCGTACGCGACGTGGTGGAGCGGCACGAGAGCCTGCGCACCCTCATCGTCGAGAACGCCGACGGCGTCCCGGCGCAGGAGGTCCTCGCGCTCGCCGACGCCCGCCTGGAGATGCCGCTCGTCGAGGTGGCCCCCGAGGCACTCGAAGCCGCCATCGCCAAGGAGGCCGAGTACGTCCTCGACCTCGCCACCGAGATACCCCTGCGCCCGACCCTGCTCAAGTCCGGTGAGCGGGAGCACGTCCTCGTGCTCCTCATCCACCACATCGCGAGCGACGGCGAGTCCATGGGCCCGCTGGCCCGCGACCTCGCCACCGCCTACCGCGCCCGGCTCGCCGGCGCCGCGCCGGACTGGGAGGAACTCCCGGTCCAGTACGTGGACTACACGCTGTGGCAGCGCGAGCTGCTCGGCGACGAGAACGACCCCGAGAGCGTCCTCGCCGCGCAGGTCGAGTACTGGCGCGGCGAGCTGGCCGGTGTCCCGCAGCCGCTGCAACTGCCCGCCGACCGCCCGCGCCCGCCCGTCGCCAGCCACCAGGGCGACGGCGTCAGCCTGCACGTCGACCCCGACCTGGTCGCGAAGGTCGAACGGCTCGCGCGCGAGCGCGACGTGACCGTGCCGATGGTCATGCAGGCCGCCCTGATGGTCACCCTCCAGCACCTCGGCGCCGGTGAGGACATCGCGCTCGGCTCCACCATCGCGGGCCGCACCGACGACGACCTCACCGACCTCATCGGCTTCTTCGTCAACACCTGGGTGCTGCGCGGCGACCTCTCCGGCGCCCCGACGTTCGAGCGGCTGCTCGCCCAGGTCCAGGACAAGGCGCTCGCGGCGTACGACAACCAGGACGCGCCGTTCGAGCGCCTGGTGGAGATCCTCAACCCCGAGCGCTCCACCGCCTACCACCCGCTCTTCCAGGTCATGTTCACCTGGGAGACCGAGGTCGGCACCGCCCTCGAACTGCCGGGCCTGACCACGCGCCTGGAGATGCTGTCGACCACGACGGCCAAGTTCGACCTGGAGTTCAACTACTTCCACGACCCGGCCAAGCAGTCGATGCTGGTGTACCTGGAGTACGCCACCGAGCTGTTCGACCGGCGCACCGCCGAGGCCATCACCGAGCGCTACGTCCGCGTCGTGCGCCAGCTCGTCGAGAGCCCCGCCGCCCCGGTCACCCGCGTCGACGTCCTCCAGCCCGGCGAACGCGAGCTCGTCCTCGGCCAGTTCAACGACACCGCGACGGCCACGCCCGAGCTCACCGTGCCCGGCGCCTTCGAGAAGCAGGCGGCGGCCACCCCGGACGCCGTCGCTGTCGTGCACGAGGACACGGAGCTGACGTACGCGGAGCTGAACGCCCGCGCGAACCGGCTCGCCCGTGACCTCATCGGCCGCGGCGTCGGCCCGGAGAGCGTGGTCGGCCTGTGCCTGCCGCGCTCCGCGGACCTCGTCGTCGGCATGCTCGGCATCCTCAAGGCGGGCGGCGCCTACCTGCCGATCGACCCCAAGTACCCGAGCACCCGCCTCGACTTCATCCTCTCCGACGCCAGGCCGCACCTGATCCTCACCGACGCCGACACCGTCGGCGTGCTGCCCGAGAACCCCGAGGGCCCGGGCGGCGCCGCGCCCCGGCTCCTCCTCGGCGACGTCGACCTCGACGCCGTCACCGCCGCCGACGCGGAGCTGACCGACGCCGACCGGACCGCGCCGCTCGGCCCCGACCACGTCGCGTACGTGATGTACACCTCCGGCTCCACCGGCACGCCCAAGGGCGTCGCCGTCACCCACGGCAACGTCGTCAACGACGTCACGGGCCTCGCGTCCGCCGTGGGCGTCAAGGCCGGTTCGCGGGTGCTCGCGGGCACCTCCATCAACTTCGACGTGTCGGTCTTCGAGACCTTCACCACGCTGACCACCGGGGGCACCCTCGAAGTGGTCCGCGACGTCCTCGTCATCGGCGAGCGCGGCGGCTGGACCGGCGGCGTCGTCTCCACCGTCCCCTCGGTCTTCGCCGAACTCCTCGACCAGGTCGACGGCAAGATCGACGTCGACGCCGTCGTCTTCGCCGGCGAGGCGCTGCCCGCGGCCCTCGTGCAGCGCGTGCGCGAGGTCATCCCCGGCGTCCGCGTCGTCAACGCCTACGGCCAGAGCGAGACCTTCTACGCCACCACCTTCGCCGTGTCCGACACCGACCAGTGGCACGGCACCAGCAGCGCCCCCATCGGCAGCCCCCTCGGCAACGTCCGCACCTACGTCCTCGGCCCCGGCCTGGAGCCCGCCCCCGTCGGCGTCGCGGGCGAGCTCTACGTCGCGGGCGTCGTCGGCCGCGGCTACCACGGCCGCCCCGACCTCACCGCGGACCGCTTCGTCGCCGACCCCTACGGCCCGGCCGGGTCCCGCATGTACCGCACCGGCGACCTCGCCCGCTGGAACGCCGACGGCCGCCTGGAGTACGTCGGCCGCGGCGACGCGCAGGTCAAGGTCCGCGGCTTCCGCATCGAACCCGGCGAGATCGAGGCCGCGCTCACCGCCCACCCGGGCGTCGCCCAGGCCGTCGTGACCGTCCACCAGAGCCGCGGCAGCAAGCAGCTCGTCGGCTACGTCGTGCCCGTGGGCTCCGACGACGGCGTGGGCTCCGGCGACGTCGACAGCCTCGGCGAGCTCGACGTCGACCTGACCATGGTCGTCTCCTCGCGCGAGCTGCGCCGCTTCGTCTCCGCGCGCCTGCCCGAGTTCATGGTCCCGTCCGTCTTCCTGATGCTGGACCGCCTCCCGCTCGCCCCGAACGGCAAGCTGGACCGCAAGGCCCTGCCCGAGCCGGAGTTCACCGGCGGCCAGTACCGCGCCCCGCGCACCCCCACCGAGGAGGTCCTCACCGGCGTCTACGCCGAGGTCCTCGGCCTGGACCGGGTCGGCATCGACGACGACTTCTTCGCCGTCGGCGGCGACTCCATCCGCTCCATCCAGGTCGTCTCGCGGGCCCGCGCCCAGGGCGTCGAGGTCAGCCCCCGGCAGATCTTCGAGTGCCGCACCGTGGCCGAGCTCGCCGAGGTCGCGGCGGCCGGGGGACAGGCCACCGTCCTGGAGGAGCTGGAGGGCGGCGGCGTCGGCTGGATGCCACTGCTTCCCGCCGGGCACTTCCTGAAGGAACTGGGCGGCGGCAGCGACCGCTTCTCCATGTCGATGGTCCTCGACCTGCCCGTCGGCATCGACGAGGCCGGCCTCGTCGCCACCCTCGGCGCCGTCGTCGACCACCACGACATCCTGCGCTCGCGCCTGCTCACCGACGGCGACGGCGGCCTGGAGGTCGCCCCCGCGGGCACCGTGGACATCGCCTCGCTCGTCCACCGCGTCACCTGTGACGGCCAGTGGGACCAGGCGTGGCGCGACCTCGCCTTCGCCGAACTCGACGCCGCCACCGCCCGCCTGGACGCCGCCGCCGGCAGCATGGTGCGGTTCGTGTGGTTCGACGCGGGCCCCGACAAGCCCGGCCGCCTGCACGTCGTCCTGCACCACTTCGCCGTCGACGGCGTGTCCTGGCGCGTCCTGCTTCCCGACCTCGCCGCCGCCTGGGAGCAGATCAAGGCCGGGAGGACCCCCGCGCTCGACCCCGTCTCCACCTCCGTGCGCCGCTGGGCGCACGCCCTGGTCGACGAGGCCGCGACGCCGGAGCGCACCGCCGAGCTGGAGCTGTGGAAGTCCGTCGTCGCCGGGCCCGACCCGGTGCTCGGCAGCCGCCACCTCGACCCGGCCACCGACACCGTCGCCACCGTCGAGCACGTCGTCGTGCAGGTGCCGGTGCCCGTCACCGAGCAGCTCCTGACCACGCTGCCCGCCGCCTTCCGCGGCGGCGTCAACGACGGCCTGCTCGCCGCCCTCGCCCTCGCCGTCACCCGCTGGCGCCGCGCCCGCGGTGTCGACGAGTCGACCGTGCTGCTGCGCCTGGAGGGCCACGGCCGCGAGGAGTACGCGGTGCCGGGCGCCGACCTGTCCCGCACCATGGGCTGGTTCACCAGCATGTTCCCGCTGCGCCTCGACCTCGGCGGCATCGACGTCGACGAGGCGTTCGCGGGCGGCGCCGCCGCCGGTGCCACGGTCAAGGCCGTCAAGGAGCAGGCACTCGCCATCCCCGACAAGGGCCTCGGCTACGGCCTGCTGCGCTACCTCAACCCGGAGACCGCGGAGATCCTGCGCCGCTACTCCACCGGCCAGATCGCCTTCAACTACCTCGGCCGCTTCTCCACGTCCACGGACATGCCCGACCACCTGCGCGGCCTCGGCTTCAGCCAGGCCGAGGGCACCGCCGACATCCTCGCCGACCTGGACGCGGACATGCCCGCCCTGTCGGTGTTCGACGTCAACGCCCTCGTCCTGGACTCCGAGGAGGGCCCGCAGCTCAACGCCCGCATCGGCTTCCCCGTCGGCGTGCTCTCCGCCGCCGACGTGCGGGACCTCGCCGACCTGTGGATCCAGGCCCTCGAAGGCCTCGCCCAGCACGTGTCGCAGCCCGGCGCGGGCGGCCTCACGCCGTCCGACGTCCCGCTGGTGACGACCACGCAGGCCGACATCGAGCTGTGGGAGCGCCGCTACCCGAGCGTGTCCGACGTCTGGCCGCTCACCGCCGCCCAGTCGGGCCTGCTGTTCCACACGATGCTCTCGGACGCCTCCTTCGACGCGTACCAGATGCAGCTCGTCTTCCACCTGTCCGGCAAGGTCGAGCCCGCCCGCATGCGCGCGGCCGGACAGGCCCTGCTCGACCGGTACGCGAGCCTGCGCACCGCGTTCGTCACGGACACCGAGGGCAACCAGGTCCAGCTCGTCCTCGACGAGGTCCCGCTGCCGTGGCTGGAGTTCGACTACAGCTCCCTCGGCGACGCCGAGCGCGACGCCGCCCTGAAGAAGCTCCTCGCCGACGACCACGCCAAGCACTTCGACCCCGTCACCCCGCCGATGCTGCGGATGACCCTGGTCACCCTCGGCGAGGACCGCGCGGAGCTGGTGTTCACCGCCAACCACGTCCTGTTCGACGGCTGGTCCGTGCCGCTGCTGCTCCAGGACCTCCTTCGCCTGTACGGCTCCGACGGCGACGCCTCCGAGCTGTCCCGGGTCCGCGGCTACCGCGACTTCCTGGTCTGGCTCGACCAGCAGGACCGCGCCGAGGACACCCGCGTGTGGGCCGAGGAGCTGGCCGGGGTCGACGAGCCCACCCTGCTCGCCCCCAGCGCCCGCCCCGGCGCGGAGCCCCGCGGCATCGGTCAGGTCGACGTGCCGCTGAGCGCCGAGTCCGCCCGTGAGCTCGCCCGCCGCGCCGCCGAGCTCGGCATCACCATGAACACCGTCGTGCAGGGCGCCTGGGGCCTGCTCCTCGCGGAGCTGACCGGCCGCAGGGACGTCGTGTTCGGCGCCACCGTCTCGGGCCGTCCGCCGGTCGTGCCGGGCGTGGACCACATGGTCGGCCTGTTCATCAACACCCTGCCGGTGCGGGTGGAGTGCGCGCCGCGCGAGTCCCTCGCCGACGTCCTGACCGCGCTGCAGAACCGGCAGGGCGCGCTCCTGGACCACCAGCACTTCGGTCTCAGCGACATCCAGAACGCGGCCGGTCTGACCTCGCTGTTCGACACGATCGTCGTCTTCGACTCCTACCCCGTCGACTCCGTCGGCATCACCGACGCCTACTCGGCGGCGGGCATCGAGGTCACCGGCATCAGCCCGCTCAGCGGCACCCACTACCCGCTGATCGTCTCCGCCGACGCCGAGCCGCACCTGCGCCTCGGCCTGCAGTACCAGCACCACCTCTTCGAGCGCGCGGACGTCGAGGCCGTCGCGGCCCGCTTCCACCGCGTCCTGCTCCAGCTCGTCGAGGACCCGCGGATCCCCTCCGGCCACGTCGACATCCTGGAGGCCGACGAGCGCGAGCACGTCCTGCGCGGCCTGAACGCCACGGCCGCCGAGACGCCCGCGCTCACCATCCCCGGCCTGTTCGAGCGGCAGGTCGCGGCGACCCCGGACGCGGTCGCGCTCGTGCACGGCGACACCTCGCTGACGTACGCCGAGCTGAACGCCCGCGCCGACCGCCTCGCACGGGAGCTCATCGCCCGCGAGGTCGGCCCGGAGACGGTCGTGGGCCTGGCCCTGCCGCGCTCCGCCGACCTGATCACGGGGCTGCTCGCGGTCCTGAAGGCGGGCGGCGCCTATCTGCCGATCGACCCGAAGTACCCGAGCTCGCGTCTGGACCACATCCTGTCCAGCGCGGCGCCGAAGCTGCTCCTCACCGACGCCGACACCGTCGGCGTCCTCCCCGAGGCGGACATCCCGCGCCTGTTCCTCGGCGACGTGGACCTCACGTCCGCGACCGCCGACGCCCCGCTGACGGACGCCGACCGCGGGGCCGTGCTCAGGCCGGACCACATCGCGTACGTGATGTACACCTCCGGCTCGACCGGCACCCCGAAGGGTGTGGCGATCACCCACCACAACGTGGTGAACGGCGTGACCCGCCTCGCCGCGTCCGTGGGCATCGACGCCACGACACGCGTCCTCGCGGGCACCTCGGTCAACTTCGACGTGTCGGTCTTCGAAGCCTTCACCACCCTGTCCCAGGGCGGCACCCTGGAGGTCGCCCGCGACGTCCTGGTCATCGGTGAGCGCGGCGGCTGGACGGGCGGTGTCGTCTCCACGGTCCCGTCGGTCTTCGCCGAGCTCCTGGAGCAGGTCACCGGCGAACTCGCCGTGGACTCCGTGGTGTTCGCCGGTGAGGCGCTGCCCGCCTCGCTCGTGGAGCGGGTCCGCGAGGCCATCCCGGGTGTCCGGGTGGTGAACGCCTACGGCCAGACGGAGTCGTTCTACGCGACCACGTGGGCGCTGCCCGCGGAGGACGAGTGGGACGGCACGGGCAGCGCCCCCATCGGCGCTCCGCTCGGCAACATGCGCGCCTACGTCCTCGGTTCGGGCCTCGCGCCCGTCCCGGTGGGTGTCGTGGGCGAGCTGTACATCGCCGGCAATGTGGCACGCGGTTACTTCGGCCGCGCCGACCTGACCGCGGACCGCTTCGTGGCCGACCCCTACGGCCCTGCGGGTGCGCGGATGTACCGCACGGGCGACCTGGCCCGCTGGAACGCGGACGGCCAGCTGGAGTACGTCGGTCGCGACGACGCGCAGGTCAAGGTGCGGGGCTTCCGCATCGAGCCCGGCGAGGTCGAGGCCGCGCTCACCGCGCACCCGCAGGTGGCGCAGGGCGTGGTCGTGGCCCGGGGCACCGGCACGGCCGACAAGCGACTGGTGGCGTACGTCGTCCCGGCCGGGGCGCAGGACGTCGACACGTTCGACGTCACGGCGCTGCGGGAGTTCGTCGCCGGGAAGCTGCCCGAGTTCATGGTGCCGTCGGCGTTCGTGGTCCTGGAGCGCCTTCCGCTGGCCCCGAACGGCAAGCTGGACCGCAGGGCGCTGCCCGAGCCCGAGTTCACCGGCGCGGAGTACCGCGCCCCGCGCACCCCTCAGGAAGAGGCCCTGTGCGGCCTGTTCGCGGAGGTGCTCGGCCTGGACAGGGTCGGCATCGACGACAACTTCTTCACCGTCGGCGGCCACTCGCTGCTCGCCACCCGGCTCGTCAGCCGCATCCGCACCATCCTCGACGTCGAGATCCCGATCCGCGTCGTCTTCGCCTCGCCGACCGTCGCCGAACTCGTCGAGCATCTGACCGGCGGCGGCAGCGTCCGCGCGCAGCTGCGCCGGGCCGAGACCCGCCCCGAGTTCGTGCCGCTGTCGTACGCGCAGCGCCGCCTGTGGTTCATCGACCGCTTCGAGGGCCCCTCGGCGACGTACAACACGCCGTTCCCGCTGCGCCTGACCGGCACCCTGGACGCCGCCGCTTTCGAGGCCGCCGTCAACGACGTGGTCACGCGGCACGAGAGCCTGCGCACGCTGATCATCGACGACAGCGAGGGCGTGCCCTTCCAGAAGGTGCTGCCCGCCGCCGACGTGCACATCGACGTGCCCGTCGTCGACGTCGCCCCCGACGCCCTCGACGACGCCCTGGCCGAGGCCGCCGGATACAGCTTCGACCTGGCGGGCGAGGTCCCGACGCGGGCCACCGTGTTCCGCTGCGGCGAGGACGAGTTCGTCCTGCTTCTGCTCTTCCACCACATCGTCAGCGACGGCGTGTCCATGGGCCCGCTCTCCCGCGACCTCGCCGCGGCCTACACCGCCCGGCTCGCGGGCGCGGCCCCCGAGTGGCCCGAACTGCCCGTGCAGTACGTGGACTACACGCTGTGGCAGCGCGAGCTGCTCGGCGCCGAGGACGACCCCGACAGCGTGCAGTCCGCGCAGGTCGACTACTGGCGCGAGGAGCTCGCGGGCGTGCCCCAGCCGCTCCGCCTGCCCACCGACCGGCCCCGCCCCCCGGCCGCGAGCCACCGCGGCGCCACCGTCGAGTTCTCCCTCGACCGGGACGTGATGGACGCCGTCGAGGAACTGGCCCGCAGGCGCGGCGCCACCGCCTCGATGGTGCTCCAGTCCGCCCTGACGGTGCTCCTGCACGGCCTCGGCGGCGGCGACGACATCACGGTCGGCGCGCCGATCGCCAACCGCACCGACGAACTCCTCGCGGACCTGGTCGGATTCTTCGTCAACACCTGGGTGCTCCGCGCCGACCTGTCGGGCAACCCCACCTTCGAGGACCTGCTCGACCAGGCCCGCGACAAGTCCCTGGCCGCCTACGACAACCAGGACGTGCCGTTCGAGCGCCTGGTGGAGGTCCTGAACCCGGAGCGCTCCACGGCGTACTCACCGCTGTTCCAGGTGATGTTCGCCTGGCAGAACTTCAACCGGAACGACTTCGCGCTGCCCGGCCTCGACGTGCGGTTCGAGCGGATCCGCAACGAGAGCGCCAAGTTCGACCTGTTCTTCAACATGGCCGACATCCCCGGCTACGGCGTCGTCGGCCACCTGGAGTACGCCACCGACCTGTTCGACCACGCCACCGCCCAGGAGATCACCGACCGGTTCATCCGCGTCGTGGGCCTCCTCACGGCCGACCCCGCGCAGCGCGTCGGCGCCGTCGAGCTGGTCGAGCCCGCCGAGCGGGACCTCGTCCTGCGCGGCTTCAACGACACCGCGCAGCCGACGCCGGACCTCACGATCCCCGGGCTGTTCGAGGAGCAGGTCGCGCGGACGCCGGACGCGGTCGCGGTGGTCTTCGGCGACACGTCGTGGACGTACCGTGAACTGGACGCGCGTGCCGATCTGTTGGCGCGGGAGCTGATCCGGCGTGAGGTGGGTCCGGAGACGGTCGTGGGCCTGGCGCTGCCGCGCTCGGCGGACCTGATCGTGGGCCTGCTGGGTGTGCTGAAGGCGGGCGGCGCCTATCTGCCGATCGACCCGAAGTACCCGAGTTCGCGTCTGGATTACATCCTGTCCGACGCGCGGCCGAGGCTGCTGCTCACCGACGCGGACACCGTCGGGGTCCTGCCGGACAACGACGTGCCGAGGCTGTTCGTCGGCGACCTCGACCTGGAGCCGAAGCAGGGCGACACCGAGGTCCGCGACCAGGATCGAAGGGCCGCGCTCAAGCCGGACAACGTGGCGTACGTGATGTACACCTCCGGCTCGACCGGCACCCCGAAGGGTGTCGCGATCACCCACCACAACGTGGTCAACGGCATCACCCGCCTCGCCGCGTCCGTGGGCATCGACTCCGCCACGCGGATGCTCGCCGCGACCTCGGTCAACTTCGACGTGTCGGTCTTCGAGACCTTCACGACCCTGACCCAGGGCGGCACCGTCGAGGTGGCCCGCGACGTGCTCGTCATCGGTGAGCGCGGCGGCTGGACGGGCGGTGTCGTCTCCACGGTCCCGTCGGTCTTCGCCGAGCTCCTGGAGCAGGTCGACGGCGAACTCGAAGTCGACTCCGTGGTGTTCGCCGGTGAGGCGCTGCCCGCCTCGCTCGTGGAGCGGGTCCGCGAGGCCATCCCGGGTGTCCGGGTGGTGAACGCCTACGGCCAGACGGAGTCGTTCTACGCCACGACGTTCGCGCTGCCCGCCGACCAGGAGTGGACCGGTGCGAGCAGTGCCCCGATCGGTGCTCCGCTCGGCAACATGCGCGCCTACGTCCTCGGTTCGGGCCTCGCGCCCGTCCCGGTGGGTGTCGTGGGTGAGCTGTACGTCGCGGGCAATGTGGCGCGCGGCTACTTCGGCCGCGCCGACCTGACCGCCGACCGGTTCGTGGCCGACCCGTTCGGCCCTGCGGGTGCGCGGATGTACCGCACGGGCGACCTGGCGCGGTGGAACGCGGGCGGCCAGCTGGAGTACGTCGGCCGCGACGACGCGCAGGTCAAGGTGCGCGGCATCCGCATCGAGCCCGGCGAGGTCGAGGCCGCGCTCACCGAGCACCCGGGCGTCGCCCAGGCCGTCGTGGTCGTCAAGGACGGTCGCGGCAGCAAGCAGCTCGTCGGCTATGTGGTGCCCGCCGGTGAGCAGGTGGAGGACGTCAACGCCGACCTCGACCTGACCGCCGGAGTCTCGGTGGAGGAACTGCGCAAGTTCGCCTCCGGCCGCCTGCCCGAGTTCATGGTGCCCGCGGTGTTCGTGGTCCTCGACCGCCTGCCGCTGGCCCCCAACGGCAAGCTGGACCGCAAGGCCCTGCCCGAGCCGGAGTTCACGGCGGGGGAGTACCGGGCGCCCCGCACCGCCGAGGAGAAGGTCCTCGCCGGGGTGTACGCGGAGGTGCTCGGCCTCGGCCGGGTCGGTGTCGACGACGACTTCTTCGCCGTCGGCGGCGACTCCATCCGCTCCATCCAGGTGGTGTCCCGCGCCAAGGCGCAGGGCGTCGAGATCACCCCGCGGCAGATCTTCGAGTGCCGCACGGTCGCCGAACTCGCCGTCGCGGCCGTCGAGAACCGGCTCGCGGGCGCGGGCGCGGTCCTGGCGGAGCTGGAGGGCGGCGGCGTCGGCTGGATGCCGCTCCTGCCCGTGGCCCGCTACATGACGACCGAACTCGGCGAGAGCACCGACCGGTTCTCCATGTCGACGGTCCTGGACCTGCCTGCGGGCATCGACGAGGCGGGCCTCTTCGCGACCCTGAGCGCCGTCGTCGACCACCACGACGTGCTGCGTTCGCGCTTCCTCACCGAGGGCGAGGGCGGCCTTGAGGTCACCGCGCCCGGCACCGTCGACGTGGCGTCGCTGGTGCACCGCGTGGAGTGCGACGGCGACTGGTCGGCGCAGGCCTGGCAGCGCCTCGCCGCCGCCGAACTCGACGCCGCCACGGGCCGGTTGAATCCGGCGGCGGGGGTGATGGCGCAGTTCGTGTGGTTCGACACCGCGGGTGCGGACACGGCCGGTCGGCTGATCGTGGTGCTGCACCACCTGGTGGTGGACGGCGTGTCGTGGCGCATCCTGGTGCCGGACCTGGCCGCGGCCTGGGAGCACGTCGAGGCGGGCCGGACGCCGGAGCTCGCACCGGTGGCGACCTCGCTGCGCCGCTGGTCGCACGCCCTGACGGACGAGGCGCACAGCGAGACCCGCACCGCCGAACTCCCCCTGTGGGAAAGCATGCTGGACGGCGACGACCCGGTGCTCGGCTCGCGTCCGCTCGACCCGGCGGTGGACGTCACCGCCACGGTGGAGACCGTGTCCGTCAAGCTGCCGGTGGCGGTGACGGAGTCGCTTCTGACGACCGTTCCGGCCGCGTTCCACGGTGGTGTCAACGACGGCCTGCTCGCCGCGCTCGCCCTGGCGGTGTCGCGCTGGCGCGAGGAGCGGGGCGTGGCGGAGTCCTCCACGCTGATCCGGCTGGAGGGCCACGGCCGTGAGGAGTACATCGCTCCGGGTGCGGACGTGTCGCGCACGCTGGGCTGGTTCACGAGCATGTTCCCGGTCCGGCTGGACGTGGCGGGGCACGACGTGGCCGAGGCGTTCGCGGGCGGCCGGGCCGCCGGTTCGGTGGTCAAGGCGGTCAAGGAGCAGCTCCTGGCCGTGCCGGACAAGGGCATCGGCTTCGGTCTGCTGCGCTACCTCAACCCGGACACCTCCCGTGTCCTTGAGGGGCGTTCGACGGGGCAGATCGCGTTCAACTACCTGGGCCGGTTCTCCGCCGACGACATGCCCGAGGAACTGCGCGGCCTGGGCTGGAGCATCGCCCCCGACACCGACGCGCTCATCGCCGACCTCAACGCGCAGATGCCCGCCCTCGCCACGGTCGACTTCGCCGCGTACGTCACGGACGGCACACAGGGCCCCGAGCTCACCGCGAGCGTCGGCTTCCCGACCGGTGTCCTGTCCCGCGCCGAGGTGCAGCGCCTGGCGGACCTGTGGTGCGAGGCCCTGGACGGCCTCACCCGCCACGCCGCCACCCCGGACGCGGGCGGCCTCACGCCGTCCGACGTGCCGCTGGTCGGCGTGGAGCAGTCCGACATCGAGGCCTGGGAGAAGAAGTACCCGGGCGTCTCGGACATCTGGCCGCTCACCACGATGCAGTCGGGCCTGCTGTTCCACAGCATGCTCGGCGCCAGTGACACCGAGGGCCCGGCCGAAGCCCGCGACGCGTACCACATCCAGCTCGTGATGCACCTGTCCGGGCAGGTCGACCCGCACCGCATGCGCGCGGCGGGGCAGGCGCTGCTCGACCGGTACGCGAACCTGCGGGCCGCCTTCGTGCACGACTCCGCGGGCGAGCTGGTCCAGCTCATCGTGGACGACGTCGAACTCCCCTGGAGCGAGGCCGACCTGAGCACGCTGCCCCAGGCCGAGCGCGAGGAGGCGTTCGAGAAGCTGCTCGCCGAGGACCAGGTCACCCACTTCGACCCGGCCACCGCGCCCCTGCTGCGGATGTGCCTGGTCACGATGGACGACAACCTCTCCGAACTCGTCTTCAGCGCCCACCACGTGCTGTACGACGGCTGGTCCTTCCCCATGCTCATCCAGGACCTCCTTCGCCTCTACGGCTCCCACGGCGACCCCGCCGACCTGCCCCGCGTCCGCAGCTACCGCGAGTTCCTCGCCTGGCTCGACCGGCAGGACCGGGGCGAGGCCGCCCGCGCCTGGGCGCGCGAGCTGGACGGGGTCGAGGAGCCGACGATGCTGGCTCCCGGTGCCTCGGAGGAGCAGGGCGGCCTGGACATGGTCGAGGTGCCGCTGCCGACGGAGGACGCCCGCACCCTGTCGCGCCGCGCCTCGGAGCTCGGGATCACCCTCAACACCCTCGTCCAGGGCGCCTGGGCCCTCGCACTCGGCCAGTTGACGGGACGCCAGGACGTCACGTTCGGCGCCACCGTCTCCGGCCGGCCCCCGTCGGTCACCGGCGTCGACACCATGGTCGGCCTCTTCATCAACACCCTGCCCGTCCGCGTGACCGCCGAGCCCGGCCAGACCCTGGCCCAGCTCCTCACCGGCCTCCAGGACCGCCAGGCCGCACTCCTGGACCACCACCACTACGGCCTGTCGGACATCCAGCAGGCGACCGGGCTCAGCACGCTCTTCGACACCATCGTGGTGTTCGAGTCGTTCCCGGTCGACCACGCGGGCATGAGCGACGCCAACGCCACGGCGGGCATCGCGGTGACGGGCCTGCGCGCGTCCAGCGGTACGCACTACCCGCTGATCGTGGGCGCCGACGCCTCGCCGCACCTGCGCATGGGCCTGCAGTACCAGGACACCATGTACGACAAGGACGTGGTGAAGGGCATCGCGGGCCGCCTCGGCCGGGTGCTCCAGCAGATCGCGGCCGACCCGGAGACTCCCGTCAAGGACGTCGACGTGCTGGAGCCGGGGGAGCGGGAGCGGCTGCTCCTCACGTACAACGACACGGCCGCCGAGACGCCCGGACTCACCGTGCCGGGGCTGTTCGAGGAGCAGGTCGCGCGGACGCCGGACGCGGTCGCGGTGGTCTTCGGCGACACGTCGTGGACGTACCGTGAACTGGACGCGCGTGCCGATCTGTTGGCGCGGGAGCTGATCCGGCGTGAGGTGGGTCCGGAGACGGTCGTGGGCCTGGCGCTGCCGCGCTCGGCGGACCTGATCGTGGGCCTGCTGGGTGTGCTGAAGGCGGGTGCGGCGTATCTGCCGATCGACCCGAAGTACCCGAGTTCGCGTCTGGATTACATCCTGTCCGACGCGCGGCCGAGGCTGCTGCTCACCGACGCGGACACCGTCGGCGTGCTGCCGGACAACGACGTGCCGAGGCTGTTCGTCGGCGACCTCGACCTGGAGCCGAAGCAGGGCGACACCGAGGTCCGCGACCAGGACCGGGTGGCGCCCCTGCGGCCGGACAACGTGGCGTACGTGATGTACACCTCCGGTTCGACCGGCACGCCGAAGGGCGTCATGGTCACGCACGCCAACGTGGTCAACGGCATCACGCGCCTCGTCGAGCGGGTCGGCGGCGCGGGCTCGCGGATGCTCGCGGGCACCTCGGTCAACTTCGACGTGTCGGTCTTCGAGACCTTCACGACCCTGTCGACCGGCGGCACCCTCGAAGTGGTCAGGGACGTCCTGGTCATCGGCGAGCGCAACGGCTGGACGGGCGGCGTGATCTCCACGGTCCCGTCGGTCTTCGCCGAACTCCTCGACCAGGTCACCGGCGACATCGGCGCCGAGTCCGTGGTGTTCGCCGGTGAGGCGCTGCCCGCCGCCCTCGTGGCGCGGGTGCGCGAGGCCATCCCCGGTGTCCGGGTGGTGAACGCCTACGGCCAGACCGAGTCGTTCTACGCGACCACGTGGGCGCTGCCCGCGGAGGACGAGTGGGACGGCACGGGCAGCGCGCCCGTCGGCACCCCGCTCGGCAACATGCGGGCGTACATCCTCGGCCCGACCCTCGCCCCCGCACCCGAGGGCGTCGTCGGCGAGCTGTACGTGGCGGGAGCCGTCAGCCGCGGCTACTTCGCGCGCGCCGAGCTGACCGCCGACCGGTTCGTGGCCGACCCGTTCGGCCCTGCGGGTGCGCGGATGTACCGCACCGGTGACCTGGCGCGGTGGAACGCGGACGGCCAGCTGGAGTACGTCGGTCGCGACGACGCGCAGGTCAAGGTGCGGGGCTTCCGCATCGAGCCCGGCGAGGTCGAGGCGGTGCTCACCGCGCACCCGGACGTGGCGCAGGGCGTGGTCGTGGCCCGGGGCACCGGCACGGCCGACAAGCGCCTGGTGGCGTACGTCGTCCCGGCCGGGGCGCAGGACGTCGACACGTTCGACGTCACGGCGCTGCGGGAGTTCGTCGCCGGGAAGCTGCCCGAGTTCATGGTGCCGTCGGCGTTCGTGGTCCTGGAGCGCCTTCCGCTGGCCCCGAACGGCAAGCTGGACCGCAAGGCGCTGCCCGAGCCCGAGTTCACGGGGGTCGAGTACCGCGCCCCGCGCACTCCGCAGGAGGAAGTCCTCTGCGGCCTGTTCGCGGAGGTCCTCGGCCTGGAGCGGGTCGGCATCGACGACGACTTCTTCACCGTCGGCGGCCACTCGCTGCTCGCGACCCGGCTCGTCAGCCGCATCCGCACGGTCCTCGGTGTCGAGATACCGATGCGGGTCGTGTTCCAGTACTCCACGGTCGCGGACATGGCCGACTGCCTGACCTCGGGCAGGGAGTCGTTCAGCTTCACCGACCCGTTCGGTGTGGTGCTCCCGATGAAGACCGACGGCGACGGCGGACCCCTGTGGTTCATCCACCCCGGCGTCGGCCTGTCCTGGGTCTACCTCGGCTTCGCCACGCAGCTCGGCGACCGGCCCGTGTACGGCATCCAGGCGCGGGGCTTCGACGGCTCCGAACTGCCGGGCTCCATCGACGAGATGGTCGCGGACTACCTGGAGCAGATCCTCGCCGTACAGCCGGAAGGCCCCTTCCGACTCGTCGGCCTGTCCATCGGCGGCACCCTGGCGCACGCCCTCGCGGGCGAACTCCAGGCGCGCGGCCACGAGGTGGCGCTCCTCGGCCTCCTCGACTGCGTGCCCGCGGAGTGGTTCGCGCGGAACAACACGTCCCTGGAGATGGCCGAGGTGGAGGACGTGCTCGCCGGGTACATCCCGCACACGGGCCCGGAGAGCGACGCCGCCGACGGGGCTGAGGGCGGTGAGCGGAACTCGCTCGTGAAGAACGCGTCCGCCATCGCCGTCCGGCACACCGACATGATGATGGAGTACACGCAGCCGAAGTACCGCGGCGACGCCGTGTTCTTCAACGCGACGCTGAACCCCGACGAGACGTACGCCCCGCAGTGGGCCGCGTACATCGACGGAACGGTGGAGGAGCACGACATCCACTCCACGCACATGGGGATGTACCTGCCCCGGCCCGCGGCGGAGATCTGCCGGATCCTCAGCCGTCACCTCGACAGCGAGTAGGGAGCGGGCGGTACGTGACCCCGGAGGGGGCGGGGCCGGAAGGCCTCGCCCCCTCCGGGGTTTCCTGTGCCGGGTGCGCACAGAGGCGGCGTACAGGGCGGCGCACACAGCGAAGCGGTCCTGAGCCGCGCCTTCCGGCGCCGCTCAGGACCGCTTCAGCGGGTCGTCCAGGCCGCAGCTACGCGAGCGGGCCCGACGGGACCACCAGGTCCCGCGTGATGTCCGCGAGGGTCCTGCTCCCGGTGAGGGTCATCGCCAGGTCCAGGTCGGCGAGCAGACACCGCAGGACGTGCTCCACGCCAGCCTGCCCGTCGAGGGCGAGACCGTACAGGTACGGCCTGCCGAACAGGATCGCGTCCGCGCCCAGCGCGAGCGCCTTGACGACGTCCGTGCCGGTGCGGACCCCGGAGTCCATCAGGACCGGGACGTCGGGACCGAGGGCCGCGCGCACCGCGGGCAGCGCGTCGAGCGCGGCCACACCGCCGTCCAGCTGCCGGCCGCCGTGGTTGGAGACCACGACGCCGTCGGCGCCGGACGCGAGCGCCTTGCGGGCGTCGTCCGGGTGCTGGACGCCCTTGATGAGGATGGGCAGGTCCGTCCACGACCGCAGCCGCGGCAGGTCGTCCCAGGTGAGCGTCGGGTTGCCCGAGATCTTCGCCCAGTGCCCGACGGCCGCCATCGCCCCGCCGCCCGCGGGCAGCTGGGCCTGGAACGCCGGGTCGCTGGTGAAGTTGGCGATGCCCTGGCCGTGCACGAACGGGATGTACGCGGTGTCCATGTCGCAGGGCCGGTAGCCGAAGGTGGGGTTGTCCACCGTGACCACGATCGCCGAGTACCCGGCCGGGGCGACCCGGCGGACCAGGGACTCGGCCACCTCCGGGTCGTTCGGCCAGTACAGCTGGTACCAGCGCGGCTCGCTCCCGGCCGCCTTCGCCACGTCCTCCATGGAGTGCGAGGAGAAGGACGAGAGGACGAACGGCAGGCCGACCTCGGCGGCGGCGCGGACCGAGGCCAGCTCGCCCTCGGGGTGCGCCACCGTCTGCGCGGCCACCGGCGCGAGCAGCACCGGCGCGTCCAGGCGCCGGCCGAACAGGGTCACCGACATGTCCCGCTCGCTGACGCCCTTCCACATCCGCGGCAGCAGCCGCCAGCGCTCGAACGCCTCGCGGTTGACGTGGCCGGTCGTGCCGGTGCCCGCGTCGCCCGCTATGTAGGCGTGCGCGTGCGGCTCCAGGACCACGCGCGCCGCATCCTCCAGCGTCGTCAGGTCCGTGGACAGCTTCGGCTTCTGCCCGGAGATCCCGGCCAGGTAGATCTGCCGGACCATCTCGGCCCGGGGCGGCCGGGGCGTCCCCGCCTGCGGGGTCTGCTCGCTCATGCGCCGCCCGCCTCTCCGGCCGCCCGCGCCAGGTCAGCACGGATGACGCGGGTGAGCAGCGGGACCACCGCCGGGTCGGGCTCGGTGAGGGCGAAGTGGCCGCCGGGAATCTCCTCCAGGCGGTACTCGCCCGTGGTGTGCCGCTCCCAGTCGGCCATCTGCTCGGCCGTGTTCTTCGGGTCGTCCCGCGCGAGCAGGACCGTGAGGGGCGCCGTGATCGCGGCACCGTCCTTGGACCGGTAGCGGCCGAGGGCCTCCTGGTCGCCGCGCATCAGACGGATCATCTCGGCGACCATCTCGGGGTCGTTGAGGATGATGTCCGGCACGCCGCCGAGCCACCGGATGTGGCCGAGGATCTCCTCGTCGGAGTGCGCTCCGTCGGCGTGCGCGCGCCAGTCCGCCGAGGGCGGCCACGCCGCCGACGCGAACAGGCGGGCCAGGCCGGTCCGCTCCTGCAGGAGACGGGCCGACTCGAAGGCCACGAGCGAGCCGAAGCTGTGCCCGAGCAGGAACAGCGGCCGGTCGTCGAAGTCGGCGAGGGCGTCCACGATGCCCGTGGCGAGCGCCGTCACGTCCTCGGCGAACGGCTCCGCCCTGCGGTCCTGCCGCCCCGGGTACTGCACGGCGAGCAGCTCGACGTCGGCGGGCAGCGCCGCCGACAGCGCGGTGAACGCGATCGAGGGACCGCCGGCGTGCGGGAAGCACACCAGGCGGGCCTTGGCGTCGGGCTTCGCATGGAACGTACGAATCCATTTGTTGCGACTCATGATGTGGGTCCCGTTCCTCAGGAGCCGAGCTTGGTGAGCAGGGCGTTCAGACGGTCGGTCACGGTGTCGCGCACCGCGTCACCGAGCTGAGCCCCGGTGACCTCGGCGAACACCGACTCCAGCTTGGTGATCTCGTCGAGCAGCGCCTGCGGGTCACCGGCGGCGTCCGCGGGGCTCGCGGCCTCGGCGGTGTCCCCGGCGCTCGCAGCACCTTCTACGTAGCCCTGTTCCGCCTTCAGGTGCTCCACCAGCTCGGCCGGGGTCGGCCAGTCGTAGATGAAGGTGGCGGGCAGCTTCACGCCGGTGGTGGCGCCGAGCCGGTTGCGCAGCTCCACCGCCGTCAGCGAGTCGAAGCCGATCTGGTCGAAGGCGCCGTGCGGGTCGACGACCGCGGCGGAGGCGTGGCCGAGGACCGCCGCGACCTCCTGCAGGACCGTGTCCAGGAGCCGGTCGCCGGTGCCCGCGCTCTGGGCGGGGGCGTCGTCGGCGGTGGACGCCGCGGCCTTGCGGGCGGCGGCCGGGACCAGGTTCTTGAGCAGCGCCGGGATGGTGCCGCCGCTCGCGAGCTGGTCGCGCAGCCCCTCCAGGTGCCAGGCGGCGGCCACGGCCACCGCGGCGTCCCTGCGGACCGCCGCGTCGAGCAGCTCCAGGCCCCGCTCCGACGTCAGCGGCGCCACGCCGATGCGGCTCATGCGGGTGATGTCGGTCTCGGTCAGGCCGGAGCCCATGCCGCCGACGCCCTCCCACAGGCCCCACGCGATGGACACGCCGGGCTTGCCGACCGAACGCCGGTACTCCACGAGGCCGTCGAGGAAGGAGTTGCCCGCGGCGTAACCGCCCTGCGCGGGCGAGCCCATGGTGCCCGCGAGCGAGGAGAACAGCACGAACGCGTCCAGACCCAGGTGCTCGGTCAGCTCGTGCAGGTTCAGGGCCGCGTCCACCTTCGGGCGCAGCGACCGGTCCAGGCTCTCCGGGGTGAGGTCCGCGAGGATGCCGTCGTCCAGGACGCCCGCCGCGTGCAGGACGCTGCCGATGTGCACGCCGTCCGCCGCGAGGGAGTCCAGGGCCGCGGCGAGCGCGTCCCGGTCCGCCGCGTCGCACGCCACCACGCGCACGTCCACGCCCTGCGCGCGCAGCTCGTCGATGTCGCGCCGGGCGTCCTCCTTCGGCGCGCCGCGGCCCATCAGGACCACGCTGCGCGCGCCGTGCTCGGCGACCAGGTGCTTGGCGACGAGGCGGCCGAGCCAGCCCAGGCCGCCGGTGATGAGGGCCGCGCGGGTGGTGTCGTACGGCTCGTCCGGGTCGGACAGGGCCAGGACGACCTTGCCGATGTGCCGGGCCTCGCTCAGGTAGCGGAACGCCTCGGGAGCGCGCCGGATGTCCCACACGGAGATCGGCGGGGCCTTCAGGGCGCCCTGCTGGAACAGCTCCAGGAGTTCCAGGAGCATGCCCTGGATGCGGTCGGGTCCGGGCTCGCGCACGTCGTAGGCGCGGTAGTCCACGCCCTCGTGCCGCGCGGCCACCTCGGCCGGGTCGCGCCGGTCGGTCTTGCCCATCTCCAGGAACCGGCCGCCGCGCGGAAGCAGGCGCAGCGACGCGTCGGCGAACTCGCCCGCGAGGGAGTTCAGGACGACGTCGACGCCCTTGCCGCCGGAGACGCCGAGGAAGGACTGCTCGAAGTCGAGCGTGCGGGAGGACGCGATGTGGTCCTCCGCGACGCCCGCGGCGCGCAGCGCGTCCCACTTGCCCTGGCTCGCCGTCGAGTAGACCGTGGCGCCCAGGTGCTTGGCGATCTGGATGGCCGCGGTGCCGACGCCGCCGGCGCCCGCGTGGATGAGCACCGACTCGCCCTTGCCGAGCCCGGCGAGGTCCACCAGGCCGTAGTACGCGGTCAGATACGTCACCGGGACCGCGGCGGCCTGCCGGAACGACCAGCCGTCGGGGATCCGGCACACCAGGCGGTGGTCGGTCACCGTGTTCGGGCCGACGCCGTTGATGAGGCCCATCACCCGGTCGCCGGGCTTCAGGTCCGTGACGCCGGGGCCGACCTCGACGACGACGCCCGCGCCCTCGCCGCCGCTGCCGTTGGCGGACGCGTTGGCGTCGACGGAGGCGTGGATGACGCCGAGCGCGAGCAGCGCCTCACGGAAGTTCAGACCCGCGGCGCGCAGCCGGAGGCGGATCTGGCCCTCCTTGAGCGGCTCGGCGACCTCCGGCCACGGCTCGAAGGACAGGTTCGCGAACGACGACTTGGCGACGTAGTCCAGGTACCAGTTCGGCTCGTTCAGCGGCGGGCGCAGCGTGGTGCCCGCGGCCGTGGTGCTCAGGGCCGGGCGGTAGCCGGTGTTGCCGCGCAGCGCGAGCTGCGGCTCGTCGGCGGCGACCGCGCCCGCGAGCGCCGCCCGCGCGCCGGCCGTGCCGTCCTCGTCCAGGAGCGCGAAGCGGCCCGGGTGCTCGGCGACCGCGGAGCGCAGCAGACCCCACACGGCGCGCTGGCCGAGCCGTCCCGTGGGCTGCTCGGCGTCCACGGCGACCGCGCCGCGCGTGACCGCGACCAGGCGCGTCGTCGACAGGCGGTCGTCTGCGAGCAGGAGCTGAGCGGTCGTCAGGACGTGCCGCAGGGCGTCGCGGACGGCCGCCGGGTCCGGCGTCTCGTCGGCTGCGCCCGCCGCGACGGGCAGCAGGATGACCTCGGGGGCCTCCTCGCCCTCGTCCAGGGCGTTGGACAGGGCCGCCTGGTCGGCGAAGCTGCGCGGCACGACACCGTGCAGCGCCTCGTCGGCGAAGTCGCCGACGACGGCCCACAGGTCCGTGTCACCGGACGAGGGCAGCTCCGAAAGGGCCTCCCACGACGGCACGTACAGGCCGTCGCGGTCGCTCGCGGACGCCACCGCGGCCGGGCGCAGCGCCAGCGAGCCGATCGACGCCACCGGCTTGCCCGCGGCGTCGGCGACGTCCACGGAGATCGCGTTCTGGCCCGCGGGGGCGAGCCGCACGCGCAGCGCGGCGTCGGCCGTGCCGAAGGCGCGGGCGTTGTTCCAGGCGTAGGGCAGCAGCGTCTTGCCGCCCGAGGTGTCGGTCAGGCCGCCGGCCGCCGACGGGTGCAGGGCCGCGTCGAGCAGCGCCGGGTGCAGGCCGTAGCCGCCCGTGCCGGGCTGCTTGCCGTCCGGCAGCGCCACCTCGGCGAACACCTCGTCGCCGCGCTTGTACATCGCCTTGACGCCGCGGAACACCGGGCCGTACGACAGGCCCTTCGCGGTGAGGTCGGCATACAGGTCGTCCAGGGCGACGGGCAGTTCATCGGCGCCCTGCGGCGGCCACACCGTGAGGTCGGCGGGGGCCGCCTCGGCGGTGGCCTCGGCGACGGAGCCGCTGGCGTTGCGCAGCCAGCCGCCGAGTTCGGCGTCGCCCTCGCGGCGCGAGTGGATCGTCACCTCGCGGCTGCCGGTGGCGTCCGGGGCGGCGAGGAACACCCGCAGCTGCACCTCGGCGTCCTCGGTGACGATCAGCGGCGCCTCCAGGAGCAGCTCCTCCACGACGCCGTGGCCCGCCTCACGGGCGGAGCGCGCGGCCAGGTCGAGCAGGGCGGTGCCCGGCACCAGGACCTGGTCGCCGACCTTGTGGTCCGCCAGCCACGCGTGCGTGGCCAGGGACAGGCGGCCGGTCAGCAACAGGCCGTCCAGCTCGGGGAGTTCGGCGACGGCCGTCAGCATCGGGTGGTCGAGCGCGACCAGACCGGCCGAGCGCACGTCACCGGAGACGACGCGCTTGTCGAGCCAGTACGGGCGGTGCTGGAAGGCGTACGTCGGCAGCTCCACGCGGTGCGCGCCCTGGCCCGCGAACACCGCGGCCCAGTCGACGTCGCCGCCGCTGGTGTGGGTGCGGCCGAGCGCGGTGAGCAGCGTCTCGGTCTCCGCGTGCCGGCGGCGCAGGGAGGGGATCAGCTCGTGCGCGGAGCGGGCGGTGCGCTGCTCGGCGAGGCAGTCCGCGGCCATCGCGGTGAGGTCGCCGGACGGGCCCATCTCCAGGAACCGGACGCAGCCGTCGGCGGCGAGGCTGTGCACACCGTCCTGGAAGCGGACCGCGCTCAGCATGTGCCGCACCCAGTAGTCGGGGTCGGCCAGCTCGTCGGGCTCCACGGGCTGCCCGGTGAGGTCGGAGACGACCGTCAGCTCCGGGAAGCCGAACTCCAGGCTCGCGGCGAGCGCGCGGAACTCGGCGAGCGCCGGCTCCATCAGCGGGGAGTGGAAGGCGTGGCTGACCTTCAGCCAGGTCGCCTTGCCCCCGGCCTCCTCGAACGGCTTGACGGCGGCGGCGAGCGCTTCCTTGTCGCCGGACAGGACGGTCGCTGCGGGGCCGTTGACGGCGGCGAGCGACACCTTGTCCTCGAACCCGGCGAGGAGCCCCGCCGCCTCCTCCTCGGAGGTGCGCAGCGCCACCATGGCGCCGCCCGCGGGCAGCTGCTGCATGATCCGGCCGCGCGTGACGGCCAGCTGGGCGGCGTCCTGAAGGGAAAGCACCCCGGCCGCGTGCACGGCGCCGAACGCGCCGACCGAGTGGCCGAGCACGGCGTCCGGGCGGATGCCCCAGGACTCGAACAGCCGGAACAGCGCCACCTCGACGGCGAACAGCGCGGGCTGGGTGTACTCGGTGCGGTTCAGGAGCTCGGCCTCGGGCGTGCCCTCGGCGGCGAACACCACCTCCGCGAGCGGCTTGGCCAGGTGCGGGTCGACCACGGCGCACACCGCGTCGAAGGCCGCGGCGTACGCGGGGAACGTCTCGTACAGGTCCTTGCCCATGCCCGGACGCTGCGAGCCCTGCCCGGCGAAGAGGAACGCGGTGCGGCCCTCGGCGGCCTTGCCGCGCACGACCTCGGCGCCCGCCGTGTCGTCGGCGAGAGCACGCAGTTGGGTCAGCAGCGACTCGCGGTCGGTGGCCGTCAGGACGGCGCGGTGCGCCAGGTGGGCGCGCGCGGTGGCCAGGGACAGTCCGAGCGACGCCAGGCCGTCGGCGGTCAGGGACGGCTCGGCCGTCAGGTGCTGGTGCAGCCGGTCGGCCTGGGCGCGCAGGGCGGCCTCGGTGGTGGCCGACAGGACGTGCGGCACGGCGGGCAGCGGCTTGGCGGCCGGCTCCTCCGCGGGCCGCTCGGCGGGCTCGGGGGCCTGCTCCAGGATGACGTGGGCGTTGGTGCCGCCGATGCCGAAGGAGGACACGGCCGCGCGCCGGGGGCGGTCGACCTGCGGCCACGGCTTGGCCTCGGTGAGCAGCTCCAGGGTGCCGGAGGACCAGTCGACGTTCGGGCTGGGCTCGTCCACGTGCAGCGTCTTGGGCATCACGCCGTGCTGCAGCGCCATCGTCAGCTTGATGAGACCGCCGACACCGGCGGCCGCCTGGGCGTGCCCGATGTTGGACTTCAGGGAGCCGAGGTACAGCGGGTTGTCCGCGGTGCGGGCCGCGCCGTACGTGGCGAGCAGCGCGCCCGCCTCCAGCGGGTCGCCGAGCGGGGTGCCCGTGCCGTGCGCCTCCAGGAGGTCGACGTCGGCGCCGCTCAGGCCGGTGCCCGCCAGCGCCTGCTTGATCAGGGCTTCCTGGGCGGGGCCGTTGGGCGCGGTCAGGCCGTTGCTCGCGCCGTCCTGGTTGACGGCCGAGCCGCGCACCACCGCGAGGACGGGGTGGCCGAGGCGGCGGGCGTCGGAGAGGCGCTCGATGAGCAGCAGGCCCGCGCCCTCCGCCCAGGCGGTGCCGTCGGCGGACGCCGCGAAGGACTTGCAGCGGCCGTCCTTCGACAGGCCGCGCTGGCGGCTGAACTCCACGAAGGAGTTGGGGGTCGCCATCAGCGTCGCGCCGCCCGCGAGGGCCAGCGAGCACTCGCCGCGGCGCAGCGAGGTGACGGCCAGGTGCAGCGCCACCAGGGACGACGAGCACGCGGTGTCCACGGTGATCGCCGGGCCCTGCAGGCCGAAGGTGTACGACACGCGGCCGGAGGCGACGCTGCCGGTGCTGCCGATGGTCAGGTACGCCTCGTACTCCTCCGGGGCGGGGGACAGCCGCGCCGCGTAGTCGTCGTACATGGTGCCGACGAACACGCCGGTGCGGCTGCCGCGCAGCGTCGCGGGGTCGATGCCCGCGCGCTCGAAGGCCTCCCAGGCGGTCTCCAAAAGGAGCCGCTGCTGGGGGTCGATCGCGTATGCCTCACGCGGGGAGATGCCGAAGAACTCGGGGTCGAACTGCGCGGCGTCGTAGAGGAATCCGCCCTGCTCGACATAGGAGGTGCCGGCGTGGTCGGGGTCCGGGTCGAACAGGTTCGCCAGGTCCCAGCCGCGGTCGGTGGGGAAGTCGCCGACCGCGTCGACCTCGTCGGTGACCAGCTGCCACAGGTCCTGCGGCGAGCTGACGCCGCCGGGGAAGCGGCAGCCCATGCCGACGATCGCTATCGGTTCCTCGTCGCGCTCCTTGGCGCGGGCGTTGGCGGCCTTCAGCCGCTCGTTCTCCTTCAGCGCGGCCCGCAACGCGTCGACGACTTGCTGGGGTGATGTGGACGCCATCGTGTCTCTCTCCATAGTTCCCTGCTGGGGCTGTGTCAGGACTCGCTGTCGCCTAGAGCCAGGCGGATCAAGTCGTCGGTGTTCATGTCGTCCAGGAGGCTTTCGCTCTCGGACAAGTCAGTGCCGATCAAGGCGTTCTGCGGGTCGTGCGGACCGGCTTCGCCGTCCGCGGGGGACTCCTCGGCGGGCTCGGGAGCGAGCGCGCCGAGCAGCCACTGGGCGAGCGAACCGGGGGTCGGGTGGTCGAAGACCAGGGTCGGCGGCAGCTTGATGCCGGTCGCGGCGATCAGCCGGTTGCGCAGCTCCACCGCGGTCAGCGAGGTGAAGCCCAGGTCCTGGAAGCGCTGCCCGGCCGAGACCTGCCCCGGCTCCTGGCCGAGGACGGCGGCGACCTCGGCGCGGATGAGCTGAAGCACGATGTGCCGGTGCTCGCGCTCGGGCGCACGGCCCAGCTTCTCGCGCAGCTCCGCCGCCGAGTCCTTCGGGGGCGCCACGGCCGCCGCGCGGTGCGGGGCCAGGTCCTTCAGGAGCGCGGGCGCGGTGGCCTTGTCCAGGCCGCGCGGGTCGAGCACGAAGGCCGCGAGGACCGGTGCGCCGTCGCCGAGCGCCGCGTCGAACAGGGCGAGCCCGTCCTCGGCGGACAGCGCCCCGATGCCGGAGCGCCGCAGCCGCAGCAGGTCGGCCTCGCCGAGGCCGCCCGTCATCGTGGACTCGTCCGCCCACAGGCCCCACGCCACGGACAGCGCGGGCCGCCCCTCGGCGCGGCGCCGCTGCGCGAGGCCGTCCAGATAGGCGTTGGCCGCCGCGTAGTTGGCCTGGCCCGGGGTGCCGAGCGTGCCCGCGAACGACGAGAACAGCACGAACGCGGTCAGGTCGAGGTCACGCGTCAGCTCGTCCAGGAGCGCCGCGCCCGCGACCTTGGGCCGCAGGACCGCGTCCAGGCGCTCCGGGGTGAGGGAGCCGATCACGGCGTCGTCGAGGACCCCGGCCGCGTGCACCACACCGGTCAGCGGGTGCTCGGCCGGCACCGCGCCCAGGACCCCGGCGAGCGCGGCCCGGTCGGCCGTGTCGCAGGCCGCGACCCGCACCTCGGCGCCGGTGGCCCGCAGGGAGGCCACGAACTCCTCGGCGTCCGGGGTGCTCATGCCGCGGCGGCCCGTCAGGAGGAGTCGGCGCACGCCGTGCTCCGTGACGAGGTGCCGGGCGAGCAGGCGGCCCAGGGTGCCGAGGCCGCCGGTGATCAGGACGTGGCTCGTGGCGTCGAAGGCCGGGGTGGCGGCCTGGTCCTGCCCGGCCTGCCCCTTGCCGGACCGCGGCTCGTGCTTGCGCAGCAGCGGCGCCGTCACCCGCCCGGCGCGCAGCGCCAGTTGGGGGTCCTCTCCGGCCGCGGCCTGGACCACGCCGGGCGCGGACTCGGGGCGCCCGTCGGTGTCGATGAGGGTGAAGCGGCCCGGGTTCTCCGTCTGCGCCGAGCGCAGCAGGCCCCACACCGGGGCCCCGGCCAGGTCGACGCTCTCGTCGGCGGTGACCGCGACGGCCCGCTCGGTCACCACGGCGAGCCGGGAGCCGACGAGGCGGGAGTCGGCGAGCCAGTCCTTGGCCAGGGCGAGGGCCGCGCGGGTGGCGGCGGCAGGCCCCTCGGTGGGTCCACCGGGTTCGGTGGACCCACCGGCCGTGGCGGGCCCGTTGGTGGCGGGCTCGCTGATGGGGGATCCGCTGGGTGCGGCGGATCCGCCGGGTCCGGTGGCGACGACGACGGCCGGCACCGCTGCCCCGTCGTCGAGCGCCCGGCGCAGTCCGGCCAGGTCGGGGTAGGCGTCCACCGGCACCCCCGCGGCCCGGACCACGCCCGTCAGGTGGGAGCGGTCGTGACCCACGACCGCCCAGGTTCCTTCCGGGGTCGCCCCTGGCGTGTGCGGTTCGGCCCAGTCGAGGGCGAACAGGGCCGCCCCGTCGGCCGATGCGGCCGATGCGGCCGATGCGAGCGTCTCCGCCGGAAGCTCGCGCACCGCGAGGGTTTCGGCGTCGAGAACCGGCGTGCCGGTTTCGTCGGCGATGTGCACGGAGCAGGAGTCCCTTTCGTGTTGCCGGATACGGACGCGCAGCGCGGTCGCGCCGGGCGTGTAGAGGGTCAGGCCGCTCCAGGCGAACGGCACGACGAGCCGGGTGCCCTCGCCGCTCGCGCCGCTGACCAGGGTCTGCAGCGCGGAGTCGAGCGCGGCCGGGTGCAGCTGGAAGCCGCGTGCGTGGGTCTCGGCGGGCAGCTCCACCTCGGCGTAGACGTCGGCGCCCCGGCGCCAGACCGCCCGCAGCCCCTGGAAGGAGGGCCCGTACGCGTACCCGATCTTGGCGAGTTCGGAGTAGAGGCCGTCGATGGGCACCGGCACCGCGTTCACCGGCGGCCACAGGGCCAGGGCGGCCGAACCCTCCGGGTCGGCGGTGGGCTCGGCGACCCCGAGGACACCGGCGGCGTGCCGCTTCCAGTCGTCCTTCGCCGCGGCCTCGGGCCGGGAGTAGAGAGTGAACGCCCGCGAGCCGTCCGCGTCGGCCGGGCCCACCATCAGCTGCAGGCCCATCGGCTCGGACAGCAGCAGCGGCCGCTCCAGGGCGATGTCGATGACGCGCTCCGCACCGGACTTGCGCCCCGCGTACAGGGCCAGCTCGGCGACGGCGGCGCCCGGGAGCAGCGGCTGGCCCATCAGCGTGTGGTCGGCCAGCCAGTGGTGCGCCTCCGGGTCGATCTCACCGGTGAACAACCAGCCCTGGCCACCGGCCAGTTCGACGGCCTGGCTCAGCAGCGGGTGCCCGGTGGAGTTCTGCGCGGGCGCGTTGCTCGCGGCCGTCAGCCAGTAGCTCTCGCGCTGGTACGCGTACGTGGGCAGCGGCACCGTACGCCCGCCGCGCAGCAGGTCGCCCCACTCCACGGTGACGCCCTGCGCGTGCGCCTCGCCGAGCGCGAGCGCGAACCGGCCGAGGCCGCCGTCGCCGCGGTGCAGCGTGCCGACGGCCGCCGCGTCCCGGACGCCCGCGCGGCGCGCGGTCTCCACGACCGCCGACGTCAGGACGGGGTGCCCGCCGGCCTCGACGAACGTGCGGTAGCCGAGGCCCACCAGGCTGCTGACCGCGCGGTGGAACTCCACCGGCGAGCGCAGCCCGCGCGCCCAGTACGCGGCGTCGAGGCGCGCGGTGTCCACGGCCTCGCTGTCCACCGTCGAGTAGAACGGCACCTGCGAGGAGCGCGGGGTGATCCCGTCGAGCAGACCGGGCAGTTCGGCCGCCGCCGCGTCCGCCGCCGTCGTGTGCGCGGCGTGTCCGCCGTCGACGCGGCGGGCCGTGATCCGCTCCGTCGCGCAGGCCGCGAGCAGCATCTCCAGGGCCGCGGACTCACCCGCGAGCACCGTGGACGAGGGGCTGTTGACGGCCGCGACGGCGATCCGGCCCGCGGAGCCGGTGATCCGGGCCTCGGCCGCGGCGCGCGGCAGGCCCACGGCGACCGCGCCGCCGCGGCCCGCGAGGTGCCCGGCGATCAGCTTGGCGCGGACCGCGACGACCCGGGCGGCGTCCGCCAGGGACAGGCCGCCGGTGACGGCGACGGCCGCCAGCTCGCCGTGGCCGTGACCGACGACCGCGGCCGGCTCGACGCCGTGCGCGCGCCACAGCTCCGCGAGGGACACCATCACGGCCCACGACAGGGGCTGCGTGATGTCGACGCGGTCCGAGCTGCCCGCCAGTTCGGTGGCGAAGTCCCAGTCGACGTACGGGGCGAGCGCGTCGCCGCACGCGCGCATCCGGTCCGCGAAGACCGGCTCGGACTCCATCAGCTCACGGGCCACGCCCGCCCAGTGCGCGTCCTCGCCGGGGAAGACGAAGACCGCGTCACCGGCCTGCCGGGCCTTGCCCACGACCGCGAGCGGCGACCGCTCGCCCCGGGCGACGGCCTCCAGACCGGCGAGGAGCTCGTCCCTGTCGCCCCCGACCACCACGGCCCGGTGCTCCAGGGCCGCACGGCCGCGCACCAGCGAAGCGGCCACGTCGAGCGGCGCGAGGGCGGGCCGCTCGGCGACGTGCGCCCGCAGCCGCTCGGCCTGCGCGCGCAGCGCGGCCGGGGTCTTCGCCGACACCGTCCACGGCACCACGGCGGGCGCGGGGGCGTCGGCGGGGGCGGCGTCCCCGGCGGCCTCGGTGTCGGGGGTCGGCTGCTCCAGGATGACGTGGGCGTTCGTACCGCTGACGCCGAACGAGGACACGCCGGCGCGGCGGGCGCGGCCGGTCTCCGGCCACGGCCGCTCCTCGGTGAGCAGCGACACCGCGCCCGAGGCCCAGTCGACGTGGGTCGTCGGCCGGTCGACGTGCAGGGTGCGGGGCAGCACGCCGTGCCGCATCGCCATGACCATCTTGATGACGCCGCCGACACCGGAGGCCGCCTGCGCGTGGCCGATGTTGGACTTCAGCGAGCCCAGGTACAGCGGCTTGTCGGCGTCGCGGCCCTGGCCGTAGGTGGCGAGCACGGCCCGCGCCTCGATCGGGTCGCCCAGCTTGGTGCCGGTGCCGTGCGCCTCGACGGCGTCGACGTCGGCGGCGGCCAGGCCCGCGCAGGCGAGCGCGTCCCGGATGACCCGCTCCTGCGAGGGGCCGTGCGGGGCGGTGATGCCGTTGCTCGCGCCGTCCTGGTTGACCGCCGAGCCGCGGACGACCGCGAGGACCTCGTGGCCGTTTCGGCGCGCGTCGGAGAGCCGCTCCAGGAGCAGCACGCCCACGCCCTCGCTCCAGCCGAGCCCGTCCGCGGACTCGGAGAACGACTTGCAGCGCCCGTCCGCGGAGAGCCCGCGCTGGCGGCTGAACTCCTGGAACGTACTGGGCGACGACATGATCGCGACACCGCCCGCGAGCGCCAGGTCGCACTCGCCGCCGCGCAGCGCCTGCGCCGCCAGGTGCAGTGACACCAGCGACGAGGAGCAGGCCGTGTCGACGGTGACCGCGGGGCCCTGCAGGCCGAAGGTGTACGACACGCGGCCGGAGGCCACGCTCGGCGAGTTGCCGATGAAGCGGTTCGCCTCCACGTCGTCCGGCGCGGTGTGCAGACGCGAGGTGTAGTCGCTGTACATCACGCCGCTGAACACGCCGGTGCGGGTGCCGTGCAGGGACGTCGGGGCGATGCCCGCGCTCTCCACGGCCTCCCAGCTGGTCTCGAGGAGCAGCCGCTGCTGCGGGTCCAGACGGACGCTCTCGCGGGTGCTCAGGCCGAAGAACTCGGCGTCGAACTGGTCGGCGTCGTAGAGGAATCCGCCGTGGCGCGTGTAGGACTTGCCGTGCCGGTCCGGGTCCGGGTCGTACAGGTCCTCCACGTCCCAGCCGCGGTTGTCCGGGAACGGGCCGATCGCGTCGGTGCCGGACGCCACCAGGTTCCACAGGTCCTCGGGGGAACGGGTGTCGCCGGGGTAGCGGCAGGCCATGCCGACGATGACGACGGGGTCGTCCTGCGTGGCCGTCGCGTGCGCCGGGACCGCGCCGGAGGCCTCGTCGGGCCGCTCGTCACCGGCGACCCCGGCGACCTCGGCGACCTGGGCGAGGAGGTAGTCGACGAGCGCGCCCGGCGAGGGGTGGTCGAAGACCAGCGTGGTCGAGAGCGCCACACCGGAGGCGGCACCGAGCCGCCCGCGCAGTTCGAGGGCCGTCAGCGAGTCCATGCCGAGGTCCTTGAAGGCCACGGCGTCGGCGACGGCCGCCGGACCCGCGAGCCCGAGCACGGCCGCCACGGTCGAGCGGACCAGGTCCGTGACCGCCCGCCGCCGCTCGCCCTCGGGCAGCGCCGCCGTCGTACGCGCCCACGTGGACGCGTCCGCACCGGCCGCCACGGCCTTGGCCACCGTGCGGCGGCGGGCCGTGCGCACCAGGCCGCGCAGGAGCGCGGGCGCGGACCGGGCGGCGTCCGCGTCGCGCAGCGCGGCCAGGTCGAGTTCGGCCGCGAGGAACACCGGGTCGGCGGTGGTGAGGGCCGCGTCGAAGATCTCCGCGCCGCGCGCGGCCGTGATCGGGGCGAGCCCGCTGCGCCGCCAGCGCGCCAGGTCGGCGTCGGACAGCGTCCCCGCCATGCCGTCGGTGCCCCACAGGCCCCAGGCCAGCGAGGTCGCGGGCAGGCCCAGGTCGCGGCGGTGGCGGGCCAGGGCGTCGAGGAAGACGTTGGCCGCCGCGTAGTTCGCCTGGCCCGCGTTGCCGATGAGGCCCGCGATCGAGGAGAACAGCACGAAGGCCGCGAGCGGCGCGTCGGCGGTCAGCTCGTGCAGGTTCCAGGCGGCGTCCGCCTTCGGCCGCAGGACCGCGTCCAGGTCGGCGTCCGTGAGGTTCTGCAGGGTCGCGTCGGCGAGGACGCCTGCCGTGTGGATCACGGCGGTCAGCGGGGCCTCTTCCGGTACGCCGGACAGCAGCTCCGCGAGCGCGGCGCGGTCGGCCACGTCGCAGGCGGCGACGGTGACCTCGGCGCCCAGACCCTCCAGGAACGCGGTCAGTTCACCGACGCCCTCGGCGGCCGGGCCGCGGCGGCTCGTCAGGAGCAGGCGCCGGACGCCGTGCCGGGTGACCAGGTGCTCGGCGAAGAGACGGCCGAGGGCACCGGTGCCGCCGGTGATGAGGACGGTGCCCTCGGGGTCGAGGACGGGGGCCGCCCGGTCCGCGGCTGCCGCGTCGGCCGGGGTGCGCTCCAGGGCGGGCTCGTGCAACTCGCCCTCGCGGAGGGCGAGTTCACCTCCCTCGGTCACGACGGCCAGGGCGGCGGCGACGAGCTGTGCGGGCGGCGTGCCCTCGGAGGCGGCGTCGGACCCGGTGCCGGCGGCGCCGGTCGAGGCCGCGGCTCCCGTGCCGTCCGTCGCGGCAGCGGTGCCCGCCACGTCCAACAGGGCGAACCGCCCGGGGTGTTCGCTGCGCGCGGTGCGCACGAGCCCCCACGCGGCGGCGCCGGGCAGGTCCCGCACCTCCGCGTCGGCGCCCGTGGCCACCGCGCCCTCGGTGAGCAGCAGCAGGCGGCTCGGGGCCAGGCGCTCGTCGGTCAGGCAGCGCCGGACGGCGTCCAGGGCGTCGGCGGCCGCGGTGTG
The DNA here is from genome assembly GCF_030388665.1 of Streptomyces flavofungini. NCBI lineage: Bacteria > Bacillati > Actinomycetota > Actinomycetes > Kitasatosporales > Streptomycetaceae > Streptomyces > Streptomyces flavofungini. Next base: position 2,261,113 of record NZ_CP128846.1, on the reverse strand, counting down.
CGCGGCGTCGGCGACGGCCCCGGAGGTGCCGTCGGCGCCGGGAGCCGGGCGGGTCAGGACGACCACGTCCGGGGCGCCCGCGCCGAGAGCGGCGGCAAGGGCCGCGGCGTCCGCGAAGGTGTCGGCGGCCACCCCGGCGGCGGTCAGCGCGGCGGCGAGGCCGAGCGGGTCGGCGCCGAGCACGGCCCAACGGCCCGCCGTGGCGACGGCGTCGGCCGTCACGGCGGCCGGAGCCTGCCGCACCGGCTTCCAGCCGAAGCGGTAGAGCCCGTCGTGGTGCGCCGCCGCCCGCTGCGCGAGCCGGTCGGCGGGCAGCGCCCGCAGGACCACGGAGTTGACGGTGAGCACCGGCTCGCCGCCGGGCGTGACGGCGGTCAGGGCGGCGCCGTCACGGCCCGCCGGGGTCAGCCGCACCCGCAGCGCCGTGGCGCCCGCGGCGTGCAGGGTGACGCCGTCGAAGGAGAACGGAAGCCGCAGCTCGTCGCGCAGTCCGCCCTCGGGACCGGCGAGCAGCAGCGCGTGCAGGGCCGCGTCCAGGAGCGCCGGATGCACGCCGTACCCGGCGGCCTCGGCGTGCAGTTCGGCGGGCAGCGCCACCTCCGCGTACCGGTCCTCGCCCGCCTGCCAGGCCGCGACGAGGCCCTGGAAGGCCGGGCCGTAGGTGTAACCGAGGTCGTTCAGGCGGTCGTACACACCGTCGACGTCGATCGGTGTCGCGTCCTTCGGCGGCCAGGTCGCCCCGGCGTCCGTCGGCGCGGCGCCGTCCACCGCGAGGACGCCCGACGCGTGCCGCGTCCAGCCGCCCTCGTCCCACGGCTCGCCCTGGCCCGCGCTCTCCCGGCGGGAGTGGACGGCCACCGGACGCTGCCCGGAGCCGTCGGCCGCGCCCACGGTCACCTGGACGCGGACCGCCCCGTCCTCGGGCACGACCAGCGGCTCCTCCAGGACGACCTCGTGGACCCGGTCGCAGCCGAGGCGGTCGCCCGCGGCCACGGCCAGCTCGACCATCGCGGTGCCCGGGAGCAGCGCGGAACCGGCGATGACGTGGTCGGCGAGCCACGGGTGGCCGCGCAGCGAGAGCCGTCCGGTGAGCAGCAGGCCGTCGCCGTCGGCGAGGCTCGTCATGCCGCCGAGCAGCGGGTGGTCGGCGGGGGAGATGCCGAGGCCGGTGGCGTCGGCCGCGGCGGCGGGCGCGTCCAGCCAGTAGCGCTCGCGCTGGAAGGCGTACGTGGGCAGGTCGGTGCGCAGGGCGCCGGGGAAGAGGCGCGCGGTGTCGGGCGCGGCGCCGCGCAGCGCGGCGTGGCCGAGCGCGGCGGCGACGGTCAGGGACTCGGCCCTGCCCTTGCGCAGCACCGCGACGGGCGCGGCGGCCTCGGCCTCCTCCTCGCCCAGGCAGCCCCGCACCATCGCGGCGAGCACCGCGTCCGGGCCGAGCTCCACGTACGCGGTGACGCCCGCCTCGCGCAGGACGCGCACGCCGTCCTGGAAGCGGACGGTGCCGCGCAGGTGGCTCGTCCAGTAGTCGGGCGACGCCAGCTCCTCGGGGGTGGCGAGGGCGCCGGTGAGGTTGGAGACGACGGGGATGCGCGGGGCGGCGTACGTCAGGCCCGCGGCGACCGCGCGGAACTCGTCGAGGACGCCGTCCATGTGGTGCGAGTGGAAGGCGTGGCTGACCTTCAGGCGCGAGGTGCGGCGGCCCCGCTCCTTGAAGGCGGCGGCCAGTTCGAGCGCGGCGTCCTCGTCGCCGGTCACGACGGCGGCGAGCGGGCCGTTGACCGCGGCGACGTCCAGGCGTCCCGCGTACGCGGGCAGGGCCTCGCGGATCTCGTCCTCGGTGGCCTCGACGGCGACCATCGCGCCCCCGCCCGGCGCGGCCTGCATCAGCCGGCCGCGGGCCGCGACCAGCGCGCAGGCGTCCGCGAGCGAGAGCACGCCCGAGACGTGGGCGGCGGCCAGCTCGCCGACGGAGTGGCCGATGAGGTAGTCGGGGGAGAGGCCGCTGTGCTCCATGAGGCGGAACAGGGCGACCTCGACGGCGAACAGCGAGGCCTGTGTGTACAGCGTCTGGCCGAGCAGCGCCGCCTCGTCGCTGCCCTCGGCGGCGAACACCACGTCCTTCACCGCGTGCGGCAGGTGCGGGTCGAGGTGTGCGCACACCGTGTCGAGGGCGACGGCGAACGCCGGGCAGTTCTCGTACAGTTCACGCCCCATGCCGAGGCGCTGGCTGCCCTGGCCGGTGAACAGGAACGCCGTCTTCCCCTTGGTGGAGCGGCCGGTGACCGCCTTCGTGGGGACGGCGGGCGGGCCCTGCAGGACCTCGGCGGCGGACTCGCCTGCGGCGAGCGCGGCGAGGCCCCGGAGGAAGCCGTCGCGGTCCTCGGCGACGACGGCCGCGGTGTGCGCGAACAGGGTGCGCGCGGACATCAACGACAGGCCGATGCCGGTGAGTTCACGCTCGGGGTGCGCGGCGACGAAGTCCCGCAGGCGGGCCGCCTGGTCGCGCAGCGCGTCCTCGGTGCGGCCGGAGAGCAGCCACGGCGTGGCCGGGACCGGCGCGGGCTCCACGGCGCGCGGCGCGGGTGCGACGGCGGGCGCCTGCTCCACGATGACGTGGGCGTTCGTACCGCTGATGCCGAAGGAGGAGACGCCCGCGCGGCGGGCGCGGCCGGTCTCGGGCCAGGGGCGCTCCTCGGTGAGGAGCGAGACGGACCCCGCGGTCCAGTCGACGTGGCCGCTGGGCGCGTCGACGTGCAGCGTGCGCGGCAGTACGCCGTGGCGCATCGCCATCACCATCTTGATCAGACCGCCGACGCCCGCCGCGGCCTGCGCGTGGCCGACGTTGGACTTCAGCGAGCCCAGGTACAGCGGCTCCACGGCGCTCTCGCGCTGCCCGTACGTGGCGAGCAGCGCCTGGGCCTCGATCGGGTCGCCCAGCTTGGTGCCGGTGCCGTGCGCCTCGACGGCGTCGACGTCGGCGACGGTCAGGCCGCCACTGGCGAGGGCGTCCAGGATGACCCGCTCCTGGGCGGGGCCGTTGGGGGCGGCGATGCCGTTGCTCGCGCCGTCCTGGTTGAGCGCGGAGCTGCGGACGACGGCGAGGACCTCGTGGCCGCCTCGGCGGGCGTCGGAGAGGCGCTCCAGGATCAGCATGCCCGCGCCCTCGGCCCAGCCGGTGCCGTCGGCGGAGTCGGCGAACGCCTTGCAGCGGCCGTCGGGGGAGAGTCCGCGCTGGCGGCTGAACTCCATGAACAGGCCGGGGCTCGACATCACCGTGACACCGCCCGCGAACGCGAGGTCGCACTCGCCGTTGCGCAGCGCCTGCGCGGCCATGTGCACGGCCACGAGCGAGGAGGAGCACGCGGTGTCGACGGTGACGGCGGGACCCTGGAGGCCGAAGGTGTACGAGGCGCGGCCGGAGACCACGCTGGTGAAGTTGCCGGTGATCAGATAGCCGCTCGCGGTCTCGTCGGCGGCGTCGAGGCGGGGGCCGTAGTCCTGCTTGATGGCGCCGACGTACACGCCGGTGCCGCTGCCGCGCAGCTCGGAGGGATCAATTCCGCTTCGCTCGACGGCCTCCCACACCGTCTCCAGGATCAGCCGCTGCTGCGGGTCGAGGCCGAGGGCCTCGCGCGGGCTGATGCCGAAGAACTCCGCGTCGAACAGGTCCGCGTCGTGCAGGAAGCCGCCCTCGCGGGCGTAGGAGCGGCCCGCGCGGTCGGGGTCGTCGTCGAACAGGGCGTCCAGCGGCCAGCCGCGGTTCTCGGGGAACGGCGAGATGGCGTCGCGGCCGTCGAGGACGAGCTGCCACAGGTCCTCGGGCGACGCCACGTCGCCGGGGAAGCGGCAGGCCATGGAGACGATCACGATCGGGTCGTCCGCCGCGCCGCTCTTCGCGGCCGCCTTGCGTCCGCTCGTCCTCGGCGCGGCCTTCGTGCCGAGGACCTCCTCGGCGATGCGGGCGGCCAGGTCCTGGGGCGTCGGGTGGTTGAAGAGCAGCGTGGCCGGCAGCTTCAGACCGGTCGCCTCGACCAGGCGGTTGCGCATCTCCACGGCCGTCACCGACTCGAAGCCGAGGTCGATGAACGCGCCCTCGGGGTCGACGTCGGCGCCGCTGTCGTGCCCGAGCACCAGGGCCGCCTCGGCGCGCACCAGGTCGAGCGCGCGCTCCAGGGTCTCCTCCGGACTCAAGCCGCGCAGCCCCGACTCGTCGGCGAGGTCGGCGAGGTCGGCGAGGTCGTCGAGGTCGGAGGCGTCGGCGGTGGCCGCGGTGGCGTGCTCGGCCTCGGCGGTCGCCGGTACGGGGGCGGCCTGCGGCTCGTCCTCGGCGGCGGGCACGGCCTCGACGCGGGCCGTGGTGCCGGAGGACGCGGCCGATGCCGTGCCCGCAAGGCCCTCCAGCCAGTAGCCGCGCCGCTGGAACGCGTACGTCGGCAGCTCCACGACCGAGGCGTCCGCGGGGAACGCCGGACGCCAGTCCACGCGCGCGCCACTGGCGTTGAGCTGCGCGAGCGAGGTGAGGAAGCGGCGCTGCCCGTTCTCGCCACGGCGCAGCGTGCCCACGATCGCCGCGTCCGAGCCGACGTCCTCCGTGATCTGCTGGAGCGCCATGCCGAGCACCGGGTGCGGGGTGATCTCGACGAACGCGTCGGTCTCGGGGGCGAGTTCGCGCACCGTGCGCTCGAAGTTCACGGTGCCGGTCAGGTTGCTCATCCAGTACGTGCCGTCGAGGACCGGGCCGTCCACCAGCTCGCCGGTGATGGTCGAGTACATCGGCAGCGTCGGCGTGCGCGGCCGGATCGGCTCCAGGAGGCCGAGGATCTCCTCGCGCAGGACCTCCATCCAGGCGCAGTGCGGCGCCAGGTCGATCTGGATGCGCCGGGCCTGTACGCCCTCGGCGACCAGCTCGGCCTGCAGCGCCTCGATGGCCTCGACGTCACCGGACAGCGTGAACAGGCGCGGCCCGTTGACCGTGGAGACGAAGAGGCGGTCCTGCCACGCGGACAGGCGCGGGGTGACCTCGGCGACCGGCAGCGGCACCGAGAGCATCGTGCCCTGGCCGACGACGGCCAGCATCGCCTTGCTCCACAGCGCCACGACCCGCGCGCCGTCCTCCAGGGACAGGGCGCCCGACACCACGGCCGCGCTGATCTCGCCGTTGCTGTGCCCGACGACGGCGTCGGGCTCGACGCCGAACGACTGCCACAGGGCGGCGAGGGACACCATGACCGCGAACAGGGCGGGCTGGGCGACGTCCTCGCGCTCCAGCGAGGCCGCGCCGGGCGCGTCCCTGAGCACCGCCTGAAGGTCCCAGTCGATGTGCGGCGCGAGCGCGGCGGCGCACTCGTCGATGCGGGCCCGGAACACGTCGGAGGAGTCGAGCAGGTCGCCCGCCATGCCGGTCCACTGCGGGCCCTGGCCGGGGAAGACGAACACGACGCGCTCGCGCGGCTTGGCCGTGCCGCTGATCCGCGTGGCCGAGCGGCGACCCTCGGCGAGCGCGGCCAGCTCGGCGGTGAGCTCCTCGCGGCCGGAGCCGAGGACGACGGCGCGGTGCTTGAAGGCGGTACGCGTGGTGGCGAGCGAGAGCCCGATGTCCGCGGCGCTCGCGGCGCCGCCCTCCAGGTGGGCGAGGAGCCGCTCGGCCTGGGCGCGCACGGCGGCGGCGCTGCGGCCGGAGACGAGCCAGGGGAGCGTGGTGCCGCGCAGCGACGGCGACACGGCGGCCACCGCGGCTTCCGTACCCTCAGCGCCCTCAGCGCCCTCAGCGCCCTCAGCGCCCTCAGCGCCCTCAGCGCCCTCAGCGCCCTCAGCGCCCTCAGCGCCCCCAGCGCCCCCAGTGCCCTCAGCGGCTTCCGAGGCCTCTGTGCCCCCGACGCCCGCCGCACCCTCCGCGCCCGCCGCACCCGCGGTGCCCGCCGTGCCCTTCGGCGCCGACGCCACCACCACATGGCAGTTGGTCCCGCCGACGCTGAACGACGAGACACCGGCGAGCCGTTCGCCCTCGCCCGGCCAGTCGCCCACCGTGTCCTGCACCCGCAGGTTCAGCTCGGCCATGGGGATGCGCGGGTTGGGCGAGGCGTAGTTCAGGCTCGGCGGGAGCCGGTCGTGCGTGAGGGACAGGACGACCTTCAGGAGCCCGGCCATGCCGGCGGCGGCGCCCAGGTGCCCGATGTTGGTCTTCACCGAGCCGACGAGCAGCGGGTCGCCGGCCGGGCGGGCGGCACCGAGGACGGCGCCGAGGGCGGCGGCCTCGACCGGGTCGCCCACGGGGGTGCCGGTGCCGTGCAGTTCGACGTAGCCGACCTCGGCGGGCACGGTCCCGGCCCGCTCGTGGGCGCGGCGCAGCAGGTCGCGCTGGGCGTCCTCGTGCGGCACGGTCAGGCCCGCGCCGCCGCCGTCGTTGTTCACGGCGCTGCCGCGCAGCACGGCGTGCACGCGGTCGCCGTCGGCGAGGGCGCGCCGCAGCGTCTTCAGGACGACGACGGCGCCGCCCTCACCGCGTACGTAGCCGTTGGCGCGGGCGTCGAAGGTGTAGCACCGGCCGTCGGGGGAGAGGCCGCCGAACTTCTGGGCCAAGGCGGTCTTCTCGGGCGCCAGGTGCAGTTCGACACCGCCCGCGAGGGCGACGTCGGACTCGCCGTTGCGCAGCGACTGGCAGGCCATGTGCACGGCGACCAGGGACGAGGCCTGGCCCGCGTCGACGGTCAGGCTCGGGCCGCGCAGGCCGAGCACGTACGAGACGCGGTTGGCGATGAGGCTGCGGTCCAGGCCGGTGAAGGAGTGGTGCGTGACGTTCGAGCCGTCGGACGCGCGGTGCACGAGGTCGGCGTAGTCGCCGGTGGTCGCGCCGAGGAAGATGCCGGTGTCGCCGCCCTGGAGGTCGGCGGGGACGACGCCGGCCCGCTCCAGGGCCTCCCAGCCCAGTTCGAGCACGAGCCGCTGCTGCGGGTCCATCATCGCCGCCTCGCGCGGCGGGATGTTGAAGAAGCCGGGGTCGAAGCGGTCGATCCCGTCGAGGAAGGCACCCTTGCCGGCCGGGCCGTGCTCGATGCCGAGGCCGAGCTCCGCGCGTTCGGCGGGCGTGTCGGTGACGGCGTCCTGCCCGGTCACGAGCAGCCGCCAGTACGCCTCGGGGTCGTGGGCGCCGGGGAAGCGGCAGGACATCCCGACGACGGCTATGGGTTCCCCGGCAAGCCCTGCATCGCTGCGGGTGTTGTCAACAGACATGCCATTCCTCACTGAAGGTCAAGCGGTGTTCTAGGGAGAGCTGCCACCAGGGGCGGGCGGCGCGCGACCGGCGGCATCGGCGGCCTCGGCGGGCGGGGGACGGGGGACGGCGACGGGCGGGACCGGAGGGGAACCGGGGGCGTACTACCAGGCGACGAGCAGTCGGGAGAGGCCGCGGGTGCCCATGCCGTCCTTCCAGACCACCGGCTCGGGGACGTCGGCGAAGCGCAGTCCGGGGAAGCGTTCGACGAGGCGGCGGAAGACGATCTGCAGCTGGATCCGGCCGAGCGGGGCGCCGAGGCAGCGGTGCAGACCGTGGCCGAACGTGAGGTGGACCGCGTCGCGGCCCTCGGGCTCAAGGAGGTCCGGCTCGGGGTAGACCTTGGCGTCGCGGTTGCCGTTCAGGAGCGAGACCATCAGGGCGTCGCCCGCCTGCACCTGGACGCTGCCGAGCCGCACGGGCTCCGTCGCCACCCGCGAGAAGCTCAAGGGCGTGGTGGGGGTGAGGCGCATCAGCTCCTCGACCGCCGCGTCCACGCGCTCGGGGTGCTCGACCAGGTCGCGGTAGCCGGCCGGGTCGGAGAGCAGCACGTTCGCGGACAGGGCGATCTGGCCGACCGTCGTCTCGTAGCCCGCCATCAGCAGGGTCAGGCCGAGGGTGATCAGTTCGCCCGGGGTCAGCTCGCCCCGGTCCTGCGCCTGGATCAGCGAGGAGAGCAGGTCGTTCTCGGGCTCGCGGCGCTTGGCGGCGAGCAGGTCGGCCATGTAGCCGCTGAGTTCGAGGCGCTTGCGGCCCTTCTCCTGCGGGGAGCTGGCCGAGATGTCGAAGAGCACCTCGACCCAGTCGCGGAACTTCGCGCTGTCCGTCAGCGGGATGCCGAGAAGCTGGCACAGCACGTCGAGCGGCAGCGGGTTGGCGAGGCCTTCCATGAAGTCGGCGCCGGGGCCCGCCGCCTCCAGGGCGTCCAGGTAGCGGTCGGTCAGCTCGGTGATGCCCGGGGCCATCGCGGCCATCTTGCGGGCGGTGAACGCGCCGATGACGGTCTTGCGCAGACGGGCGTGCTCGGCGCCGTCCATGCTCATCATCGACTCGGCCACGGGCTGGGCGTCGTTGAACGTCGGAGCGCCCGGCGCCACGGCGGCGGTCCTGCTGAACCGTTTGTCCGCGAGGACGAGACGGCTGAGCGCGTAGTCGCGCACGAGCCACATCTTGTCGCCGGTCGGCGTGATCATCTGCGTGACGTCGTCGGCGCCGGGCTCCCCCGGCTCGAAGAAGTCCGGCAGCGGGCCCAGCTGGTGATAGGGGCACTGCGTCATGGGTGTCTTTCCTCCCCCTGGTCGGCGGCTGTCAGGCAGCCGGAATTCGGCGCTCCGTTTGTCGCGGTGTCACGGTGTCGTGGTGTCACGGCCGCCAGCAGGACGCCCCGCGCGGCAACCCCGGACGCACGGAGCCCGCCGCGGGGGCGGGACGGTGACGCGTGCTCAACGGCTTTGCGGTCCCCCGCCGCGGACGGCCGGTGGGCCGAGCGGTCGCGGGTGACGCGGCACGGGGGCGGTGGTGTGCCACCCCGGCGTGCGGCCGGTGTCGAGAGAACCGAAAGAACCGGTGGAGCCGGCAGACGGGACATGAAGCGATCGCGCGGTCGCGGACACGGCCATATCCCCCCTTCACCTCGAATTCACTGTGCACAAGCCTGGATCGGCCCCGGGAATCCTTCTCCATTCCCTCCTCGGAAAGGAGGGCTGCTGCCGCGCCCACTCCTGGATTTCCGGCTTTCTGGCCGAGCTCGAACATACCCTCCGGCCGGGAAACGGTGAACCGGAAACTGGAGACTACGGGGGTAGTTGACGACAGGTCCGCACGCCACCGCCGCCGGTGGCCTCGCGGCTGTCCTGTCAACGGGACGGACCGGGTCGGCGGCCCTCGGGTACGGGGCCGCCGGGCCCGCGCTCAAGGGCCCTGACGGGCCGAACTTGACACGCGCGACCCGCTCGTACTCGCTCTTCGGCGAATCTCGAATTCCGTATGAGCGGCCGTCGGGAAATCTTTGACACATTCATAACGGACCGCGCTTCGGCTGTTCTTCGTTGCGTACTCCGGTACGCCGCCGAAGAACACCTGGAGTTCGCCGGGAAGTCGACTGCCGAGGCTCCGCGCATGGTGCCACAGCCGGGAACCGGTGCGGCAGTGAACTCCGTCATATTCATTTAACGGTTCCTTGTCGAGCCGCGGGAGGCGGGCTGCGGGAGGCGGCCTGCGGGAGGCGGGCCGCACCGACCCGAGGCCGTGGCAGGACGGAGGGGGCCGCCGCCGCGAGCGCGGCAGCGACCCCCTTCAGTGGTGCGGCTGTTCCGTCGGGCCTTGTCGGGCCTTGTCGGGCCTTCGGCCGGGTTCCTCCGTCAGGCCGCGGCGAGGGCCTCGATGAGGGTGGCCCGCGCCCGGGCCACCCGGGAGCGGACCGTGCCGACGGGGCAGCCGATGGCGGCGGCCGCCTCCGCGTACGGCTGCTGGAGGAGCTGGGTGAGGACGAACGCCTCGCGCCGCTCGGCCGGTATGCCGTCGAGCAGTTCGGCCAGCGCGATGCCGTCGTCGAAACCGGGAAGCCCGCGCGGCTGCGCCTGCTCCGCCGCGGCCTGCCAGTCGTCGCGGTCCGAGAGCCGGGGCCGGGCGGCCGCGTGCCGCAGGCTGTCGACGACGGTGCGCCGCGCGATCGAGAGCAGCCAGGTACGCGCCGAGGAGCGCCCCTCGAACCGGTGCAGACTGCCGAGCGCCCGCAGGAACGTGTCCTGCGCGAGGTCGTCGGCGGCCTGCGGGTCGGCGCTGAGGTGGGCGACGTAGCGCAGGACGTCCCGGTGCAGCGCCCGCACGAAACGCTCGACGGCCTCGGGGTCGCCGTCCCGCGCGGCGAGGGCGAGCCGCGTGACGGGTTCGTCGGCGGCGTCGGTGCGGCGGGTCCGGGGGTGGGTGGGCGCGGTGGGGCCGGGACGGGCGGCGGCCGCGGGTGCGGATTCCCGTACCGCTGGTCCTGGTGCCGGGACCGGTGTGTGAGCCGGTGCCGCCGCGGTGGCGGCTTTCGCAGTCTGGGCAGGGGGTGCCGTCAGGGCAGGAGTCATCGCCTGAAGTCCTTTGGGAGTCCGGGATTTCGGGATCCGGCCGCGCGCGGGGCGAGGCCGGTGAGGTGTCGTTCGACCCGGCGGCGCGAGAGCGGCGCGGGCCGGTGCCCGACCTGCTCGGGGCGTGCGTGCCGCCGCGTGCCGCGGTGCGGCGTGACGTGGCGGTACGCGCGAGGGCGGTACGCGGCCCGACGGCGGGTACGGCGGCGCGGGCGCGGGGCCGTGGGGCGCCGAGCCGGGTGTGCGAGTGAAGCCGTACTTGTGCCGAGCGGATGCCGTGCGAGCGCCGTGCGGTGCCGTGGCGGGTCGGGAGAAACCAGCTGTCAGACGACAGCGATCCCGAGGGGCGGACCCCTGGACGTGATGGCGTGGACGAGAAGGAGGCGCCGCGCGCGCCGGGCGCCGAAGTCACGGCGCGGGCGCAGCCTCGGCCGGTGCGGGGGTTGCGGCAGGCGCAGGGCGAGCCGCAGCGGGGCGACGAGCCAGCCCGCGACGGCGCGGCCGACGCGGAACGCGGCGCGCTCGCCGTACGCGAGCCACAGGCCGCACAGGAGCGCGGCCAGGAGGTGCGCGGCGAGCATGCCGAGCGGCGACATGCCGCCCATGTCGTGCCCGGAGTGCGTCCCCGGCATTCCTGACATCCCCGGCATGCCTGTCATGTCAGCCATGCCAGTCGTGTCGGTCACATCGGTCATGCCGGAACCGGAGCCCGAGCCGGAACCCGCCAGGGCAGCCGATGGGTCGTGCGTCCCGGAGACGCCGTGCCCCATGGAGGCGTGGGGGCCGCCCGAGCCGGAGAGCCCCGAGGCCCCCGGGTCGACGGTCTCCTGCATGCCCATGGAGTGCCGGGTCGTGTGCCCCGGCGGCGGCCCGTGCAGCCGGTCGGCGAGGCCCGCGTCGGTGACGGCACGCACCGCGTCCGCCTCCGGCAGCATCCCCGTGCCGCCCGCCCCGCACAGCAGATGGCGCGCCCACTGCTGGGCGATCGAGGCGCCGCCGCCCGCCGCGGACTGGGTCATCGCCTGTGCCAGCGAGAACCAGGTGTGCAGCGCGGCCTGGGCCACGACGGACGCGGAGGTGACGGCGAGGACGCCGCGTTCGCGCCCGGCGAGGAGCCAGGCGCCCGCGAACGTGGCACCGCCCGCGCCGGGCAGTGCCCACCAGGGCAGCGGCGCCGACGACGACATCAGGGCGTGGCCCGTGGCCGCGAGCAGCACACAGGCGGCCGCGAACACCGCAGCCCGTACCGCGTGACAGCTTCGGCCCCCAGTCATGGCGGCCTCATCTTTGCATCCGCCTCGCGGCGGCAACGGGCGGGTCCGGAATGTTCCGCCGGGAGGCGTGCCGAGGCCGGGCGCCGCACGGATTTCGGCCAGGGCGGCGCTGGGGTGTGGCCGGGGTCACGAGGACGCCGGGGAACCCGGCTGCGGGCGGATCCGACTCCTGCGGCGGCGCGTCGGGCCACGACGCGCCCGGACTCCGGGAGCGCGCGGCGGGACACGGCGCGAACTCAGTTGATGTGTCCGGCTGTACGAGACTTCCTGGGGGCGGCTGAGTGGGGACGGAGCGGGCCGGGGACGGGCGGGAGCAGGAGGGGCGCGGGCGCGACCCGGGGCCGTCGGGGCGCGGGGCCGAGCCGCGGCTTCCCTCGTACGCGCGACCGGAAGGCGCCGAAGCGCAGGCGGGCACCCCTGCCCCCAAGGCCCCGGCGCCAGGCCCGCTCGCGGCGCGTCCGCTTCCCACCGCCCTCCTCACCTGCGCGATGGCGTTCTCCATGCTCCAGCTCTTCCTCCTGGGAGCGCTCGGCCCGCGCCTGGTGGACGAGTTGGACATCTCGCCCACGGTGCTCGGCCTGACCACGACGATCGGCTTCGGCACGGCGGCCGTGCTGTCCCCCGCGGGCGGCCGGATCGTGGACCGGGTGGGCCCGCGCCGCGCCCTCGCGGCGCTGCTCCTGCTCTCGGCGGTGGCGCTCGCGCTGATCGGGGCGGCGCCCGGTGCGGGTTTCCTGCTCGCTGCGGTGGCGCTCGGCGGGCTGCCGCAGGCGCTCGCGAACCCGGCGACGAACAAGGCGATCCTGGCGACCGTGGAACCGGCACGCCGGGGCGCGGTGACCGGCATGAAGCAGTCGGGCGTCCAACTGGGCGCGTTCGCCGCGGGCCTGCCGCTCGCGGCCCTCGCGGGGTGGCTCGGCTGGCGGGGCGCGGTGTGGACGGCGGCGGGCGCGGCGGTGGTGACGGCGGTGTGGGCGCTGCGCACGTTGCCGCAGGACGCGCCCGCCAGGACCGGCGCGCCCCCGGCGTCCCTCGTGCCGCGCGGCACCATCGCCTGGCTCGCGGGCTTCTCGCTCCTGCTGGGCTGCGGCATCGCCTCCGTCAACACCTACCTGGCGCTGTACGGGGCGCACCGCCTCGACCTGGGGCCCGGCGCTGCCGGGGCGCTGGTCGCGGTGCTCGGGGTGGCCGGGGTCGTGGGCCGTATCGCCTGGTCCAAGGCGGCGACGCCCGGCCGCGCGGAGTGGCTGCCGGGCCTGCTCGCGGCGGGCGCGGTCGGCGCGGCGCTGCTCCTGGCCGGGGCGGCGGCGCTGGGCGCGCTGGTGTGGCCGGGCGCGGTGGCGGTGGGGGCGTTCGCGGTGTCGGCCAACGCGGTGTCGATGGTCCTGGTCATGCAGCGCGCGGCAGCGGGCCGGGCGGGCCAGGACTCCGCCCTGGTCTCGGCGGGCTTCTTCGCGGGCTTCGCCCTCGGCCCGCCCCTCTTCGGCCTCCTGGCCTCCGCCGGCCACTACGGCTGGGGCTGGACCCTGGTGACGGCGGAGTTCGCGGCGGCGAGCGCGGTGGCACTGGCGTGGGCGGTACGGGAACGGGGGCGCGGCGTGGGCGCGGGGGAGGGGCGGGATGCGTGAGGACCGGGAAACGGGGTCGGTGGCGGGGCGGAGGGCTCAGCTGCGCCGGGGTGCTCCTGGGGGGGCGGGGTGCGGATGGGCGGGGTGCGGATGGGTGAGGGGCGTTGGGGGTGAAGCGGTCGAGCGGTGGAGCGGAGTGTGGAGGAGTGGTTGAGGTGCAGGGTGGGTGGGGCGGACGCGGCGGGATCGGGCGAGTGAGGGGGTGTGCTCGGCCGTGGAGCGGTGTGCGGAGGAGCGGTTGAAGTGCGGGATGGGTGGAGCGGAGTGGGGGCCGGATGCAGAGGACGGGGGAGTGGGACGCGTGACGGGGGAGCGGATGCATGACGGGTCGGGCGGGGTGACCGACGGGTGGGCCGAGAGTGCCCTGCAGGCCGTGCTCGGCCGGGTCGCCGTGACCCTCGCCGAGGTCGGCCCCCGCTTCCCGCTGTCCGCCGACCCCGACACCGGCACGTGGACCACGACCCGGCGGGGCTCCTGGACGGGCGGCTTCTGGGCCGGACTGCTGTGGCTGCGGGCGCGGTCCACGGGCGCCCCGGCCGACCGGGCCGCCGCCGAGGAGTGCACGGCGCGCCTCGCCGACTGGGCCGACGCCGACACCGCGACCCGCGGCCTGATCCTCTGGTACGGCACCGCCCTCGCCACCGCGTCGGAGCCCGCCGCCGCCCTCCGCACCCGCGCGGCCCGCGCCTGCCTCGCCGCCTTCGACCCCGAACTCGGCCTGGTCCCCTGGGGCGCGGCCTTCGGCGGCCCCCGCCTCCTCGCCCGCGCCGACGGGGCGCCGGGGCTCGTCCCGCTCCTCGCCTCGGCGGGGCCGCGAGGGAGGGAGGCGGCGGCATCGCACCTACGCCGCCACTTGGAGCTGTGCGTCGGGGACGGCGGCCCCCTCGCCCCCGCCTGGCGTCACGACCCCGCCACGGGCTGGCACCCCCTCCCCGAACCTGCCCCCGGCTGGAGCCGCGGCCGGGCCTGGCTGCTGCTCGCCGCAGCGGACGCGCTGACGCGGCCCGGCGGAGCGACGGGGTGTCCCGACCACCTGCACGCGACGGCCGGGTCGCTGGGGGCACCGGTGCCCGCACCGGCGGAGATCGAGGACGAGGCCGAAGCCGAGGCGGGCGCCGCGCCACTCGCGGAGACGGCCCGCCCGGCCGCACGCGCGGACGGGGCGCACCCCGCCGCCCCCACGCACACACCACCCCCGGCGGCCCCTCTGATCCCACCCGCCGACACATCCCACCCCGACGGCCCGCCCGACACCTCCGCCGCTGCCATCACCGCCGTCGCCCTCCTCAAACTCGCCACCCTGCCCGGCCAAGAGGCCTGCGCCCGCCGAGCGGAGGCGGTCCTGCACCGCCTGGTCACGGCGCACCTGAGCGGCACGGAATCCGCGACCGCCACCGACTCGGCCACGGGCACGGACTCCGCGACCGTCCCCGACCCGGCCACCGGTACTGACTCCGCGACCGCCCCCGACCCCGCCGCCGGCACCGACCCCCCACCCGGAATGCTCCTCCACGGCTGCCACGACGCGGCGACGGGCACCGCCGTCCAACACGAGCTGATCTGGGGCGACTTCTTCCTGGCCCTCGGCCTCGCCGCGCTGACGGGCCTGGTGGATCCACGCGAAGCGTGAAGCGCGGGCCGGGGGCGCACCCACGCTCCACGGGCCTCTGGCCAGTGCCCGCCGTGCTCCACGGGCCCCTGGCCAGAGCCCGCCGTGCTCCACGGGCCTCTGGCCAGAGCCCGCCGCGCCCAACGGGCCCCCGGCCAGACCCCGCCGTGCTCCACCGGCCCCCGGCCAGAGCCCGCCGTCCTCAGCGGCCTCCTGCCAGAGGCCCGTACCCACTCAGCACGCGCCGCGCCACCGAAGTGATGTGCAGCTCGTCAGGGCCGTCGAGGATCCGCGCCGCGCGGCCCGAGCGCAGGAGCGCGGGCAGCGCGGTGTCGGGGCCGAGCCCGGCCGCGCCGTGCACCTGCACCGCCGCGTCCACGACCTGCTGCAGCGTGCGCGCCGCGGCGACCTTGGCGAGGCCCACCTCGACGTGCGCGTCCTCCTCGGCGACGAGCCGCGCCACCGCCTCGTGCACCAGCGGCCGCGTGGTCCGCAGCGCGAGGAGCGACTCGAAGACGTGGCGCTGGACGAGCTGGTGGGAGGCGAGGGCCCCACGGGAACCCGTCCGGGCGACGGCACGCGCGGCCATCAGGTCGAACGCCCGCTGCGCCTGCCCGAGCCAGCGCAGACACCGCAGCGTACGGCCGAGCTGGAGCCGCTCGCCCGCGACGGCGAGAGCGGCGCCGCGCGCCCCGACGAGGTGGTCACCCGGCACCCGTACGCCGTCGAGCTCGATCTCCCACTGGCCGCCCGCCCCGAGCACGGGCAGCTCGCGGACGACACGGAAGCCGGGCGACGCCGTGGGCACGAGGAACAGCGACAGGCCGGCGCGGTCCGGCGGCGCGCCGTCCGTGCGGGCGAGGACGGCGACGAGGTCCGCGCCCGCCGCCCCGGACGTGAACCACTTGCGGCCGGTCAGGCGCCAGCCGCCGTCCGGCAGGAGGTCGGCGCGGGTGCCGGTGAGGAAGGGGTCGGTGCCGGGCACGTCGGGCTCCGTCATCGCGTAACAGGCGCGGAGTTCGCCCGAGACGAGCCGGGTGAGATACGCCTCGCGGACCCGCGCGGTGCCGTGGCGGCGCAGCATCGCCACATCGAGGAGCGGCGCGGAGCCGAGCGCGGCGGGCCCGTGGTCGCTGGCGCCCTCCGCTTCGGCGAACGCCGCGTACTGGGCCAGGCCGAGCCCCTGACCGCCGAGTTCGGCGGGCAGCGGCAGCGCCCACAGTCCGGCCCTGCGGGCCCGCTCCCGCAGGGACCGCAGCACGGCGTCGGCCGGCGGCCCGCCCGCGTCCAGGGTGTCCTCGCACGGCACGACGTGTTCGCGTACGAAGGCGGCGACGCGCTCGGACAGGGGCGCGGCGCCGTCGTCCGGGGACACCGCGCCCGCCTCGGCCCCACTCCGCGCACAGGGCCCTGAGATCGCATCTGCCACACCTGCCGCATCTGCCATATCTGACACGTCTCGCACGTCTCGCACGTCTTCCGCTGTCACCGCGGCCCTCGCTTCCTCTGGTTCACCGGGAACCCGCGGGCCCGGGCGCCCGACTGTCTTCCAAGGAACTGGTCGGGTGCCGACGGCCTCGGGTTCCCGCGTTCGGAACGACCCCGGCGGGGGCTGCCCCCGCGCCGGAAGAGGAGACACGACTGACATGACGTCATCACCACCCCTCGCCACAGTGCGCACCGCCGCCCTGCCCCTGGAGTCGCTGCGCTGCGAGATCGACGGGCCGATCGAGTTGACGCGGGTCGTCACCGAGCATCTGCGCCTGCTCGGCGCGGAGTCGACGGGTCCGGCGGGTCCGGCGGAGGACACCGCGACCGCGACGCCCGCCGGGGTCACGGGAGCCGAGGGCGCCGCCACCGGGGGCGCGGCAGTCGGGGCAGCCCACGGCGGGGCCCCGGAGGCGGGCGGCGAGCCCCCCGCCCACGCCCGTGTCGTCCTCACCGGCGACGGGTTCGGGCCGGTGACGGCGCAGGTGCACTGGGCCGAGGCCCGGACGACGGCGTCGCGCGACGCCGTGGACTCGCCGGGAGCGGCCCCCCGCCCCCGCGAAGCGCTCCCCACCCCCGACGAAGCCACCGTCCAGGCCGCCACCGGCATCATGTCCGTGCACGGGCGCCGGGACGACGGCCCTCGCGGGCTCGGCTCCGACTACGCCGCGACCGCCGCGGGCGTCCTCGCCGTCCAGGGGCTCCTGGCCCAACTCCTCGCCCAGGCCCGGGGCGGCGACGCCCGCGCGGCGGCGCGGGTCACGACCAGCGCGGCCCGCGCGGGCCTGCTCGCCGTGTCGCAGTACCTCGCCGCCACCGGCGCCGACGAGGACGAGGCGGCCCGCATCGCCCCGGGTGGGCCCCCGTTCACCTCCGCCGACGGCACCCTCTTCGAGCTGGAGACCCTCGACCCCGGCGCCTGGGCCGCGTTCTGGAGGGCCCTGGACGCGCCGGGCGACGCGATACGCGCGGGCTGGCGGCCCTTCCAGTTCCGGTACGCCACCGCCTGCGCGCCCTTCCCGGAGGCCCTGCACGAAACGGCCCGCTCCCACGACTGGGCCCGCGTCAGGCAGGCCGCGGCCTCCTCCGGCGCCGAGGTCTGCGCCCTGCGCACCCTCGCGGAGCGGGCGGCCGAGCACGACGGCGCCGCGCCCTGGTCCCTGGCGCGGCTCGGCCCGGCAGCCGCCGCGCCGGGGCGGCGGGCCCGGCAACTGCCCACCCCGGAGCTGCCCTTGACCGGCATCACCGTCCTGGAGGCGGGCCGCCGCATCCAGGCCCCGCTGGCCGCCCACCTGCTCCGCCTCCTCGGCGCCGACGTCGTCCGGATCGAGCCCCCGGGCGGCGACCCGCTGCGCGGCATGCCGCCCGCCTGCGGCGGCGTCTCGGCCCGCTGGCTGGCCCTGAACCGGGGCAAGGACGCCGTCGAGGCCGACATCAAGTCCCCCTCCGGACGTCGCCGCCTGCGTGAACTCGTCGCCGACGCCGATGTGTTCCTGCACAACTGGGCCCCCGGCAAGGCCGCCCAGCTCGGCCTGGACGCCGCCGACCTCACCACCGTCAACCCCGGCCTCGTGTACGCGTACACGAGCGGCTGGGGCGACCGGCTCGACGACGCCCCCATGGGCACCGACTTCATGGTCCAGGCCCGCACGGGCGTCGGCGCGGCGGTACGCCCGGCCGACGAGCCGCCCGCGCCCTCCCTGATGACCCTCCTCGACGTGCTCGGCGGCCTCCTCGGCGCGGAAGCCGTCCTCGCCGGGCTGCTCCTGCGCGAGCGCAACGGCGGCCGGGGCGTACGCGTCGACTCCTCCCTCCTCGGCGCCGCCGACACCCTCACCGCCCCGGCGCTGCGCCGCGCGGCCCAGGGCACGGAACCCCGCCCGCCCGCGGGCTTCCGCCGCCCCCTGCGCACGGCGGACGGCTGGCTCGCCCCGACCGACACCTGCGCGGCGGCCGCGTCGGCGTACGACCTGGGCGCCCTGCCCACGCCCGATGCCCTGGCGCTCCTGCGCTCCCACGGCCTGACCGCGACCCCGGTCACCACCGACCTCACGGCCCTGCACGCCGACGCGCGCTTCCCGCGGTCCATCGGACGCGACACGCACGGGGCGCCCGTCGTCCCGGACCCGTGGGCCTTCTCCTGACACCTGCCGCGCCCCCGGCCACGCACCCGTCTCCGGCACCAGCAACCGCCATCGGCACCAGAACCTGTCACCGGCACCCGGCCGCACCCGCGCCCGCACCCGTGCGCGAGGCCCCGAACCTCCAACTCTTCCCCCCCCAGCTTCCCTCTTCCCTCTTCCCTCTTCCCTCCCTCACTCTCTTCCTCCCTCCTTCTCCCAGGAGCCCTCATGCCCCGCCCCCTGAACGACCTCCTGCCCGCCTCCCTCCGCCGCGCCTGGGCGGTCGACGGCACCTGCCCCGACCTCGACCTGTACAGCCTGTTCCGGGCCCGGCAGATCAGCGACCCGCACCGCACGGCCGTCATCGACGCCAAGGGCAAGCTCTGTTACACGGCCCTCGACCGCAAGGTCCGATGTCTGGCCGTCGGGCTCAGAGAGCTGGGCGTCGCGGCGGGAGACGTCGTCGGCGTACAACTCCCCAACGCCCGGGCGGCGGTCATCGCCGACCTCGCCCTCGCGGCGATCGGCGCGGTCGCCCTGCCCTTCCCCGTGGGCCGAGGCGCCGCCGAGGCCACGAGCCTGCTGCGGCGCGCCGACGCGGTGGCCGTCATCGCCGCCGCCGAGCACCGCGGCGCCCACCCGGCGGCGGCCCTCCTCGCCGCGGCCCCCGCGCCCCTGCGGCACGTCATGGCCGTCGGCCCCGGCGCCGTCCCCGAAGGCGCCGTCGCCTTCGCCCAGTTGCTGCGCGCCGACCCGGCCGCGTTCGTGGCCGCGCGCCCCGACCCGGACGGCCCCGCCCGCATCCTGGTGTCCTCCGGCTCGGAGGCCGACCCGAAGATGGTCGCGTACTCCCACAACGCCCTCGCGGGCGGCCGGGGCAACTTCTTCGCCTCCCTGATGCCGGACCCGGCACAACCCCCGCGCTGTCTCTTCCTGGTGCCGCTGGCCTCCGCGTTCGGGTCCAACGGCACCTCCGTCGCCCTCGCCAGGCACGGCGGCACGCTCGTCCTGCTCGACCACTTCACCCCCGAGGCCGCCATCGCCGCCGTACGGGAACACGAACCCACCCACGTCCTTGGCGTACCGACCATGGCCCGCATGATCCTCGACCGCCTGGAGCAGGAGCGCGCACAGGACCAGGAGGGCGCAGGAAAGCTGCCCGCGCCCACGGCCCTCGTCCTCGGCGGCTCCCCCCTCGACACCACCACGGCCGCCGAGGCCCGCCACGCCTTCGGCTGCCCCGTGGTGAACCTCTACGGCTCCGCGGACGGAGTCAACTGCCATACCGGACTGGGTGATTGGACCGAAGGCCAGGAAGGCCCCGCCGGAGCCGGAGCCGGAGCCGGAGCCGGAGCCGGAGCCGGAGCCGGAGCCGGAGACAGGGGCAGGGGCAGGGGCAGGGACGGAGACGTCCACGGGTTCCGGCACGGCATCGTCGCGGGCCGCCCCGACCCGCGCGTCGCCGACATCCGCGTAGCCGACCCCGTCACCCACGAACCCCTGCCGGACGGCGCCGTCGGCGAGATCGTCGCCCGCGGCCCGATGACACCCCTGTGCTACGTCGGCGCCCCCGAACTCGACGCCCGCTACCGCACCCCAGACGGCTGGGTCCGCACCGGCGACCTCGGCCTGCTCGACGCCGACGGTGTCCTGCACGTGGTCGGCCGCCTCAAGGACGTGGTGATCCGCGGCGGCGTCAACATCAGCCCCGCGGAGGTCGAACGGGAGCTGAGCGCGCATCCGCTGGTACGTGACGTGGTGTGCGTCGGCGTACCCGACCCGGTGATGGGGGAGCGCCTCGCGGCCTGCGTGGTTCCGGCGTCCCGCGGGGCCGGGCCCGCGACGACCCTCGACGACCTGGTCGGGCATCTCGCCGGGCGCGGCCTCGACCGGGTCAAGCACCCCGAACGGCTGCTGCTCGTGGCGGAGTTGCCCCTGACCCCGGCGGGCAAGCCGGACCGCGCGGCGCTGCGGGAGCGGGCGGCACGGGCCTGAGGCCGGACGGAGACGAAGGCGGGGGCGGTGCCGGGGATCTTCTCCCGGCACCGCCCCCGCCTCCTACTCCTTGAACCACTCCACCTGCTGCTCCGCCTACTCGGCCTTCTTCGCCTTCATGGCCTTCTTCAACTCCGCTGCGGCGTCCCGGTACACCGGCAGCAGGTCCAGGTCCTTGCCCGGGTAGTTGACGATCTTCACCTGGGCGGCGCCGGAGTCGGGAAGCACCTTCCCGGTGGACATGTGCGCGTTGTCGAGGACGAACGCGGGCTTCTTCGCGGAGAGCCGGGCGAGCTGACCGGCGGTGACCGCCTCGGGGCCGTACGTGCCGACGGTCCGCGCGCCCGCCATGCGCGCCGACCAGGTGGTGAACACCTGGCTGACGACGGCGGGGCTGTCGCCGCCGGGCCAGGACGCCTTGAGGTCCTTGGCGAGCGCGGCGTACTCGCGGTCGAAGGTCTTGGTCCAGCTCGCCGCGGCGGCCTTGGTGCCGAAGAGCCCGCCGAGCCGCTTCACCTCGCCGCGGACCTTCGTGGCGTCGTTGTCGAGGTCGACCTTGACCAGTTCGGCCTTGGAGCCGGCGGCGTCCTTGATCTTCCCGGCGTACGGCTCGAAGGGCGCGTACAGGACGAAGTCGGCCTTCGCGACGGCGGCGAGGTCGGAGGGCTTCGGGTCGTAGTCGGGGGCGTGCTGGGTGGACGGCGGGACGAGGACGGTGACGTTCTCGGCGCCCGCGGCCTTGGCGAAGGCGCCTTCCCAGGTGGTGGTGGCGACCACGACGGGCCCGTCCTTCTTGCTGTCGGAGCCGCCGTCGGACGAGTCGTCGCCGCAGCCGGCGGCCGTGCACGCGAGGACGGCGCTCAGTGCGAGGAGGGCGGACGTGCGGGAGAGGGGGATGCGGACGCCGTTGCGCGCCATGAGGTGATGCTCCGTTCGGGGATGAGATGGACGGCGAGGACGACGGCCCCCGCGGTCAGGACGAGGACGGGCCCTGGCGGCCAGTCCAGCCAGAGGGCGATGAGGAAGCCCGTGACGTTGACGGCGAGGCCGATGGCCACGGCCCACAGCGCGATGGTGGTGAGCCGCTTGCCGAGGCGGCGCGCGGCGAGCGCGGGAAGCAGGGTGAGCGCGTCCACGAGCAGTGCCCCGGTCAGCTTGATCGCCCCGGCCACGGCGACGGCGACGAGGACGAGCAGGACGACGGTGAGCGGGCCGACGGGAACGCCGGAGCACTGCGCGAGTTCACGGTCGTACAGGAGGAGGGCGAGGTCGCGGCGCCGCCACCAGAACAGCGCGGGGACCGCGACGGCGAGCACGCCGACCACGACGATGTCCGTGCTGCCCACGGACAGGATGGAGCCCCACAGGAGCGCGAACGCGCCGGAGGCGTTGACCCCGGACACGGAGAGGACGAGCAGCGCGGCGGCGATGGCCATGCTCATCAGGAGCCCCATCGCCCCGGAGAGTCCGGCCGGTGTCCGGGCCAGCGGCGCGACCCCGGCGCCCGCGAGCGCGCACGCCACCAGGGCGCACAGCATCGGGTCCAGCCCGGTCAGCAGGCCCACCGCGATGCCCAACAGCGCGACATGCATCATCGCGAACCGCACCGGCATGATGTCGAGCCCGACGATCACGACCCCGACGACGGGGAGTCCGACGGCGGCGAGCAACAACGCGAACCCGGCACGCTGCACGGGCACGAGTTCGAGCATCAGCCCGATGTCAGCTGTGGCGAGAACGTTCATGGCCGCGCCTCCGGAACTCCATGGCCACGACCGGCCGAACGAATCCAGCCCGCCCGGCGTGCGAGGACGAGCCGCCGAGCCGGGGTCGGCGGGGGACAGTCCCACCCGCCCGGGACGGCCACCTCACCCCCTCCGAACCCCCAGCCCGTCCGGCGCTTGAGGACGAGGCCGGTCAGGCCGGTCAGGCCGGTCTCGGGGGTCCGGGGGCGGAGCCTCCGGTTTCGGGAGGGGGCGGGATCGGGGAGCCCCCGGCAAGGCCTCACACCCCCACCTCCCGCAGCCGCCCCGCCGCCATGTCCAGGACCCGATCGCACCGCGAGGCAAGCCCCCGGTCATGGGTGACGACGACCAGCGTGACCGGCAGCGCGACAAGCGCCGCAGCGGCCTCCTCCTGCCCCGCGAAGTCGAGCGCGGCGGTGGGCTCGTCGGCGAGCAGCACCCCCGCCCCCGCGGCGACGCACCCGATGGCCCGGGCCAGGTACATCCGCTGCAACTGGCCCCCGGACAGGGTGTCCAGGGGCTGGCGCCGCAACTCGCCCACGCCGAGCGCACGAGCCGCCTCCGCGGCGTCCTCGGGCGCACCCCCGGAGTCCAGCAACTCACCCGCGAGCAGCGGGAACCGCCCGGCCGTGGGCTTCTGGGGCACCCAGGCACAGGCCCGCCGCCGCCACGCCCGGTCCGCCGCGGATGCGGTACCGCGCCCGCCGACGAGGATGCTCCCCGCCGTCTGCCGGTGCAGGCCGAGGACGGCCCGCAGCAGCGTGGACTTGCCGGAGCCGTTCGTGCCGGTGAGCGCCACCCGCTCCCCGGCGGCGACCTCCAGGTGCACGTCGTCGACGGCGACCACGCGCCCGTGGCCGCAGGTCACACCCCGCATACGTAGGTCGAGACCACCCATCGCCTGCCCGTGCCCCTCTCCGGCCCTGGTCCTCCCGGGCCGGTCCCGGCGACTCCCGGCCACGGCCCCGGGGCAGTAGTCGGACGGACTGCGCGAGGAGTTCCCGCACGCGGGCAGCGGATCCGCGGCTCAGCTGCCGGGCCGGACGACCACGGCTCGCACGGTCACCTCCCCGCTGTGCCGGAAGCGCAGCACGAAGGGCACTTCGTCACCGAGCCGCAGCGCCCCGACGGGCCGCAGCATCACGTCCAGGCCCTCGGGCGTCATCCGGACCACGGACCGCGCGGGCACGGCCGCCGAGTCGACCATGCGCATCGACTCCACGTTCCCGGCCCGTTCCACGGTCCGGCTGAGCATGACGTCGTCGGCGACTGGCGAGCGTACGGACACCAACTCGTCGCCGGACTCACCTGTGTTGGTGATCCGGAAGAACGCGGCGGTCTCCTCCTTGCCGCCGTACGGCAGGAACACCCGCCCGTCGTCGACGGCCACGCGCGCCGGGCTGCCCGCGGCCCCGGCGGCGACCCACGCCGAGAGCCCGCAGAGCGCGACCGCGCAGGCGAGGACGGGGGCGAGGACGGGGGCGAGGACGCCGGGGAGCACGGAGCGCAGGCGTGCGTACGCGTCGCCGGGAGCACCGGAACCGGAGGCGGCCCGCAGCCGCAAGCCCGAACGACCCCTCACCGAAGCCCCCTTCCCCACGTCCCCCGAGCCCCCTGCGTTCCCCGAGCCCCCTGCGTCCCCCGAGCCCTCCGCGTTCCCTGCCTGGCCCGAGACCCCCGCTCCCACTCCCGCTCCACGGGTTCCCGCGCCGCACTCCGCGGCACCGGCTCCCACGTGCGCAGCCGCAGGCTGTTCGCGACCACGAGCAGGGAGCTGGCGGACATCGCGAGGGCCGCCGTCATGGGGCCGAGGCGGCCGACGGCGGCGAGCGGTACGGCGACGGCGTTGTAGCCGAACGCCCAGACCAGGTTGGCGCGGATGGTGGCCAGGGTGCGGCGGGCGAGGCGTACGGCGACGGCCGCCGCGCCGATGTCACCGGTGGCCAGCGTCACGTCGGCCGCGCCGATCGCGGCGTCGCTGCCGCAGCCCATGGCGATGCCGAGGTCGGCGCGGGCGAGCGCGGCGGCGTCGTTCACGCCGTCGCCGAGCACCGCGACCCGGCGCCCCGCCGCCCGCAGCCGCCCGACCAGCTCCGCCTTGTCCTCGGGCGCGCAGCGCGCGTGCACTTCGGTGATGCCGAGCTCGGCGGCGACGGCGTGCGCGGTCGCCGCTCGGTCCCCGGTGGCGAGGACCGGTTCCACGCCGAGCCGCCGCAGCCGGTCCACCGCGCGGTAACTCCCGGCCCGCAGCACGTCCCCCACGGCCACGACGGCCTCGACGGCACCGTCGACGCGCACCAGGACCACGGTCCGCGCGGCGGCCTCGGCGTCGACGAGAGCACGGGCGAGGCTCTCCGGGAGAGGCCGGACGGAGCCCTCGGGCCCCTTGTGACTCCCGGCCGGCCCCCGGGCAGAGCCAGAACCCGCGGACACGCCCTCCGCCTCCACCCCCGCCAAGCCCCCGTCCGCCCCCGGCGAGCACACCTCCACCACCCGCCCCTCCACGACCCCGCGAACGCCCCACCCGGGCCGCGCCCGGAACTCCGCGACCTCGGGCAGCTCCTGCCCGGCCGACTCCTGGCGGGCGTACGACGCGATCGCGCGCCCCAGCGGATGCTCCGAGCCCCGCTCCACCGCCCCCGCGAGCCGCAGCGCCGCGTCCCGGCCCAGGCCGTCCGGTACGGCGGTGACCTGGGTGACGGTCATCTGTCCCGTCGTGAGCGTGCCGGTCTTGTCGAGGACGACCGTGTCGACGTGGCGCAGTGTCTCCAGAGCGCGCGGCCCGCTGACGAGGACGCCGAGCTGGGCGCCGCGCCCGGTGGCGGCGAGCAGCGCGGTGGGCGTGGCGAGCCCGAGGGCGCAGGGGCAGGCGACGACGAGGACGGCCACGGACGCGGTGACGGCAGCCTGCGGGTCGGCCCCCGCGCCGAGCCAGAACCCGAGGACGGTCACGGCGAGCGTCAGGACGACGGGGACGAAGACACCCGCCGCTGCGTCCGCGAGGCGCTGGGCGCGGGCCTTGCCCGCCTGGGCCTCCGTCACCATCCGGGTGATCCGCGCCAGTCGGGTGTCGCAGCCCACGGCCGTGGCCCGCACCACGAGCAGCCCGCTCTCGTTGACGGCGGCCCCGACGACGTCCTGCCCGGGGCCGACCTCCACCGGATCACTCTCACCGGTCACCAGCGACAGGTCGAGCGCGGAGTGCCCGGACACCACCACACCGTCGGTGGCCACGCGCTCCCCGGGCCGTACGACGAACTCCTGTCCCAGCCGCAACTCCGCCGCGGGCACCCGCCGTTCACCGCCGCCGGGCTCCCGCACGGCGACGTCCTTCACGGCGAGCGACGCGAGCGACCGCAGCGCCGCTCCGGTGCCGTGCCGCGCCCGCGCCTCCAGGAAGCGCCCCGCGAGCACCGAGAGCGGCACGCCGACCGCCGCCTCCAGATACACGTGCGCGCCACCGCCCGCCGACGGCAGCACCTCGAAGGGCATCCGCATCCCCGGCTCGCCCGCCCCGCCGAGGAACAGGGCGTACGCAGACCAGGAGAAGGAGGCGGCGACCCCGAGCGACACCAGCGTGTCCATGGTCGCTGCGCCGTGCCGCAGGCCGCGCACCGCACGCAGGTGGAAGGGCCACGCCCCCCACACCGCGACCGGCGCCGTCAGCATGAAGCACAGCCACTGCCAGTTGCGGAACTGCCAGGCGGGCACCATCGACAGGACCAGCACGGGCAGCGAGAGCAGCGCGGTGACCAGCAGCCGCTGCCGCTCGGCCCTCGCCTCGTCGTCGCCCGCCGCCGTGGGTTCGGCTGCCTGCGACGGCGAGGGAGTGGGCGGCGCGGGCGGCGGGGGCTGCTCCGCGGTGTATCCGGCGCGTACGACGACGGCGACGAGCTCGTCCGTGCCCGTGCCGACGGGGTGGCGCACCCGGGCCCGGCCGGTGGCGAGGTTCACGGTCGCGGTGACGCCCGCCAGCTTGCCGAGCTTCTTCTCGACGCGGTTCACACAGGCGGCACAGGTCATCCCGCCGACGATCAAGTCCGTGGTGACGGTGGCCTCGGGGGCGGCCGCAGCCGTGGGCTCGGGCGTCACCGGCCGTGGCCCCCGTGCCCGCCGCCGTGGCCCCCGCCCGAACCGCCCTCCTCGCCGTCGCCGGAACCGCCGTCCGGCGTCGAGGACCGCATCCCCGGCGCCACCGGCCCCACCGACGAGCCGACTTGATACGCGACGGCGAAGACGACGACGAGCAGGACGAGAAACCCCAGGAGCACGGGTGGCGGCCGCCACACCCCGGACGCTCCCGGCGTACGTCCACTGCTTGACGTACGCGAACTCGGCGACGTACCCGAAAGGGACGAACGCTCGTCTGCCATCGACGCTCCCGTGGCTGATCCGGTGGCGCGGGCAGCGGACGCCCGGCACCGGCCACGTAGTCGCGCGCCGCGGCCGGTGGGTTCCCGGCGGTGTGAGACGTGCCATGCGGACGTGTCGCAGTTGGGCCGAACGGGTGAGTTGCGCAAGAATCGCCTGGTGCAGACGTTGAGGACGAGTCAGGACGGGGTTGCTCTGTGACCAGCCACGAAGCCACCGACGAACAGTGGGAAGGGCTCGCCCAGGTCGTACCGCTGCGCGGCCGCAACGAATGGCCGTCGTGGCCGGGGCACCGCGGGCTGCCCGACGCCGAGACGGAGGCGCGCCGACGCTTCGTCGTGACACGTGTGAACATCTTCGCGGACGCCCGCGAGGTCGCCGAGAACCTGATGTCGCAGACCCCGGTCCTGCTCGACCTGTCCGGCGCGGAGACCGAAGTCGCCAAGCGGGTCCTCGACTTCAGCAGTGGCGTGGTCTTCGGGCTCGGCTGCGGGATGCACCGCGTGGAGAAGAACGTCTTCCTGCTGTCCCCCGCGGACACGGAGGTGCAGGGCCTGGTGGAGGCGGCGACCGGCATCTAGCCGGTACACGGCCGGTACGGGCGGTGATCTGGGGCGTGTGTCGAAAGTGCTGGTCTCAGCCGTTCGTTGAAGGCCGTGACCAGCACGGTCGCCTCGTAGCGGACGGTGAGCTCGTCGTGCGTCGTCGCCTCCGCGCGGGAGCCGTACGCCTTGTCGGCGCGGAACTTGTCGGCCGGGTGCGCGGGTGGCCTGGCCTGGCCCGAGCCGGGGATCGCGCCTGCCCGGTCCCGGAGACCTTCGGTGTGACGTTCTCACCCATTCGTTGAGTCGACGCCACCCGCGCGGGACGCCTGCGCTGGGGCATCTTCAGCGCCTGTCGCACAGTCGCCTGAGCTGACTATCTGCTCGTCCGAGTGAAGGTGAGTGTCCGCTCACTGGCCTGGGGTGTTGAGCGGAGCGGTTCGCTCCGCTTCTCGGGGCGGGTCTGTCCCCCTCCTCCGAAAGGCACTTCGCCATGCGTCGCACCACTGCCGTGATCCTGGGAACCGCCGCGCTCCTCGGCGTCCTCGCCACCCCCGCCTCCGCCGCCGCCCCCGGTGGCGGCCTCGTCGGCACCACCGCCGAATCGCTCGTCGCCACGGTCAAGAACGCGGTCACGGGTGGCGAGGTGACTGTCGACAACGTCGTGGCCGCGCTGTAGCCGCCCTCCCCACCCCCGGCGTGTGCGCAGCGCACACGCCGGGGGCCGAATTGAAGCGGCATGCCCCTTCTGTACATGTTCAGGTGAAACAGGCCTTACCAGCGGCTCTGCCGGGTAACTCGGGAACACCTGAGCAAGTCCCACCACCACCTAAGGACCCCCCTTGTTGCGCCCACGCGCCATCGCTCTCGCCGCCGCCTGCGCCCTGACGTTCCTCCTCGCCACCCCTGGCTCCGCCTCGGCCATCGCGGGTGACTTCTACTACACCTACACCGACGCGAACGGCACCGAGCACCGACAGAAGCTCAGCAACACGGACTTCGACGAGCGCAACTGCCTCAACGTCAAGGAAGCGGAAGCCGAGGGGACCAAGCCCGCGCACTCTCCCCGGAACAACACGGACATCAAGACCTACGTCTTCGAGGACATCGACTGCGAGGGCACGTACCACGTTCTGAAGCTGGGCGGCGGTGAGGGCGGCGTGAACCTGAAGTTCCGCTCCTTCCTCATGCAGGATTCCTGAGCCCGTTGCCCCGATGCAGGCCCGAACAGGCCCGCACCGGGGCAGCGCCGCGACCAGCACACCCTAGGGTGTGCTGGTCGCGGCCACTCGTTGATGGCCGCTACGAGGACGGTCGCCTCGTAGCGGAGAGCGAGCTTGTCGTAGCGCGTCGCCACCGTGCGGTGCCTCTTGAGGCGATGGATCCCGCACTCGACCGCGTGCCGCGCCTTGTGGTCCTCGGCGTCGAACTTGGATGGCCGGCCGCCGCGGGAGCCGCGCTTCTTTCGGTGGGCCGCCTGGTCGGCGTTGTCCGGGATGGTGCAGCGGATTCCTCGTCGTCGCGGGCAGGCGCGGTTCTCGCGGGAGGCGTACGCCTTGTCGGGGACACCGGTGCGAGTACGGAACCGTATGCCGTCGAGCAGTTGCCGCCCGGTCCGTATCGGTGGACGGCCCGGCTTCTTGCCTCGGGGCAACAGCGGCTCCAGGCAGGACCACTGCGCATCCGTCAGATCTCCACGTGCACGGAGCAGGATCATCTCACTTCAAGATCCCTCAGCCGAGACCTGGCTCACCCGTCCACAACCTCCCGGGACAGAACACCTAGCCCAACTGGCCGCCCCACGTGGGGCTTCGGCCGCCGATCCCCCGATCGTGCGAAGGTCGCTTGGGCAAAACGGTTCGGCTTGTCCAGCGGCCCGTAGCTTCCGTTCATGACTGTGCACTCCCGCGGGGCGCTCGCGCAGGATCCGTCGGCCCGCGCCAGGCCACGCGTCACCGAACTGCGGCTCTCCGCCTTCGCGGGCCACCGTGGCGCCGCGTTCCCGCTCGGCCCGCTCACGCTCTTCGCGGGCCCGAGCGGCAGCGGCAAGACGAGCGCGCTGCGGGCGTACGAGGCGCTCGCGCTGCTCGGCGCCGGAGTCGAGCTGTTCGACGTCTTCCCCGAGCCCACGCGCTGCGTGCCCGAGCGCGCGCGGGCCGACGGCCAGGCCCGCCGCGGCTTCCGCATCGGCTGCACGGTCGACGGCCCCGCCGGGCCGGTCCGGCTCGACGTGGCCGTGCAGGCCGAGCCCGAACTGCGCATCGCGGGCGAGCGGTTGACGCGCGACGGGCTCACGCTCCTGGAGACCGCGCTGCGCGACCCCGGCCGCCGCGCCGTCCAGGCCGCCTGGCACACCGCGGGCGCCGCGCCCGTGACCAGGGCGCCGCTGCCCGACGACCGGCTCGGCACGGCCCTGCTCCCGCTGCGCGTCGCGGGCAAGACCGACGGCCAGCGCCTGGTGCTCGCCGCGGCCGAACAGGTCGTCGTGGCGCTGCGTTCGGTGTTCACCTGCGATCCGCGGCCCGGCCGCATGCGGGAGCCGGTGCCGCCCGGACTCGTCGGCGCGGGCCGGCTGCTCGGCGGCTGCGACAACCTCGCGGAGGTCCTGTGGCGCACCCGCTCCGAGTGCGGCAACCGGCACGCGCAGCTCGTGGCGGCGCTGCGCTCGGGCTGCGCGGGGCCGGTCGCCGACGTCCTCGCCGAGGAGACCCGCGACGGCGCGCTGCGGGCGCTCCTCGACCGCGGCGACGGCGTGCGCACCTGCGTCGGGCGGCTCGGCGACGGCGAACTGCGCTATCTCGCCCTCGCCCTGGTGCTGCTCACCGGGCCGCGCGTCCTGGAGGTCGACCCGGTGGCGGAGGTCCCGGAGGCCTACCAGAGCCTCACTGTCCTCGCCGACGGCTTCGACCGCTGCCTGGACCAGCGCCAGAAGCGGGCCATCGCCGACCTCGCGGCGCGCATGTGCGCCCGCGGCCACCTGCGCCTGATCGGCGCCGTGGCCGACGCGACGTGGGCCGCGACGGCGGACGGGGTGACGGTGGTCGACCTCGGGCGGGCCGCGGGCGGGCCCGGGGACGGGGCCACGGCGGGTGCCGGGGGTCGGGCCGGGGCGGCGCCGGGCGCCCGGCGCGCGCGGGTGCCGAGATCGCGGGCGCCCGGGATGTAGTTGACTTGAGCCGTGACAGACCAAGACGTAGCGGGACTGCAGCGCAGGCTGGCCGAGTTCGCGGCCGCGCGGCACTGGGAGCCCTACCACACGCCCAAGAACCTGGCCGCCGCGCTCAGCGTGGAGGCCTCCGAACTCGTCGAGATCTTCCAGTGGCTGACGCCGGAGGAGTCGGCGCGGGTCATGGCCGACCCGGAGTCGGCCCACCGCGTCACGGACGAGGTCGCCGACGTCCTCGCCTATCTCCTCCAGTTCTGCGAAGTGCTCGGCATCGACCCGCTGCAGGCGCTCGCGGCGAAGATCGAGCGGAACGAGCACCGCTTCCCGGCCCCGTAGCGCCCGCGTGCGCCGGGGAGCTGGGCCCACCCGCCCCGTGATCCCCGGCCGTCACCGCCCGTTGGACATGCCGAAAGCCCCCCAAAGACACCTCGTCGTCACTCTCCGGAGTGGATGCATTGTCCATAGTCGATTTTTTGTCCACAGATTTCAGGCTTCCTCTGGCTTTTCGTCCTGAAGGCGCTCACTGTGGGTAGTGGATAGGGGAGTTCGGATGTACGTGCTGTGAGTGGGCGCGCGATGAAGTGGGGACAGCGCATGGATGCGATGCGGCTCATCGAGGCGAGCAGGTGCGCCCTGGCGCGGAGTCAGGAGCCCGCGGCCATCGTGGCCGAGGTGTGGCAGTCCCAGGCCCTGGCACAGGCGATCGGCAGCCGCCTCGCGGTCGCGGGTCCGCCTGAGTTACGGGGCGAGGCGCTGGGACTGAGCGAGCTCAGCGGCAGGGGCTGCGCGGTCCTGGAGCCCCGCCAGTCCGGGACACAGGAGATACGGGCAGCGGGCCTGACGGGGATAGGCGACGCCCACGACACCCTCCTCGGCCTCGGCACCCTCCTCGGCGAAGTGGGCATCGCCCTGGTCACGGTGGCCATGGGAGCCGAGGACGAGGGGGTGTACTGGCAGTGCATGGAAGCCATCGACGCGGCCGACGAGTCCCGCGACCGCGTCCTCGAAATGCTCCGCAGACTCGCGACCCGCGAACGCAAGGCGGAATCCGACGGGGCCGCCATGGACCAGGGGAGCCGGGGCCACCGGGTCCCGGAGGGGAAGTCGCCCTCGTGCTGAGGGCGGGCGGGGGCTCGGGCCGGTGCGCGGGCCGGCCGGGGCACCGGAGCGGGCGGCGGCCCCCGGCCGACGGGCGGGCCTCGACGGTGGCGGCGGCCGCCGGGTGCGCGCCCGGCCGCCGGGCGGGGCGCGGCGGCCGGGGTCGTCCGGTGCGGCGACGGCGCCCGTCAGACGCGGTCCTGCTCCTCCCCGGCAGGGGGCCGCTGGAGGTCGGCGTCAAGTTGGGTCAGATCCGCGTTGAGCGCGGCCATGAGCTCCTCCATCTGCTGCAGCAGGCCCTTGGGCGCACCCTGCTGCCCGGCCGGTGCCTGCGCGCGAGCCTGCTCCGGCACCACCTCGTCGCGGGGCTGCTCCGGCGCGAGCGGATCGTGCGCCTGCTCGGGCACGGCTTCCTGGGACATGACGGCCTCCTCGGCCCGCGCCCCGCCGGTGCCGGGGGCGCGCCCCGGCCGGGCAAGGCAGTTGATGCGGGGGACGCGTCGGCAGCGACCGCCGGCGCGGGTGCCGGGCGGTCCGGCTCCGCCGAGCCAACGATCACCCGCGCGCACCGGTCACTGCGGCGGACCCGCCCCGGTCGCCGGGTTGACGGATTTCACCCGACCGGGGCGGCGGCGGACCCGTGGGACAGGGGAGGTTGACGGGCGTTCGACCGTGCAGGATGGAGGTATGGATCTTCGCATCTTCACCGAGCCCCAGCAGGGGGCCACCTACGACACGCTGCTCACCGTCGCCAAGGCGACCGAGGACCTGGGCTTCGACGCGTTCTTCCGCTCCGACCACTATCTGCGCATGGGCGCGGTCGACGGCCTGCCGGGACCCACGGACGCGTGGATCACGCTGGCCGGGCTCGCCCGTGAGACCAGGCGCATCCGGCTCGGCACGCTGATGACGGCGGGCACGTTCCGGCTGCCGGGGGTGCTCGCGATCCAGGTGGCGCAGGTCGACCAGATGTCGGGCGGCCGGGTCGAACTCGGCCTGGGCGCGGGCTGGTTCGAGGAGGAGCACAAGGCGTACGGCATCCCGTTCCCGAAGGAGAAGTTCGCGCGCCTGGAGGAGCAGCTCGCGATCGTCACCGGGCTGTGGGGGACGGCGCCGGGCGACACGTTCTCGTACGAGGGAACGCACTACCGCCTGACCGACTCGCCCGCGCTGCCCAAGCCCGCGCAGGCCAAGGTGCCGGTCCTGATCGGCGGTCACGGCGCGAAGCGCACGCCGCGCCTTGCCGCGCGGTACGCGGACGAGTTCAACATCCCGTTCGCCTCGGTGGAGGACAGCGAGCGGCAGTTCGGCCGGGTGCGGGCCGCCGCCGAGGAGGCCGGGCGCAAGGCCGACGACCTGGTGTACTCCAACGCCCTGGTGGCGTGCGTGGGCAAGGACGACGCCGAGGTGGCCCGGCGCGCGGCCGTGATCGGGCGTGAGGTGGAGGAGTTGAAGGCCAACGGGCTCGCGGGTTCCCCCGCCGAGGTCGTCGACAAGATCGGCCGCTACGCGGAGATCGGCGCGAGCCGCGTCTACCTCCAGTGCCTCGACCTGTCCGACCTGGACCACCTCGAGCTGATCTCGGCCCAGGTGCAGTCGCAACTGTCATAGCCGACGAGGGCCCGCCGGTGACTCGGCGGGCCCTCGCATCAGCTGCGGCCGGACGCCGCAGGGTCGCTGCTCGGTGCCGTCAGCCGCGACCCTGCGTGGTGTGGGCGACGATGAAGTACTTGCCGCAGTCGCCGCCGAACCGCCACTGGCCGCGGCCCACCCACTTGCCGTAGATGGTCTTGCCGTTGCTGCAGTCGGTGACCGCGCGGGCCTGGCCGCTCTTCACCTTGCAGGAGGCGGACCAGGTGTTGACCTTCATCTTCCAGTTGCCGCAGCTGTAGCTGCCGGCGGCGGAGGCGGGCGCGGCGGTGGCGAGGCCGCCGACGAGGAAAGCGGCCGCGATGGACGTGGTCACGGCGCGGCGCGACACAGTGAGCTTCAAGGAAGTCTCCCCCCGAGGTGCCCTGTCGGGCGAACAGTACGTGTGCGAACACGACGGAGCGTGCTCAAGATCCAATTCTAACGGCGGGGCTCGGGCACGCCGGGGCGGGGGCGGACCGAGGCGCTTCGAGGCGCGGCAGGCGGGAGCCCGGGGCTGGTCAGGCCGTGTGTTCCTGGGCCAGGCTGGCCCCATGCCCCAGGAGCCCCCCATGCCCAGGCCCCGCTTCGCCGTCCTCGGCGCCGGCAGCGTCGGCTGTCACCTCGGCGGCCACCTCGCCGCCGCCGGGTACGACGTGACCTTCATCGGCCGCCCCGCCGCCATGGAGACCCTGGCCGAGCGGGGGCTCACCCTCAGCAGTTCCACCCGCCCACCCGTGCACCTCGCCCCCGACCGTCTGACGCTGGCCACCGGGCCCGCGGCGGCAGCGGGCGCCGACCACGTCCTGGTCACCGTGAAGAGCGCCGACACCGAGGCCGCCGCCAGGGACCTCGCCGCCCATCTCGCCCCCGGCGCCACCGTGGTGAGCTTCCAGAACGGGCTCCGCAACCCCGCCGCCCTGCGTGCCGCGCTCCCCGGCCACACCGTCCTCGCCGGGATGGTGCCGTACAACGTGATGCGGTCCCAGCCGGGCACCGTGCACCAGGGCATGCCGGGCCGGCTCATGGCCGAGCCCGACGACACGCTCCTCGCCGCCTTCCACGCGGCGGGCCTGGCCGTCGAGGCCCGCACCGACATGCCCGCAGTGCAGCACTCCAAGCTCCTGATGAACCTCAACAACGCGGTCAACGCCCTGTCCGGCCTGCCGCTGCGCGACCAGCTCGGCCTGCGCGCCTACCGGGCCTGTCTCGCCCTGTGCCAGCGCGAGGCCCTGGCCGCCTACCGCGCCGCCGGGGTCGCGCCCGCCCGCCTCGGGCCCTTCGCGCCCGGCGCCATCCCGTTCGTCCTCGGGCTTCCCGACACCGTCTTCCGCCGGGTGGCGGCCGCGTCCCTGCGGACCGACGCCCACGCCCGCTCCTCGATGTGGGAGGACCTGCGCAGCGGCCGCCCCACGGAGGTCGACTCCCTCCAGGGCGAGATCGTCGACCTCGCCACCGCCCAGGGCCGCCGCGCCCCCGTGAACGCGCGCCTGGTCGCCCTTGTGCACGAGGCGGAGTCCGCGCCGCGCACATGGACGGGTCCCGACCTCCACGCCGAGCTGCGCGCGGCACGCTGAACCGCGGCGGGCCGGACCGTGCAGCACGGCACCGGACGGCGGCGGAGCGGAAATTCGCGCGTGTGTCCCATGGCTTCGCTGTACGTTTGTGCAGGTGCGCCGGGAAGAGGGCGGTGCGCGGCGAGAGGTCCGCGCCGCGGCGCACATGACAGATACGGGGGTTGAGGAGCAGGCCGGTTCGGCGCCGCGAGACGCGCGCCCGGCTTGCGGGGGCGTGATCCGCCACCCCTTCGCGCAGGGCCGGTCGGCCGACACGGGAATCGGTCGGGCCGACGCGCCGTGCGCCGGACGGCCCCGTACACGACCACGGCTCAGATTGCTTATCGAGGCACACCCATGTTCTTGACGATCAGCACCACCGGCACTCCGGAACGCCCCGCGACCGACCTCGGGTTCCTGCTGCACAAGCATCCCGGCAAGGCGCAGGCGTTCTCCACGTCCTACGGGCAGGCGCACGTCTTCTACCCCGAGGCGACGGCGGAGCGCTGCACGGCCGCGCTCCTGCTCGAAGTGGACCCGGTGGCGCTGGCGCGGCGCGTCAGGGGTGCCACCAAAGGAAAGGGAGGAGCCGCCGACGCGGCCCTCGCGCAGTACGTGAACGACCGTCCGTACGCCGCGTCCTCGCTGTTCGCCGTCGCCCTGAGCTCGGTGTTCTCCAGCGCCCTGCGCGGCGTGTGCAAGAACCTGCCCGAGCGCGCGGCGCAGCCGCTGCCGCTGCGCGCCGAGGTGCCCGCGCTGCCCGCGCGCGGCGGTGCCCGCCTGGTCCGGGCGCTGTTCGAGCCGCTGGGCTGGACGGTGAGCGCCGATCCGGTGCCGCTCGACGAGCGCTTCCCGGAGTGGGGCGACTCGCGGTACGTACGGCTCGTACTGGAGGTGCCGGACGGCCGGTTGACCCTCAGCGAGGCGCTGCGGCACCTGTACGTCCTGCTTCCGGTGCTCGACGACGCCAAGCACTACTGGGTGTCGGCCGACGAGGTCGACAAGCTGCTGCGCGCCGGGGAGGGCTGGCTCGCCGACCACCCCGAGCAGAAGCTGATCACCAACCGGTATCTGGCACGGCGCTGGTCGCTGACGCGCGAGGCCATGGAGCGGCTCGAACTGGCGCGGCTCGCCGACGCCGACGACACGGCCGTCGACGACATCGACAACGCCGTCGCCGCGGACGAGGGACCCGAGGCGGACGACAGGCCCGCGCCGCTCGCCGAGCAGCGCAGGGACGCGATCCTCGCCGCCCTCGGCGCGGCGGGCGCCGCCCGTGTCCTCGATCTCGGCTGCGGCCAGGGCCAGTTGATGCAGGCGCTGCTCAAGGACACCCGGTACACGGAGATCGTGGGGGTCGACGTGTCGATGCGCGCGCTGACCGTCGCGTCGCGGCGGCTCAAGCTGGACCGCATGGGCCGGCGCCAGGCGGAGCGCGTGACGCTCCTCCAGGGCTCGCTCGCGTACACCGACAAGCGCCTCATGGGGTACGACGCGGCGGTGCTCTGCGAGGTCGTGGAGCACGTCGACCCGGAACGGCTCTCCGCCCTGGAGCACGCGGTCTTCGGCTCGGCGCGTCCGCGCACCGTGATCGTGACCACGCCGAACGTCGAGTACAACGTCCGCTGGGAGTCCCTGCCCGCCGGTCACGTACGGCACGGCGACCACCGCTTCGAGTGGACCCGCGCGGAGTTCGGCCAGTGGGCGGACCGCCTCGCCCGACAGCACGGGTACGAAGTCGAGTTCGTGCCCGTCGGCCCCGACGACCCCGAGGTGGGACCGCCGACCCAGATGGCGGTGTTCACCCAGGCCCGGAGCGACCGGAGCGACCGCGACACCCGGAACGACCGCAACACCCGAGACGGCCGCAACACCCGGAACGCGAAGGAGGCGAAGGCAGCATGACCGACAACATCACCGGCACGGGCACGGACACCACCGGCATCGACACCCCCGGCACCGGCACGGGCACCCCCGCCCCCAGCGCCCCCGGCGCCGGCACCACCACCCCCACCGGCCGCCGCCTCCCCGTCACCGACCTCTCCCTCGTCGTCCTCATCGGCGCGTCCGGCGCGGGCAAGTCCACCTTCGCGCGGCGCCACTTCAAGCCGACCGAGGTGCTGTCCAGCGACTTCTGCCGGGGGCTCGTCGCCGACGACGAGAACGACCAGGGCGCGAGCGGCGACGCCTTCGACGTCCTGTACTACATCGCGGGCAAGCGGCTCGCCGCCGGCCGCCGTACCGTCGTCGACGCGACGAGCGTGCAGGCCGACAGCCGCAAGCAGCTGATCGAGCTGGCCCGGCGGCACGACGTGCTGCCCATCGCCGTGGTCCTCGACGTGCCCGAGGAGGTCTGCGCGGAGCGGAACGCCGCGCGGCCCGACCGGGCCGGGATGCCGCGCCGGGTCATCCAGCGCCACCAGCGCGAACTGCGGCGCTCGCTCAGGCACCTGGAGCGCGAGGGCTTCCGCAAGGTGCACGTCCTGCGGGGCGTCGCGGAGGTCGAGAGCGCCGAGGTCGTCACGGAGCGGCGCTTCAACGACCTCACCCACCTCACCGGCCCCTTCGACATCATCGGTGACATCCACGGCTGCGCGAGCGAGCTGGAGACGCTGCTCGACAGGCTCGGTTACGTCGACGGGGCGCACCCCGAGGGCCGCACCGCCGTGTTCGTCGGCGACCTCGTCGACCGCGGCCCGGACAGCCCGGGCGTGCTCCGCCGCGTCATGGGCATGGTCGCCGACGGCACCGCCCTGTGCGTGCCGGGCAACCACGAGAACAAGCTCGGCCGCTATCTGAAGGGCCGCGGCGTCCAGCACACCCACGGCCTCGCCGAGACCATCGCGCAGTTGGAGGCCGAGGACGCGAAGGACCCGGACTTCCGGGCCCGGGTGCGGGAGTTCGTGGACGGCCTCGTCAGCCACTACGTCCTCGACGGCGGCAAGCTGGTGGTCTGCCACGCGGGCCTGCCGGAGAAGTACCACGGCCGCACCTCGGGCCGGGTGCGCTCGCACGCCCTGTACGGCGACACCACCGGCGAGACCGACGAGTTCGGCCTGCCCGTGCGCTACCCGTGGGCGGAGGACTACCGCGGCAAGGCGGCCGTGGTCTACGGCCACACCCCGGTGCCGACGGCGACCTGGCTGAACAACACCATCTGCCTGGACACCGGCGCGGTGTTCGGCGGCAAGCTGACCGCGCTGCGCTGGCCGGAGCGCGAGCTCGTCGACGTACCCGCCGAGCGGGTCTGGTACGAGCCCACGCGGCCGCTGCGCACCGACGCGCCCGGCGGCCACGACGGCCGCCCCCTCGACCTCGGCGACGTGCACGGCCGCCGGGCCGTGGAGACCCGGTACGCGGGCCGCGTCACCGTGCGCGAGGAGAACGCCGCCGCCGCGCTGGAAGTGATGAGCCGCTTCGCCGTCGACCCGCGCCTGCTCCCGTACCTGCCGCCGACGATGGCGCCCTCCGCCACGTCCCGGCGGGCGGGCTATCTGGAGCACCCGGAGGACGCGTTCGCGCAGTACGCGGCCGACGGCGTCGCCCGCGTCGTGTGCGAGGAGAAGCACATGGGCTCCCGCGCGGTGGTCCTGGTGTGCCGGGACGCGGACGTGGCGCGCGAGCGGTTCGGCGCAGGTTCAGGCGGTGGGGGAGGGCCGACGGGCGCCCTCGTCACGCGTACCGGCCGCCCGTTCCTCGGTGACTTCGACCGCACCGAGCAGGTGCTCGGCCGGGTGCGGGACGCCGTGGGCGCCGCCGGGCTCTGGGCGGAGCTGGACACCGACTGGCTGCTGCTCGACGCGGAGCTGATGCCGTGGTCGCTGAAGGCGTCGGGGCTGCTGCGCTCGCAGTACGCCGCCGTGGGCGCCGCGTCCGGCGCGGTCTTCCCCGGCGCGCTCGCCGCCCTCGAGGCGGCCGACGCCCGCGGCGTGGACGTCCGGGGCCTGCTCGGCAAGCAGCGCGAACGCGCCGCCGACGCGGCCGCGTTCACCGACGCCTACCGCCGCTACTGCTGGCCGACCGACGGCCTGGACGGGGTGCGGCTCGCGCCGTTCCAGATCCTCGCCGTCCAGGGCAAGAGCCTCGCCGCGACGCCCCACGACCGGCAACTGGCCCTGATCGACCGCATGGTGGAGCACGACACCACGGGCCTGCTGCGCACCACGCGGCGTCTGTACGTCGACACCGGCGACCCGGAGTCGGTGCGCGCGGGCGTGGACTGGTGGCTGGAGATGACCGGGCGCGGTGGCGAGGGCATGGTCGTCAAGCCGGTCGGCGCGCTGGTGCGCGACGGCAAGGGCCGCCTGGTGCAGCCCGGCATCAAGTGCCGGGGCCGGGAGTACCTGCGGATCGTCTACGGCCCGGAGTACACCCGGCCGGAGAACCTGGAGAAGCTGCGCGGCCGCACGCTCGGCCACAAGCGTTCGCTGGCGATCCGGGAGTACGCGCTCGGTCTTGAGGCCCTTGACCGGCTCGCGGAGGGCGAGCCGCTGTGGCGGGTCCACGAGGCGGTGTTCGCGGTGCTGGCACTGGAATCGGAACCCGTGGATCCGCGGCTCTGACGCACGTATGGCACGTTTTGGGCTTCCGTGTCCTGCCTGGCGGGACGCCCAAAACGCGCCGTCGGGCGCGTGACGCGCCCCGGTGGGGTGAGGATGGGGGCATGGGATTCCATGTCGACTCCGAGGCCGGGCGCTTGCGCAGCGTGATCCTGCACCGTCCGGACCTGGAGCTGAAGCGCCTGACGCCGACCAACAAGGACGCGTTGCTGTTCGACGACGTGCTGTGGGTGCGGCGGGCAAGACAGGAGCA
The DNA here is from genome assembly GCF_030388665.1 of Streptomyces flavofungini. Classification (NCBI taxonomy): domain Bacteria; kingdom Bacillati; phylum Actinomycetota; class Actinomycetes; order Kitasatosporales; family Streptomycetaceae; genus Streptomyces; species Streptomyces flavofungini. The sequence continues at coordinate 2,221,736 of NZ_CP128846.1, read as the reverse complement.
CGACGGCTTCGCCGACGTGCTGCGCGACCGGGGGGTGACGGTCCATCTCTTCGGTGACCTGCTCACCGAGACGCTGGACGTGCCGGCCGCGCGGCTGCTCGTCCTGGACCGCGTCTTCGACGAGAAGGAGTACGGCCCGCTCGCCACCGACCACCTGCGGGCCAGCTTCGAGTCGCTGCCGTCCGCGGAGCTCGCCGAGTTCCTGATCGGCGGCATGACCAAACGGGAGTACCTGGAACGGCACCCGGAGCCGACGTCCGTGCGCTTCCACTGCATGGACATGGACGACTTCCTGCTCGGCCCGCTGCCCAACCACCTGTTCACCCGCGACACCTCCGCCTGGATCTACGACGGCGTGTCCATCAACGCGATGCGCTGGCCGGCCCGGCAGCGCGAGACCGTGCACTTCGAGGCGATCTACCAGCACCACCCGCTCTTCCACAACCAGGGCTTCCACGTCTGGTCGCAGGGCCAGTCCGACTACCCCTCCACCATCGAGGGCGGCGACGTCCTGGTCCTCGGCAACGGCGCCGTGCTCATCGGCATGAGCGAGCGCACCAAGCCGCAGGCCGTCGAGATGCTCGCGCACAAGCTGTTCGCCGCCGGTTCCGCGACCTCGATCGTGGCCCTGGACATGCCCAAGCGCCGGGCCTTCATGCACCTGGACACGGTCATGACGATGGTCGACGGCGATACGTTCACGCAGTACGCGGGCCTTGGCATGCTCCGCTCGTACACCATCGAACCGGGCGTCGACGAGCGCGAGTTGAAGGTCACCGACCACCCGCCGGAGCACATGCACCGCGCCATCGCCGCCTCGCTCGGCCTCGGCGGCATCCGGGTCCTCACGGCCACCCAGGACGTGCACGCCGCCGAGCGGGAGCAGTGGGACGACGGCTGCAACGTGCTCGCGGTCGAGCCGGGCGTCGTCGTGGCGTACGAGCGGAACGCGACCACGAACACGTATCTGCGCAAGCAGGGCGTCGAGGTGATAGAGATCCCCGGCAGCGAGCTGGGGCGGGGCCGGGGCGGTCCGCGCTGCATGAGCTGTCCCGTCGAGCGGGATCCGGTCGGCTAGGCGCACCCTGGAGCGAGCGGGACGGGGCGGGCGCGGGGGCCTGCATATAAATGTGAAAGATCGTATAGACTTTCAAGGGTCCCCGCCCGCCTCGACGTACGCGTACCCCAGGAGCGCTCCATGGCGACGACAGCCACGACCGACCTCACCGGCCGCCACTTCCTCAAGGAGCTGGACTTCACCGCCGACGAGCTCCGCGGTCTGCTCGCCCTGGCGGCGGAGCTGAAGGCCGCCAAGAAGGCCGGGACCGAGGTCCGGCGCCTGACCGGCAGGAACATCGCGCTGATCTTCGAGAAGGCCTCCACGAGGACCCGCTGCTCCTTCGAGGTGGCCGCCGCCGACCAGGGCGCCGCCACCACCTACATCGACCCCGCCGGGGCGCACATCGGCAAGAAGGAGTCCGTCAAGGACACCGCCCGCGTCCTCGGCCGCATGTACGACGCCATCCAGTTCCGCGGCGACGCCCAGGAGACCGTCGAGACCCTTGCCGCACACGCGGGCGTGCCCGTCTACAACGGCCTGACCGACGCCTGGCACCCCACGCAGATGCTCGCCGACGTCCTGACGATGACCGAGCACTGCGCCAAGCCCCTGGAGCGGATCACCCTCGCCTACCTCGGCGACGCCCGCCTGAACATGGGCAACTCCTACCTGGTCACCGGCGCCCTGCTCGGCATGGACGTGCGGATCGTGGCGCCCAGGGCGTACTGGCCCGCGGCGGACGTCGTCGCCCGCGCGCGGGTGCTCGCCGAGGCCACCGGAGCGCGGATCGCGCTCACCGAGGACGTCGCCGAGGGCGTCGCGGGCGCCGACTTCGTCGCCACCGACGTATGGGTGTCGATGGGGGAGCCCACCGAGGTCTGGGACGAGCGCATCGCCGCCCTCGGCCCGTACGCGGTCACGATGGACGTGCTGCGCGCCACCGGCAACCCCGACGTGAAGTTCCTGCACTGCCTGCCCGCCTTCCACGACCTGGCCACGCAGGTCGGGCGCGAGGTGGCCGAGCGGCACGGGCGGGACTCGCTGGAGGTCACGGACGAGGTCTTCGAGTCGGCGCACTCGGTCGTCTTCGACGAGGCGGAGAACCGTATGCACACGATCAAGGCGGTTCTGGTGGCGACGCTCGCCTGAGGCCTCGGGGGTCGCGGTCCCGCGGGGGTGTCAGGGTCGGCCGGTCCCGCGGGGGTGTCAGTGGTCGGCCGGCGCCCGGAGCGTGAACCACACGGCCTTGCCGGACTCCGTGGGCCGGTGGCCGCAGGACGAGCTGAGGGTGCGGATGAGGAGCAGGCCGCGGCCGTGCTCCTGCCAGGGGTCGGGCTCGTCGTCCGGCGACGGGTCGCTCAGGTCGCCCGGCGGGATCGGGCTGGAGTCGCGCACCTCGACCTGGCAGCTGGTCGGCAGCAGCTCGATGACCAGCTCTATCGGGTCGTGCCCCGGGGCGTGCTCCACGGCGTTGGCGACCAGCTCGGCGGTCAGGAGTTCCGCGGTGTCGGTGTCCGCGGTGGAGCCGATGTCGATCAGGGCCGTGCGGACCAGGGCGCGCGCGATCGGCACGGCTGCCGTGGTGTGCGGCAGTCCGATGCGCCAGGAGGCGGGGGCGTGCGGTTCGGGCAAGGCGGGTCCGTTCGGCGAGCAGGTGGTCCCGAGCAGAGGAGCCTGGGGTGGTCCTGCTGTCAACCGTACGAATCCTAAGCCGAGCGGCGACAGGGGCGTCCGTCGGCCGGTTTGCGGCCTGATGCCAGGACATGGCGGGACTTATGCCTCTGCGGTCGGCGTGACCGTCTCCGGCACTCCCCGCGTATCGCGCACTCGTGACGACAGTCACCGACGAGTGATAACTTCGAGAGGGAGCGAGACCGCGCCCCGGCGCGCCGACCCCGCCCCGGCCAAGGCCCGCGCACCGGCCCCGCCGCCCCCGACCCAGGAGGCCGCACGTCATGAGTCCCTTCACCGGCTCCACCGCACGCACCCCCGAGTGGCGGCATCTGCGCCTCACCGTCGACGACGGCGTCGCCACCGTCACGCTCGCCCGCCCCGAGAAGCTGAACGCCCTCACCTTCGGTGCCTACGCCGACCTGCGCGACCTGCTCGCCGAGCTGTCCCGGGAGCGGTCCGTGCGGGCCCTCGTCCTCGGCGGCGAGGGCCGCGGCTTCTGCTCCGGCGGCGACGTGGACGAGATCATCGGCGCCACGCTCGCCATGGACACCGCGCAGCTGCTCGACTTCAACCGCATGACCGGCCAGGTCGTGCGGGCCCTGCGGGAATGCCCGTTCCCGGTGGTCGCCGCGGTGCACGGGGTGGCCGCGGGCGCGGGCGCGGTGCTCGCGCTCGCCGCGGACTTCCGGGTCGCCGACCCCTCGGCGCGATTCTCGTTCCTGTTCACCAAGGTGGGGCTCTCCGGCGGCGACATGGGCGCGGCGTATCTGCTGCCGCGCGTCGTCGGCCTCGGCCACGCCACGCGCCTGCTGATGCTGGGCGAGCCGGTGCGCGCCCCCGAGGCCGAGCGCATCGGCCTCATCAGCGAGCTGACCGACGAGGGCAAGGCGGGGGAGGCCGCCGCGGCCCTGGCCCGCCGCCTGGCCGAAGGCCCCGCCCTGGCGTACGCCCAGACGAAGGCCCTGCTCACCGCGGAGCTCGACATGCCGCTCGCGGCCGCCGTCGAGATGGACGCGGCGACCCAGGCGCTGCTGATGAACGGCGAGGACTACGCCGAGTTCCACGCGGCGTTCACGGAGAAGCGGGCGCCGAAGTGGCAGGGGCGGTGAGGGGCCCGGCCGCGGCGCCCGCCCCGCCGGACGGCGAGGGCGGGGCCCACCGGATCGCCGTCATCGGCGGAGGCCCCGGCGGGCTCTACGCCGCCGCCCTGCTCAAGCGGCTCGACCCGGACCGCGAGGTCACCGTCTGGGAGCGGAACGCGCCGGACGACACCTTCGGTTTCGGCGTCGTGCTGTCCGACGAGACGCTCGGCGGCATCGAGCACGCCGACCCCCTCGTGTACGCCGCGCTGCAGAAGGAGTTCGTCCGCTGGGACGACATCGACATCGTGCGCGGCGACACCCGCCACACCTCCGGCGGCCACGGCTTCGCCGCGCTCGGGCGCCGGACGCTGCTCGCCGTCCTGCACGAGCGCTGCCGCGACCTCGGCGTGAACCTCCGCTTCCGTACCGAGGCCCCGCCCGCCGCCACCCTCGCCACCACCTACGACCTGGTGATCGCCGCGGACGGCGTGCACAGCGTCACCCGCGAGGCCCACCCCGAGGTCTTCCGCCCCACCCTCACCAGCCACCGCTGCCGCTACATCTGGCTCGCCGCCGACTTCGCCTTCGACGCGTTCCGCTTCGAGATCGCCGAGACCGAGCACGGCGTGATGCAGCTGCACGGCTACCCGTACGAGGCCGCGACCGCCGCCACCTCCGGCGCGTCCACCGTCATCGTCGAGATGCGCGAAGAGGTCTGGGAGGCCGCCGGGTTCGCCGAGCTCGACGCGGCCGCGTCCGTCGAACGGTGCGCCAAGCTCTTTGCCGACGCGCTCGGCGGCCGCCCCCTGCGCTCCAACAACTCCTCCTGGCTCACCTTCAGGACCGTCGTCAACGCCCACTGGTCGCACGGCAACACCGTCCTGCTCGGCGACGCCGCCCACACCGCGCACTTCTCCATCGGCTCCGGCACCAAGCTCGCCGTCGAGGACGCCCTCGCCCTCGCCGCGAACCTCCAGGAGCAGCCCGACATCCCCACCGCCCTCGCCGCGTACGAGACCGAGCGCCGCCCCGTCGTCGAGTCCACGCAGCGCGCCGCCCGCGCCAGCCTGCAGTGGTTCGAGGAGCTGCCGACCTACCTCGGCCAGCCGCCCCGGCAGTTCGCGTTCAACCTGCTCACCCGCAGCCGCCGCGTCACGCACGACAACCTGCGCCTGCGCGACGCGGGCTTCACGGAGGCCGTGGAACGGGACTTCGGCTGCCCGCCCGGCACGCCCCCGATGTTCACGCCCTTCCGCCTGCGCGGCCTGGAGCTCCGCAACCGCGTCGTCGTGTCCCCCATGGACATGTACTCCGCCGAGGACGGCGTGCCCGGCGACTTCCACCTGGTCCACCTGGGCGCCCGGGCGCTCGGCGGGGCGGGCCTGGTCATGACCGAGATGGTGTGCGTCAGCGAGCGGGGCCGCATCACGCCGGGCTGCGCCGGCCTCTACACCGACGAACAGGCCGCCGCCTGGGCCCGGATCGTGGACTTCGCCCACACTCAGGCGCCCGCCACGGCGCTCGGCGTGCAGCTCGGCCACTCCGGCCGCAAGGGCTCCACGAAGCTGATGTGGGACGGCATCGACGAGCCCCTGCCGGACGGCAACTGGCCGCTCGTCGCCCCCTCGGCCCTCCCGTACACCCCGGCGAACCAGACCCCCCACGCGCTGTCAGCCGCCGAACTCCCCGCCGTCCGGGACGAGTTCGTGGCCGCCGCCCGGCGCGCCGCCGCCTGTGGCTTCGACCTCCTCGAACTCCACTGCGCCCACGGCTATCTGCTCTCCAGCTTCCTCTCCCCCCTCACCAACCACCGCACCGACGCCTACGGCGGCTCCCTCGAAGCCCGGCTCCGCTTCCCCCTCGAAGTCTTCGACGCCGTACGCGACGTGTGGCCCGCCGACCGGCCCATGACCGTCCGCATCTCCGCCACCGACTGGGCCGACGGCGGCAACACCGCGGACGACGCCGTCGCCGTGGCCCGCGCGTTCGCCGCGCACGGCGCCGACGCCATCGACGTCTCCACCGGCCAGGTCGTCGCCGACGAACGCCCCGCCTACGGCCGCTCCTACCAGACGCCCTTCGCCGACCGCATCCGCAACGAGACCTCCGTCCCCGTCATCGCGGTCGGCGCCATCTCCTCCTGGGACGACGTCAACTCCCTCCTCCTCGCGGGCCGCACCGACCTCTGCGCCCTGGCCCGCCCCCACCTCTACGACCCCCACTGGACCCTCCACGCGGCGGCCGAACAGAACTACACGGGCCCCGGCGCCACCTGGCCCGCCCAGTACCGCGCGGGCAGCCGCCGCCCCCAGACGGGCCGCACGGACGCGCCGAAGCCGCGGTTGTCGTTGGGGGGTTGAGGGGCCGTCCTCAAGCGCCGGGCGGGCTGGAAGATGTGCGGCTGAGTATTCAGCCCCTCCGGCGTTCGAGGAGCGGGGTCTGGGGCGGAGTCCCAGGTTCGGGAAGGGGTGGGACGGGGCGGGATGGGGGAGCCCCCGGCAGGGCCCCGCTCAGCCCGCGCCCGCCCCCGCCCCCGACGCGAACTCCCGCCCCGCCTCCCGCAGTCGCTCGTCCAGTGCCCGGAACACCTCCGCGGAGCGCCGCCCCGGCCAGTCCTCCGGCAGGAGGTGCCCGGGCAGCCCGGGATCGGCGTAGGGGAGGTGACGCCAGCAGTCCAGGGCGAGGAGGTGGTCGCGGTAGGCCTGTTCGGGGGGCGTGTCGGCCCGGGACCGCCAGGCCCGCAGGACCGGCTCGTGGCGGTCCAGAAAGGCCTCGTGCTGCTTGGCGAGGGCAGTGAGGTCCCACCACCGCGCCACCGCCTCAGCGGTCGGCGCGAAGCCGAGGTGCTCCCCGCGGAACAGGTCGACGTACGAGGAGAGATGGAGGCGTTCGAGGGTGTGGCGGGCCTCTTCGTCGAGGTGGGCCGGGGCGATCCACACACCGGGCGCCGCACTCCCGAAGCCGAGCCCCGCGAGCCGTGAGCGCAGCACGTGCCGTTTGTTGCGCTCGGCCTCGGGGACGGAGAACACGGCGAGCACCCAGCCGCCACCGCGGTCCTGCCGGTCGGCCCACGGCCGGTAGATGCGCCGGTCACCGTCCTCCAGGAGCTGACGGGCGTCGGGGGAGAGGGCGTACCCGGCGCCCCCGGCCGCCGTACGCGCGGGCACCAGCAGCCCCCGCCGCTTCAGGCGGGACACCGACGACCGCACGGACGGCGCGTCCACGCCCACCGGCGCGAGGAGCCGGACCAGTTCGGCCACGGCCACGGGGCCGGGCGTGGCCCGGCCGTGCGCCCCGTAGAACGTGACGATCAGGGACCTGGGAGTGTGCTGCTCGGACACGTGATCACTCTAGGCCCCGGCCCCGGCCCCGGCCCCGGGCTCGCGGAGCCGGAAGCGCTGGAGCTTTCCCGTGGCCGTGCGCGGCAGCGTCTCCAGGAACACCAGCTCCCGCGGGCACTTGTAGGGCACCAGCTCCGCCTTCACGAACTCCCGCAGCCGCTCCGCGTCCGCCACCGCGCCCGCGCGCAGCACCACGTACGCCACGACCACCTGCCCGCGCCGCTCGTCGGGGCGGCCCACGACCGCGGTCTCCACCACGTCCGGGTGGCGAAGCAGCGCCTCCTCGACCTCCGGGCCCGCGATGTTGAACCCGGCCGAAATGATCATGTCGTCCGCGCGTGCGACGTACCGGAAGTAGCCGTCGCTGTCGCGGACGTAGGTGTCGCCGGTGATGTTCCAGCCGTGGCGCACGTACTCGCGCTGCCGGGGGTCGGCCAGATAGCGGCAGCCGACCGGGCCGCGGACCGCGAGGAGTCCCGGCTCGCCGTCCGGCACGGGCACGCCCGCCTCGTCGACCACGCGCGCCTGCCAGCCGGGCACGGGCAGGCCGGTGGTGCCGGGGCGGATCGCCTCGTCGGCGGCGGAGATGAAGATGTGCAGGAGTTCCGTGGCGCCGATGCCGTTGATGACGCGCAGGCCCGTGCGTTCGTACCAGGCCTGCCAGGTCGCGGCCGGCAGGTTCTCGCCCGCGGACACGCAGCGGCGCAGGGAGGCGAGGGGCGGGGGAGGGGTGGGGGGCTGCTCCGGGGACTCGTCCGACGCGGGCGCGGGCAGCTCGTCCAGCATCGCCCGGTACGCCGTCGGCGCCGTGAACAGCACGCTCACGCCGTGTTCCGCGATCGCGGGCAGGAGCTGGCGCGGGCCCGCCTGTTCGAGGAGCAGGGACGAGGCGCCGACGCGCAGCGGGAAGATCACCAGGCCGCCGAGGCCGAACGTGAAGCCCAGCGGGGGGCTGCCCGCGAACACGTCGTCGGGGCGGGCCTTGAGGACGTGGCGCGCGAAGGTGTCCGCGATGGCGAGCACGTCGCGGTGGAAGTGCATGCAGCCCTTGGGGCGGCCCGTGGTGCCCGAGGTGAACGCGATCAGGGCCACGTCGTCGGCGGCGGTGTCCACGGCGGCGTACGCGGCCGGGGGGCGGGCCGCCGCGCGGGCGACGAGGTCGTCGGGGCCCTCGCCGCCGTACGTCGTCACGGCGAGGCCGGGCACCCCGGCCTTCGTCAGGTCGTCGACCGCGCGGACGTCGCACAGGGCGTGCGAGACCTGCGCGATCTCGCAGATCGTGGCCAGCTCCTGGGTGCGCTGCTGGGCGAGGACGGTCACCGCGACCCCGCCCGCCTTCATCACCGCCAGCCAGCACGCGGCGAGCCACGGCGTGGTGGCGCCGCGCAGCAGCACGCGGTTGCCGGGGACCACGCCCAGCTCGTCGGTGAGGACGCGCGCGATCCGGTCGACCTGCTCCCGGAGCCGCCCGTACGTCCAGACGGCGCCGTCGGCCGTCCGGAACGCGGGCCGGTCGGCGCCGTGCCGCTCGGCCGAGCGGTCGAGCAGTTCCGTGCCGCAGTTGAGGCGGTCCGGATAGTGCAGCTCGGGCCGGTCGTGGACCAGCGCGGGCCACTGCTCGCGGGGCGGGAGGTGGTCCCGCGCGAAAGTGTCGACGTGGCCGGATGTCTCCATGGTGCCTCGCCCCTTTGCCGGTCGGGCGTTGTGGTGCGCCAGCCAGACGAGCGTATCGTGATGGTGACGACAGTCAACGGTGCGCGATAAACGCGATGGAGCGGCGCGCGAGGGGAGAGGACCGGGATGACCGCATTCTCGCTCAATCCGGAAGAGACCGCCCGGTGTGAACGGCTGCGGGAGCTCACCGCCGAGCGGCTGCTCCCCCTCGCCGACAAGGGGGACCCCGGCCGCGTGAACCGCCCCCTGGTCCAGGAGCTCGGCGAACTGGGGCTCCTGGACGCCCTGTTCGACTCCGGCGCGCTCGACCTGTGCCTGCTGCGCGAGTCCCTCGCCCGCGTCTGCACGGAGGCCGAGACCGCCCTCGCCCTCCAAGGCCTCGGCGCCCACCCCGTGCACGCCCACGGCTCCCCGGCGCAGCGCGAGCGCTGGCTGCCGCCCGTGCGCGCGGGCCGTGCCGTCGCCGCCTTCGCCCTCTCCGAGCCCGGCGCGGGCTCCGACGCGGCCGCCCTGGCCCTGACCGCCGAGCCCGACGGCCCCGGCGCCTGGCGCCTGACCGGCGAGAAGTCCTGGATCTCGAACGCGCCCGAAGCCGACTTCTACACCGTCTTCGCCCGTACGACCCCGGACGCGGGCGCCCGCGGCGTCACCGCCTTCCTCGTGCCCGCCGACCGCGCGGGCCTGACCGGCACCCCCCTCGCGATGCTCTCGCCGCACCCGATCGGTACCCTCGCCTTCGACGGCGTCCGCGTCGGCGCCGACGACGCCCTCGGCGAGCGCGACCGCGGCTTCCGCGTCGCCATGACCACCCTCAACCGCTTCCGCCCCAGCGTCGGCGCCTTCGCCGTCGGCATGGCCCAGGCCGCCCTCGACGCCACGCTCGCGCACACCGCGGCACGGGACGCCTTCGGCGGCAAGCTGAAGGACCTGCAGGCGGTGTCCCACCAGGTGGCCGAGATGGCGACGCGCACGGAGGCGGCACGCCTTCTCGTGTACGCGGCCGCGGCGGCGTACGACCGCGACGAGCCGGACATCGCGGGGCGCGCGGCGATGGCGAAGCTGTTCGCCACGGAGACCGCCCAGTTCGTCGTCGACACCGCCGTCCAGCTGCACGGCGCCCGCGCCCTGCGCCAGGGCCACCTCCTGGAACACCTGTACCGCGAGGTGCGGGCCCCGCGCATCTACGAGGGCGCGAGCGAGGTCCAACGGGCCGTCATCGCCAAGGAGTTGTACGGGAGACAGCCCGTGCGGGCGGAGGCCGCCGACCCGGCGGCCGCGCGGCAGCGATAGCTTCGAGCGGACAGTGGCCACGTCAGTGAACGCGACCCAGAAGGAGCGCACCACCGCATGAGCCTCGACCGACTCAACCCCGCCGACCTCTCCCCGCCCACCGGCTTCTCGCACGCCGTCGTCGCCACCGGCGGCCGCCTCGTCTTCCTCGCCGGGCAGACCGCGCTCGACACCGACGGCAAGCCCGCGGGCGGGAGCCTGCCGGAGCAGTTCGAGCGCGCCCTCGCCAACCTCCTGGCCGCCCTGCGCGCGGCCGGCGGCACCCCGGCCGACCTCGCCCGCGTCACGGTGTACGCCACCGACGTCGCCGACTACCGCGCCCACGCCCCCGAACTCGGCCGGATCTGGAAGAAGTTGGCGGGCCGCGACTACCCCGCGATGGCGGTGATCGGCGCGGTCCGGCTGTGGGACGAGGAGTGCCTGGTGGAGCTGGACGGGATCGCGGTGGTCGACTGATGCCGCGGGTCGAACTCGGCGTGGGCCCGATCGCGTACGAGGACAGCGGCGGGGACGGCGTGCCGGTCGTCCTGGTGCACGGGCCCGCCCAGGACGGCACGGTGTGGCGGCACGTCGTCGACCGGCTCGGCGCCGCCTTCCGCTGCCTGGTGCCGACGCTCCCGTACGGCAGCCATCGTCTGCCGCTGAAGCCGGGCGCCGCGCTCACGCCGCGCACGATGGCGCTGCTCGTCGGCGAGTTCGCCGACGCCCTCGCGCTCGGCGACGAGACGGTGTTCGTCGAGAACGACGGCGGCCGGCTCCAGCAACTGGTCACGGAGCGGCCCGAGCGCGTGGGCCGTCTGGTGATCGCGGGCTGCGAGGCCTTCGACAACTATCCGCCGGGCGCGGGCGGCAAGCTCCTTGACCTGGCGTCGAAGGTGCCCGGCGGCATCGCGCTGCTCGCGCACGGGCTCGCCGTCCGCCCGCTGCGGCGCCTGCCCGGCACCGGGTACGCGGTGATGGCCCACCGGCCCGTACCGCACGACCTGATCGACCACTGGATCGAACCGCTGCGCAAGGACCCCCGCGCGCGCCGCGTCCTCGTCGACTACCTGCGGTCCGTCCGCAAGACGGACATGATGGCGGCCGTCGACGGCCTGCGGGCTTACGACCGCCCCGCCCTGGTCGTCTGGGGCGAGCAGGACCGCATGATGCCTCCCGAGCACGGCCGCAGGCTGGCCACGCTGCTGCCCCAGGGGCACCTGGTGGAGCTGGACCGCTGCGGCACCCTGATCCCCCTCGACCGCCCGGACGGCTTGGCCGACGCGATCAGGGAGTTCGTGGACAAGGCCTGAGCTCGTCCTTCATGGGCAGCCGTCGGGGAACGGCCACCGCGACCGTTCCCCGAACGGGGACCGCTGCGGCTGATGTGGCTCAGGTGAAAGGAGTGGCTCCAGTACTCTGCCCGCGTGGACGGTACGGATGCGGTGAAGAGTCCTCCCGACTGGCGGGTGCTCGTCGTGGGGGGCGCGTCGGGGATGGGGAAGACCGGTGTCGGACGGGCATTGGCGCGACGGTACGACGTCCCCGTCGTGGAGGTCGACGACATCGTGGAGGCACTCCTCGCGGTGACGCTGCCCGAGCACCTGCCGGAGGTCCACTTCTGGCGCACTCACCCGGAGGCCGCCGACCAGACGCCCGAGTCGGTGGTCGAGCGGCAGATCGCGATCGCCAAGGCGCTGGAGCCGGCGATCGAGGCGGTGGTGGCCAACCATGTGGGCACCGACACCCCGGTGATCCTGGAAGGGGACTACGTCCTGCCCGGACCGGCGACGCCCCATGGCCCGGTCCGTGCCGTCTTTCTCCACGAGGACGACGAGGGACAGGTGACGGCCAACTACCTGCGCCGGGAGCCGGCGGCCGGACCCCAGCGCCATCGCGCACGCGTCAGCGTGCTGTACGGCCGGTGGCTCGCCGCGCAGGCGCGGGCCGCCGGCGTGCCGGTCGTCGGTCCGCGTCCGTGGGAGGACCTGGCCGACCGTGTCGCCGAGACGGTGGGGGACGCCTCCACCGGCACCGCGGCGCCTGCCTGAACCGCTGCTCCCCGGAGCCTTCCGAGGAGGAGCCCGGCGGCTCGGGAGCAGCCCCGCCGCGCCCACCCGCCTCACCCCCGCCGCGCGAACCTCCGCGAGGAGAACGCCGCGTCGTCCTTCGCGCCCACGCCGTCCGTGATCCACCAGTGCGTCGGCTCCGAGCCGTTGACGGCGGTGAGCCTCGTCGAGGTCCAGGAGAGGACCACCTCGTCCTTGCCGTCGCCGTCGAAGTCGGCGGCGGTGTGCACCTGGTGCGTGCCGCTGCCGACGGGGATGCGGGTGCCGTCGACGCGGGCGGGCGGCCTGCGGACGAGTCGGCCGACGCGGCGGTCGCCGTCGATGAGGACCGGGTTGCGGGGAGTGCCGCGCAGGAGCGCGTCGCGGCCGTCGCCGTCGGGGTCGACGGCCGTGTAGGAGCCCTGGCGGGCGCCCTCGGGCGGCAGGTGGGTGCGCACGGCTCCGTCGCCGCCCGGGTAGACGGCGTAACTGCCGTGGACGTCGGCGTCCTCCTTCGAGGCGCCCGGCTCGTTGTTGCGTCCGCCGTCGTCGCCGACCGCGAGGTCACGGGTGCCGTCCCCGTCGAAGTCGCCGAAGGCGTGGCCGTTCCCCTTGCGCACCGAGCGAGCGGTGGCGGCGAGGCCGCCGCCGGGGCGGGCGGCGAAGTAGGCGCCCGCGGACTGCTCGCCGTCGTTGCCGTAGTGCACGAACAGGCCGGTGGTGCGGGGCTTGCCGGTGGCGGGCAGCTCGTCCGCGTGGAGCCTGCCGTAGGACGCCGGGCCGTCCTCGGACAGGGGGCGCCGCTCCGTGCGCGCCGCCGCTCCCGCGCGCGTGAACGGGCCGAACAACAGCACCACGGCCGTGCCGTCCTGCCGCAGCCCCGCCAGGTCGTGGCGCCCGTCGCCGTCGAAGTCGCCGCGCACGATCGCGCCGTAGCCCTCCGCCGCGTCCTGCGCGGGCAGTCGCAGACGGGTCGCCGTCGCGGTGGGCCGGGGCCCGTCCGGGCCGCCCCACGTCACGTACTCGATCCGGCGGTGGGAGGAGCCGGTGGGGCCGCGCTCCGCCTCGGGGATCTCCTCGCCGCCGCGGCTGAGGAAGTCGGGGAAGCCGTCGTCGTCCAGGTCGGCGGTGGTCTCCGGGAGCACGACCCCGGTCCCCGGGGCCTGCACGGCGGGCAGCCCGAGCCGGCGCGACGAGAACACGCTGCGGACCGTCGGGTCGAGGCCGCGCCCGGTGCCGAAGACCACGGCGATGTGGGACGCTCCGCCGCCGCGGCTCCGGGGGTCGGGCCCCGAAACCTTCATGAGCAGGTCGCGGTGGCCGTCGCCGTTGATGTCGTCCGGGTCGCCGGAGCCGCGCCCGGGCACGGGCGGCCGGCTCTCGGTCGGCACGACGTCCGGGGCCCGCGAAGCGGACGCGTCCCGGCCGGACTCGCCGGACCCGTCACTATCTGAGCCGCCGGAGCCGCACCCCGCGAGCAGGGCGAGCGCGGCGCAGACGGCGAACAGGCGGGTCACGGTGCGAGGTGGCATGGGGCACACCTTCACACCGGGACCCGCCCGGACTCCAACGAGGGCGGGTAACGACCGCCCCGGACGCCTCAGATGTCCCGGAACGTCTCGATCTGCGCGCCGACCGAGTTCAGCCGCTCCGCCAGGTCCTCGTAGCCGCGGTTGATCACGTACACGTTGCGCAGCACCGACGTGCCCTCGGCCGCCATCATCGCGAGCAGCACCACCACGGCGGGCCGCAGCGCGGGCGGGCACATCATCTCGGCGGCGCGCCAGCGCGTCGGGCCCTCGACCAGGACGCGGTGCGGGTCCAGGAGCTGGAGGCGGCCGCCCAGGCGGTTGAGGTCCGTCAGGTAGATCGCGCGGTTGTCGTAGACCCAGTCGTGGATGAGGGTCTGGCCCTGGGCCGCCGCCGCGATGGCCGCGAAGAAGGGGACGTTGTCGATGTTGAGGCCGGGGAACGGCATCGGGTGGATCTTGTCGATGGGCGCCTCCAGCTTGGAGGGGCGCACCGTGAGGTCGATGAGGCGGGTGCGGCCGTTGTCCGCCGCGTACTCCGGCGACCGGTCGTGGTCGAGGCCCATCTCCTCGAGAACCGCGAGCTCGATCTCCAGGAACTCGATCGGCACCCGCTTGACGGTCAGCTCGGACTCGGTCACGACGGCGGCGGCCAGCAGGCTCATCGCCTCGACCGGGTCCTCGGACGGGCAGTAGTCCACGTCGACGTCGATGGTGGGGACGCCGTGCACGGTCAGCGTCGTGGTGCCGATGCCCTCGACCTTGACGCCGAGCGCCTCCAGGAAGAAGCACAGGTCCTGGACCATGTAGTTGGAGGAGGCGTTGCGGATGACCGTGGTGCCGGCGCTGCGGGCGGCGGCGAGGAGCGCGTTCTCCGTCACCGTGTCGCCGCGCTCGGTCAGGACGATCGGGCGGTCGGGCGTGACGTCGCGGGCGACCTCCGCGTGGTAGAGCCCCTCGGTCGCGGCGATGTCCAGGCCGAAGCGGCGCAGCGCGATCATGTGTGGCTCGATCGTGCGGGTGCCCAGGTCGCAGCCGCCCGCGTAGGGCAGCTTGAAGTGGTCCATGCGGTGCAGGAGCGGGCCCAGGAACATGATGATCGAGCGGGTGCGGCGGGCGGCCTCCGCGTCGATGGCGTCCATGTCGAGCTGCGCGGGCGGCACGATCTCCAGGTCGACGCCGTCGTTGATCCAACGCGTGCGCACGCCGATGGAGTTGAGGACTTCCAGGAGGCGGTAGACCTCCTCGATGCGGGCGACGCGGCGCAGCACCGTGCGGCCCTTGTTGAGCAGCGACGCGCACAGCAGAGCGACACAGGCGTTCTTGCTCGTCTTGACGTCGATGGAGCCGGAGAGGCGACGGCCGCCGACGACCCGCAGATGCATCGGACCGGCATAGCCGAGCGAGACGATCTCACTGTCGAGCGCCTCACCGATGCGGGCGATCATCTCAAGGCTGATGTTCTGGTTGCCGCGCTCGATGCGGTTGACAGCGCTCTGGCTGGTGTTGAGCGCCTCGGCCAACTGCGCCTGAGTCCAGCCACGGTGCTGCCGGGCGTCACGGATGAGCTTGCCGATGCGTACGAGGTAGTCGTCTGCCATAGGTGCAGGCTATCTCAGATATGAGATGGCGTACGCGCTGGGGTGGGCCATTGGTGGAGTGACCGGTTCCCAGCGGGGCGCGCGGCCGCGCTCGCGCCCTCGGGGGCCGCCCTGCGCCCGGGAGTTGAGCCGGGCCGCACCGGGCCCGGCTCGTCGCCCGCGCTCAGCCGCAGCCGCAGGTCACCCGGGGCCGGCCCGCCGCCCGCGTCACCCGGGCGGCGGCGGCGCGCCCCGACGGCGACTCGCCGTCGTGCACCACTGTGCCTCCGCCGAGCGTGAGGCGCACCTCGACGCCGCTGATCTCGGCCACCGGACACCGCGTCACATCGCGGTCGAGCAGCACCAGATCCGCCTGCTTGCCGCACTCGACGGTCCCGGTGAGGCGCTCCACGCGGAGCTGCCGCGCGCTGCCGAGGGTGTGCGTGAGCAGGGACGACGTACGGCTGATGCCCTCCTTCGCGCGGTACAGGTCGCCCTCGCCCTCGGCGTCCGTGCCGCGCCGGTCGACGGCGGTGCGGACCTGGTTCCACACCTGGAGCGGATCGACCGGCCAGTCGGAGCCACCCGACAACCGCGCGCCGTGCGCCTGCAGGCTGCGCGCCGGGTACAGCCAGCGGTGCCGGGGCGCGCCGAGGTAGGGGAGCAGCGAGTCCACCGTCCAGGCGTTCCGCGTCGCCCATTGCAGCTGCATACAAGCCACGACGCCGAGTTCGGCGAAGCGGGGCAGATCGGACGGGTCGACGAGCTGGAGGTGCGCGATGGTGTTGCGGACGTCACGGCGGCCGGTGCGGCGCAGGGCGTACGCGTACCCGTCGAGGGCGGTGCGCACGGCCCGGTCGCCGATGGCGTGCGCGTGCAGCTGCCAGCCCTCGGCGTTGAGGGCGGCGGCGAGCCGTCCGAGGTCGGCGGCCGACACATACAGGTCGCCGCGGTGATCGGTGGGCCTGCCGTCCTTGTCCAGATAGGGCTCGAGCAGCGCGGCGGTCTGCGCCGGATACTCGATGACGCCGTCGAGGAACACCTTGACGGTCCCGAACCGGAGCCCGCGCACTGCGTCGAAGCCGGCGCGCAGCTTCTTCACGTACGCAAGCGATGCGCGCGGGTCCTTGACCTGCTCGGAGGTGAGCCGGAGCGCGGGCACGACCCGCTGCGGCAGCTTGCCCGCGGCGGCGAGCGCCCGGTACAGGGCCAGCTCGTCCGCGCCCGTCACCGCCTCCATGAACGTGGTGATCCCCGATGCCGCCGCCTCGGCGAACACCTTCGCGGCCGCGGCGACGAGCGCGGCCTCGTCGGGCTCGGGGATGTGCCGGGACACCAGGGGCTGCGCGTCGTCCTTGAGCACGCCGGTCGGCTTGCCGTCGGGCCCCTTGACGATCTTGCCGCCGACGGGGTCCGGTGTCGTGGCGGTGATCTTCGCGATGTCCAGGGCGCGCTGGTTGACCCACATGTTGTGGCCGTCGGCGCCGCGCAGGGCGAGGGGGCGGCGGGTGGGCAGGGCGTCGAGCATCGAGTGGTGCGGGGCGGTGCCGCGCGGCAGCAGGCCCACCGGGTTCCAGTCCTCCACGACGAGCCAGCCGTCCGGCTCGTCGCCGGAGGTGTCCTTCAGGAACCCGGTGAGGGTCTTCCGCAGCTCCTCGACGGTCTGCTCGGCACCGTCGAGCGAGGGCCTCAGCGAGCGCGTGGCCGCGTCCGTCGGGTGGGCGTGCGCGTCGTGGATCCCGCTGAGCAGGCTGCCGCCGCGCCCGTTGACGACCTCAGTGTCCCGCCCCGCGAACCGCCGCACCTCGGCGTCCGACCCGACGGCGAGTATCCGCCCGTCCCGCCCGACGGCGACCGCCCGCGCGGGCCCGGAGCCGCGCACGCCGGTGAACACGCGGGCGTTGTGCACGACGAGGGCGGCACTGCGGCGGGGGCCGTGCCCGGCCGAGGCGGCGGCGGGCGTGCCGGTCGCGGCGACGAATCCGGCGGCGCCGACGGCACCGGCGGCGGCGAGCAGGCGGCGCCGGGCAAGATGCGAAGTCGATGCTTCCGGCACTTCCGGCACTTCCGGCACTTCCGGTGCTTCCGGCGCTCCCGGCCCCTCGGGCGCCTGCGGCGCGGGTGATGCGATCGGCTCGGCGGACTCAGCGGACTCGGCGGACTCAGCGGACTCAGCAGACATGGCCACTCCAAGGCGCATACGTCGACGGGGCAGTGACCGCACGCTCCGTGAGTAACCCGTTAACCAGAACCCACCCCGAACGACGGATTCCGCAGCCCCACGCGCACGTGGCCCGCACACCCTCTCGCCCCGCCCCCCGCCCTCCTGTCCCCGACCCCCTCCGTCCGTACGATGTCCGCGTGCCGGACAGCGGACCGACCCTCGCCGACGTCGCGCGCGCCGCCGAGGTGTCGACCGCGACCGTCTCGCACGCGCTCAACGGGACCGGGCGGCTGTCCGACGCGACCCGGCGGCGGGTCCGCGCGACCGCGACGGCGCTCGGCTACGGCGCCCCGCGCAGGGGCCCGCGCACCCGCACGCTCGGCATCGCCGTCACCACGTTCCCCGGCCCCTGGAACTACGCCGAGATCGCCTACTTCTCACGGGCCGTCACCGCGGCCACCGCCGCCGCGCACGCGCACGGCTACGCGCTCACGACGCTGCCCGCCGACCGGCTCGCCGACGCGGCCTGGCACACGCTCGCCGTCGACGGCATGCTCATCGCCGACAGCCCGCCGGGCGACCCGATGGCGCGGGCCCTGCGCGCCCGCGGCATCCCGGTCGTCTTCGACGGCGTCCCCGGCGACGTGCGCGAGGGCGACCACTGGATCGACAACGACCACACCGCCACCACCCGCGAGGTCCTCGACCACCTGACGGCGGCCGGCGCCCGGCGCGTGGCCCTGCAGGCGGGCAGCGGCGCCGAGACCTACGCGCGCGCGGTGACGCAGACGTACGAGCAGTGGTGCGCGGAGCGCGGTGTCGCCGCGCGCGCCGTGCGGTTCGACGCGGCCGACGCCGCGGGCCGGGCCTTCGACGGACTGCTCACCGGCGCCGACCGCGCCGACGCGGTGTACGCCGCCTACGACCCGGGCGGCCACCAACTCCTCGCGGCCGCGCGCCGCCACGGCCTGCGCGTCCCCGATGACCTGCTCCTGGTGTGCGCCAGCGAGGACCCGGGGTACGCGCGCACCGCGCCGCCCGTCAGCACGGTGAGCCTCAACCCGGAACTCATGGCCCGCGCTGCCGTGGACCGCCTGGTCGCCCTGGTCGAGGGCGCCCACCCGCCGGCACCCGGCCCGACGCTCGTACCGGCGGCGCTCCACGCACGGACCTCGTCCCGGGGCGGGCGGCGGCCGAGGATGCCGTGAGGTCGTCGACGTCTTCCGTGAGGGCGTCGACCGGGGCCGGGCGGACCGCCGCTGTGACAAGTGCAGCGGGGCGCGCCTCGTCGTCACGGCGGGTCATGTATTAGAGTTATCTCGACATCGAGATATCTGCCGAGGCGTGCCGCAGCCGCACGCGTCGCCGGTCTGAAGGTAAGGGTTACCTAACTTAGCCTTACCTTAGCGGATTGGCGAGAAGTCGTAGCGGCAGGATGCGGTGGACTGCGCACATATATGAAGGAGACTGTCGTGTCGGCGAACAGCTTCGACGCCCGCGCCACGCTGCGCGTGGGCGACGAGTCGTACGAGATCTTCAAGCTGGACAAGGTCGAGGGCTCCGCACGCCTTCCCTACAGCCTGAAGGTCCTCCTGGAGAACCTGCTCCGTACCGAGGACGGCGCGAACATCACCGCCGACCACATCCGCGCGCTCGGCTCCTGGGACTCCCAGGCGCAGCCGAGCCAGGAGATCCAGTTCACGCCGGCCCGCGTGATCATGCAGGACTTCACCGGCGTGCCGTGCGTCGTGGACCTCGCCACGATGCGTGAGGCCGTGAAGGAGCTGGGCGGCGACCCGGCCAAGATCAACCCGCTGGCCCCGGCCGAGCTGGTCATCGACCACTCCGTCATCGCGGACAAGTTCGGCACGAAGGACGCCTTCGGCCAGAACGTGGAGCTGGAGTACGGCCGCAACAAGGAGCGCTACCAGTTCCTGCGCTGGGGCCAGACCGCGTTCGACGAGTTCAAGGTCGTCCCGCCGGGCACCGGCATCGTGCACCAGGTGAACATCGAGCACCTGGCCAGGACCGTCATGGTCCGTAACGGCCAGGCGTACCCCGACACCCTCGTCGGCACCGACTCGCACACCACCATGGTCAACGGCCTCGGCGTCCTCGGCTGGGGCGTCGGCGGCATCGAGGCCGAGGCCGCGATGCTGGGCCAGCCGGTCTCGATGCTCATCCCGCGCGTCGTCGGCTTCAAGCTGACCGGCGAGCTGAAGCCGGGCACCACCGCCACGGACCTGGTGCTCACGATCACCGAGATGCTGCGCAAGCACGGCGTCGTCGGCAAGTTCGTCGAGTTCTACGGCGAGGGCGTCGCCGCCACGTCGCTCGCCAACCGCGCCACCATCGGCAACATGTCGCCGGAGTTCGGCTCCACCGCCGCGATCTTCCCGATCGACGGCGAGACCCTGAACTACCTGCGTCTGACCGGCCGCTCCGAGCAGCAGGTCGCGCTCGTCGAGGCGTACGCCAAGGAGCAGGGCCTCTGGCTGGACCCGGCCGCCGAGCCGGACTTCTCCGAGAAGCTGGAGCTGGACCTCTCCACGGTCGTCCCGTCGATCGCCGGTCCCAAGCGCCCGCAGGACCGCATCGTCCTCGCGAACGCCGCGCAGCAGTTCGCCCTCGACGTGCGCAACTACGTCGACACCGCCGACGAGGCGGGCAAGGAGTCCTTCCCGGCCTCCGACGCCCCGGCCACCACCAACGGCGTCCCGTCGAACCCGGTCACCGTGACCGCCCCCGACGGCTCGACGTACGAGATCGACCACGGCGCCGTCACGGTCGCCGCGATCACGTCCTGCACCAACACCTCGAACCCGTACGTGATGGTCGCCGCCGCGCTCGTCGCGAAGAAGGCCGTCGAGAAGGGCCTGACCCGCAAGCCGTGGGTCAAGACCACCCTCGCCCCGGGCTCGAAGGTCGTCACCGACTACTTCGACAAGGCGGGCCTCACCCCGTACCTGGACAAGGTCGGCTTCAACCTGGTCGGCTACGGCTGCACCACCTGCATCGGCAACTCGGGCCCGCTGCCCGAGGAGGTCTCGAAGGCCGTCAACGACCACGACCTGGCCGTGACGTCCGTCCTCTCCGGCAACCGGAACTTCGAGGGCCGCATCAACCCCGACGTCAAGATGAACTACCTGGCGTCGCCGCCGCTGGTCGTCGCGTACGCCATCGCGGGTTCGATGAAGGTGGACATCACCAAGGACGCGCTCGGCACGGACCAGGACGGCAAGCCCGTCTTCCTCGCCGACATCTGGCCGACCGAGGCCGAGGTCAACGACGTCGTCGCCAACTCCATCGGCGAGGACATGTTCAACAAGTCCTACTCCGACGTGTTCGCGGGCGACGCCCAGTGGCAGGCGCTCTCGATCCCGACCGGCAACACCTTCGAGTGGGACACCGAGTCCACCTACGTCCGCAAGCCCCCGTACTTCGAGGGCATGCAGATGGAGCCGGCCCCGGTCAAGGACATCACCGGCGCCCGCGTCCTCGCCAAGCTGGGCGACTCGGTCACCACCGACCACATCTCCCCGGCCGGCGCCATCAAGGCCGACACCCCGGCCGGCCAGTACCTCACGGAGCACGGCGTCGCCCGCCGCGACTTCAACAGCTACGGCTCGCGCCGCGGCAACCACGAGGTCATGATCCGCGGCACGTTCGCCAACATCCGCCTGCGCAACC